>NZ_JBHSOA010000136.1:0-169715 GCF_042655885.1 Streptomyces chlorus
TGACAACGCCACCTCGACGCAGTCGCCGGAACCACCGCTGCTGTAACTACTCTTGAACCAGGCCAGGTCTGTAGCGCTCATACCGCTCCTCGCATCTGCTGCAACAGGCTCAGGGAGTCTTCCAAGGAGAGAGCCTGTGAGCGCATCCTGGCATACCGCATCTGAGAGTGCGGTAAGTGATGGTCTAGCTAATTTCGCACCACTTCGTCCCAGTGGGTAGCAGGCCCCTGACCTCGGCTGTCGAGCCAAACCGGGGAGCCGGAGCCGTGCGCTCGGCCAGGGCGGCGATGTTGATCATTCGACCGCCGGAATCACCCCGTTATGGCATGTCATCACATCGGTGTGAAACGGCAGGAAACATCACTTACCGCACTCTGAAGCATGCTGACGACCTTGGACTGGTGGATGAACTGCCCACTTTCCTGCCCTTCGGTGTAGGCGAGCCACTTATTATCCGGAGTCTCCACCAGCTGCATGGGGCCATCCAGCCCGGCATGGTTCTCCCGCACTTGCGGCATCACCTGAACCTCTACGTTCCGCAGCTCGGCCAGTCGCAGAACGTGATCAATCACTTCCCGCGTCACTTCGACTCCGCCCGTACGCCGCAAGAACACCTGCTCCTCCAGGATGAAGCTGAACGCCGTGTTCGGGCGCTCCCGCAGCAACCGTTGCCGCTCCGCCCTCGCCACCCACTGGGCCTCGATCTGATCGTCACACAGGGGAGGCAGTTGGTTCACGAACAGCGTGCGCGCATACGCCTCCGTCTGCAACAGGCCCGGCACCAGGCGGCATTCGTACGTGTAGAGGCTCACCGCCTCCTCCTCCAGCCGCGCCCACTGCCGGAACCAACTCGCGAGCCCCGGCTGCCGTGACAGATGCCGAGCCGCCCCCCGCAGCGCCCCGAACGCGTCCAGGACCTCCTCCGCCCGCTTCACGAAGTCCGACGGCGGGAAGCGCCGGCCCTGTTCGATGGAGGCCACCGTCGGCACCGAGTACTGCACCCTCGGGGCGAACTGTTCCTGTGTCAGGCCCGCCCGTTTCCGGAAGGCCTTGACGACCTCGCCGAACGTCTTCAGGCTGTCCGACACATCCGGCTCACCGCCACCGCACCCAGGGGCACCCGCCCCACCCATACCGTTGCCGTCCGTCGTCATGTCAGGCCCTCCGTCCACCCGTGCCCTTCCAACCCCGCCAACCACTCCATGGTCACGCACGGTTACTCATACTGTCCATCCCGTGAACCCGTACGCTGATCCCGCGTATGAGTCGCTGACCTGGTGAACGGCGCCCGGAGCCCGCCATATTGGGGCCATGACGCCAACCGTCCCCCACAGCAAGCCGGTTACCGTACGTATGTTCTCCCAGCGGTTCAGCTCCACCCCGCTGGGCGCCCGACTCGCGCGACAGCTCGCGCTGTACCGGCTGGACAGCTGGGGCTACCCGTACGGATCCGCCGTGTCCGACGCCGCCGCCCTGATCGTCGCCGAGCTGGGCGCGAACGCCGTCACGCACGGCCGCGTACCGGGCCGCGACTTCGAGCTCCAGCTCACGCTGTGCGGAGCAGCGGCCTTATGCGACGCCCCCGGGGCAGGCGCCGACCTTGCCCGCGTCCTCCGTATCGACGTCTCCGACACCCGCGGCGAACGCCGGCCACCCCGCCCCGGCGAGATCGCCGCCCCGGACGCCTCCGCCGTCGGAGGCCGGGGCCTCCTCCTCGTCGACGTGCTCGCCGATCGGTGGGAGGTCCTCGACCGGCTGCCGGTAGGCAAGACTGTCCGCGCCGAACTGGATCTGCCGCGCTGACGCCCGCGCGATCGGCCGACGGCCCTCCTGCCGGTCCGGGCCCCAGGGCTTCGGCGTAGTCGTTTTGATCGTGTGAGGGGATCGCGCTCCGGCGAGGAACGCGCAGGCCGACGTCCGTGCCTGCTGTGTACCGAACCGTTCCTAGTCAGTGAGCGGGAGTGGGTCCTGGACCCGTTCCCGCTCACTGCGGACGCCCCGAACGGTGTGGGGTGTCCTGGTCGCCCGCGTTCGTTCCGCGTCCGGTGGCACGGATCGGGTCCGTGGTCCGGGAAGGCGGCGGCGGGGTCCCTCACGCTCGGGGGTATCCGGTCCGGCCTGGACGGTCCGATGCCCGCAGCCATCACTCCGGTGGGTGCGGGGCGGTGTCGTCCGACGCCGGATGGGATGCCCCTGGGCGCGTCGTGGCGGCTGGTTTTGCGGGTGGTGCTGGTGAGGGGTTTCTGCCAGTGCTGGGCGCCCCACTTCGAGGTGTAGGCCGGATCCACGGCGACGATGGTGATGCCCGTCCGGTCGGCCATCGAGACGAGGCGGGCGCGGAGCCGGCCGGTGGGCAGGCAGGCAATCAGCCGCCGGAATCGCTTGTTGCGGCCGTGTTTCTCGCGGGTCTTCTCCGCGGTGAAGTCGAGGTCTTCGACCGCGATGGCCTTCACTTCGCAGGTGCGGGCCCAGTGCAGGAGCCGGGTCAGGGCGTGGCGTACCTGGGCGTCCCGGTGCTGCGCGCTGCCGGTCAGGTCGTAGCAGAAGCGGCGTGGATTCCCGGTGGGGTTGCCGTGCACGTCGAGGTGCCAGGCGGCGAGGTGGTCGGCGTTGGTGTCGACCCCGATCACCCCGTGCGCGAGCGCCGCCGCCAGAGGCACCGCCGGGGAGGCGGGGGTCTGCCAGGAGGCGGTCACATACCAGCGCCCGCGGGCCGGGTCGTGGTGGATGCGGTAGGCGACGGCCCGGTTGGCGGCCACCCGGTCGGCCCACTCCGTCCCCCGGTGCGCGAAGTGGATCCGGCCGGTGAGGACATACCGGCCGTGCGGAGCATTGGCCAGGCCTGCGAGGGGGGCGGGCAGCCTGATGCTGACCTCACCGTCGGGGGTGATGCGGATCGTCTCGTTCCCGTAGCGCTTGCCGCTCTCCCCGTCCGCCCGCAGAAACCAGCGGGCCGCCTCCCAGCGTGCACGCCACTGGGCCTGGGTGAGTTGTGCGGCGGGCAGCTGGTGGCGCATCCGGGCCAGGCGCTTGCCGCCGCGCACCACACGCACCCGCCCGGCCTGCCAGGCGGCGCGCTCCCGCGCCAGCCGGTCCTCCAGCACCCGCAGCCGGCGGGCCTTGGCATGCCACTCGCGCCGACTGCGATAACCACCCGGGGCTCTCTTCGACCCCTGCGCGCCGAGTGGCAGTGCCAGCCGGTGCCGCAGAGTTTGGACCCCTGCTTGCAGGTTCTGGAGGTGGGCGAGCGCACCGCGGCGGGCCAGCGCCCACTGCTCGTGCGTCGCCTTGGTGATCGCACCCGCCCAGCGGGCCGAAGAGAGCGGGGTCAGGTCCCGCTTGCGCACCGCCCACGCCTGCGCGTCGTGCCCGGGGCCGTCATGACAGCGCGCCTTCAAATCGCGGCCGGCGAGCGCGCCCAGATGCGCGCCCACCCGCCGCAACACCTCCTCATCGGCCGCGGTGAGCCGCTTCAGCCGGGTCCGGATCGCCACCCCGGACGGGCCGGGGACGACAAACGGCGCCGCAAGCTCCCGCAGCCCTCCGTCCACCCCACACCCCTCCGCCAAGTCGCCATGCCCTGCTCACCCCACCCAACGAACACCACCCGCAAAGGTCACGCATTCGGCAGACGAACCCCCATTCCCCCCTTCCGGCCAAGACAGCACCCACCCCCGGCCGTGACCGCGCCCATCCGCGCTCACTCATCCACACCAGAACACACTCGCACTCAGCCAAACTCCAGCAGCTCCCCACCCCGCCCGACATGACGAGACATCAGCGACCGGGCGTCAGCCGACTACGCCGAAGTCCTGACCGAAGAGGGCCCGGCAGTACGCGACTTCCGGTTCGCGCTCCATTCGGAAGCCGCCGGTGGGGGTCTCCGTTGTTGCGTTGCCGGACCATCCGGTTGGTTTCTGCTTCGCTCTTCGAGATGCACGACGAATGGTTCGCCTTACCTCGCAGCCACCTCCGCGGAGGCGATATGGGTGATATCTACCGTAAGCTTTCTTCTGGTTCCTCCGCGCTACTCGACGCACCGAAATGCAACCGCCAGTTGATCCCCAACATCATGACGAGGGATACTGGTTGGCGGATGCGTGTCCCGGCCGAGCGGTACTCGCTTCGGTATCCTCCCGTGCGGGTCATCGGAGGCCATTTACCCTGAGATTGCTGGGCAGTTGACCTCAAGGTTTCGTGGTAGCGTCCTTGTTCGGAGGGACAGTGCAACCTGAAAGGGAAATCGTGAACACGGAGAAGATCGCCGCTCGCCGCCTCTCGCTGGAAGAGGTGATGAAGCTCGGCGTGAAGGACAGGGTCTTCGTTTCCGCCGACACGGCAGAACTCAAGCTTCCCGACTGCTATGTCCCTGCTTTCCTGACCGAGTCCGGTGAGGATTTCAAGGGCGGCTCGATCACGGCGAGAACCATATTCAAGGAAGAGGTCTCCTGCCTTCCCGACAGCGAGGACGAAGCCGGGATCTACTTGGCCGACGAGAGCGGCTCGGTGACCATCGAGGTCCTCCAGTCCGCCGGTGTCGTGCTGGACCTGACACTTTTCGTCCCTGGTGCGGACAAGGGGTCCCTCACGGCCCTTTACGCTGCGGCCCGGCAGGCGTTCGGCGCCGACATCGTGCAGATCTGGCGCCAGGGCCTCAAAGAGGTTCCCGACGTGAAGGTCGACATCTTCGAGGAGCGGATTCCCCGGGGGCGCAAGGGAGGCGACAGCCCCATGCGTGACCGTCGCGCGATCGACACCTACCCCACCCGTGCGGAATTCATCGAGTTCTCCGCGGGGCGGAAACTGGTTGTCGAGGTTCACAAGCCGGCTGTTGACGACACCCCGACCATCTGAGGCGGCGTCACCTCGCTGAATTGTCCGGTAATGCGTGGGCGCGTCCTCGCTCCCGGGATGTCCCAAGGGCCCGGCCGGTACCAACGGCGCCACGTCGGTGACGCGGCACGGGGCGACGCACGGGTGAACACATAGCCCGGGTGGGTGGGCCTCGCCTCCGCATACCGGACGCGGCTCAAAGTGTGAGCACCTGGCGGGCAAGTGTCACGTGAGTGCTCAAACGAGCGGCATGAGGGCAGTTGTGGCCAAAGTGCTCATGCTTTTGGACGGTGTGTCCCGCTCGGGGCGCGGGTGTCCGTCCCGCGGTATCGCGCACGTCGGTGAACCGGTGGGCGACGGCCATCGAGCCGTTGGCGTTGTCGACGTCCGTGACCACTGGCCCCGGTCGCGGACCCGCCGTACTCATGGCGGCGGCTCCATCGAAGCGAGACGGCCCGGGCGATCACCGGGCTGCGGCCGTTTCGGCAACCGGTTCCGAGTGCGCGGCGACTTCTCGACGGGCGTCGGTCGACGAGCCCGTCCGCGCCGAACTGGACCTGCCGCACTGACGCCACGGCTCGCCGTCTATAGGCTTGATCGCGGACACACCGTGTGGGCACGGTCACGGACGAGGGCGGCGACGGGGAGTCATGGCGGGCCTGGAGGACAGCGGCAGCAGGCGGACCGGCGGGGGCGAGCGGGCCAGGGGGTACCAGCGGTATCTGCCGGTCGACGAGGACGACGACCTCGAATTGGCCGGGCTCTTCTCCGAGTACGCGCCGGTCGAGGTCGGTGACGACGGCCGGCCGACGGGCGTCGAACTGGAGGAACCCGCCGACGAGGCCGGTACCGAGGAGGCGCCGGACTCGATCTCGGCACCCTTCCGGCCCGAGAGCATCAAGATCGACACCCAGTCGACCACCGTCGACCTGCTGCTGTCCCGGCTGCGGGAGGGCATGATCGACCTGGCGCCGGACTTCCAGCGCCGGGCCGGCATCTGGAGCGACGTCCAGCAGAGCAGCCTCATCGAGTCACTGCTGCTGCGCATTCCGATCTCGTCGTTCCACATGGCGCAGGACGAGGAGGACAACTGGGCCGTCGTGGACGGCATCCAGCGGCTGACGGCGATCGCCCGGTTCATGGCGCCGGAGACCGTCGGCATGCCTCCGCTGACGCTGCGGGGGCTGGACTACCTCAAGCAGTTCCACGGCCGCGGGTACGCCGACCTGTCCGGGCGGCTCAAGATCCGGCTGCGCGAGACGCAGCTCGTGGTGCACATCATCCAGCAGGGAACGCCGGAGACGGTCAAGTTCAACGTGTTCTCCCGGATCAACACCGGCGGCATGCCGCTGAAGCCGCAGGAGATCCGGCACGCCATGATCGGCGGAGCGGCGCGCAACTACCTCGCCGACCTCGCGGAGGACCCGGCCTTCCTGACCGCGACCGGCGAGAGCGTGTCGAACGAGCGGATGGCGGACCGGGAGATGGTCCTGCGGTTCATGGCGTTCCGCATGAGCGACCCGGCCGAGCACGCGGAACGGGACTTCGACCAGTTCCTCGTCGACGCCATGCACCGCATCAACCGGCTGATCCCGGAGCAACGGGAGCTGCTGGCGATCGAGTTCAAGGCCGCGATGCGCTGCGCGTCGGACCTCTTCGGCGACCACGCCTTCCGGAAGTGGCGGGGTGCCAGGGCCAAGTCGCCCATCAACAAGGCTTTGTTCGAAGCCGTCTCGGTCAATCTGGCCGTACTCGACGATCACGGGCGTGATCGTTTGGTAGCGTCGCGTGACAGGGTGCTCAAGGGGTTCTTCGGGCTGATGAAGGACTGGGACTTCGACCGCTCCATCTCGGTCGCCACCGGCGATCCGAAGAAGGTGCAGACACGGTTCGGCATGATGAACGAGCTTTTCCGGGGGAGATGGTGGGCATGATCGACCGGCTGGCGCTGACGAACTTCAAGGCATTCCAGCACGTCGATCTGCCGCTCGGCCCGCTCACCCTGCTGACCGGCCTGAACTCCTCAGGCAAGAGCAGCGTCTTACAGGCCCTCGCGCTGCTGCACCAGTCGTACACCGCCGGCGATCTCGACCGGGCGGACGAAGCGGCCCGGGAGGGGCAGCTGAAGCTCGGCGCGGTGCCCGGTACCGGCTTCCTGCTCAACGGCGAACTGGTCGGCCTCGGCACCGGTCAGGACGTACTGCACGAGGACTTCACCGGTGACGAGCCCGAGATCACCCTCGCGGTCAGCGAGGGCGCCTACCGGTACTCCTGGACCGTCGGGTATGAGAAGGAACAGAACCTGCTGCCGCTGGTCAGCGCCGACCTGCCGCTGACCAACGCGGGCACCACACCGCCGCCCGGCGAGGCCGCCGTCATCCCCGGCTACTTCACGGCCGGGTTCCAGTACCTGCACGCCGACCGGATCTCACCCGCCGAGTTCTACCCGCGCGACCACCACACCGCGATCGGGCGCGGCTTCCTCGGCGTACGCGGCGAGCACACCGTCAACTACCTGCGCCATCACCACGGCAGCAGGGACGGGGTCGTCCCCGAACCGCTGCGGCACCCCGGCAGCAGGGACCGGGGACTGCTCGCCCAGGCCGCCGCCTGGATCGGCGAGCTGTGCCCCGGCGTGGACATCCAGGCCGCGGCCATCGAGGGCACCGACGTGGTGCGGCTGTCGTACGGCTTCTCCGGCCCGCGCGGGCCCCGCCGCCGGCCCACCAACGTCGGATTCGGTCTCACCTACGCCCTGCCGATCGTCGTGGCCTGCCTGACGGCCCGGCCCGGGTCCCTCGTCCTGCTGGAGAACCCCGAGGCGCATCTGCACCCGCACGGGCAGACCCGGATGGCGATCCTCGCCGCGTCCGCCGCCGCCCAGGGCGCACAACTGGTCGTCGAGACGCACAGCGACCACGTCCTCAACGGCGTACGGCTTGCCGTGAAGCAGGGGCTGCTGGCGCCCGAGCGGGCCGTACTCCACTACTTCCGGGGCGACCGCGACGGCTCCGGCGTCGACATCGTCAGCCCCCACATCGACCGGGACGGACGGCTCGACCAGTGGCCCGAGGGCTTCTTCGACGAGCTGGAGAACACGCTGGAGCGGCTGCTCGACTGATGACCCGCCGCCCGGCTGCCGACCGGGCTGCGGCAGCCCGCACACCACGGTGCGGGGAGGGGAACGGCGCGGGGACGACAGCGGAGGGGGAGACGTGCCACAACTGTTTCTGAACGAGAGATCCTGCGAGTCGGCGTGCGATCCGGGCAGGGCCGACCGGGCCATGACGGACTTCGCCACCGCCGTCCTGAAGGTCTGGCGGAACGACAAACCCGGCACCGTCCTGATCGCGCGGGAACCGGTCACCGGACTCCAGCTCGCGCAGGGCCATCCCATCGGCAAGTGGCACGGCAACCCACGGAACCGGGACGTCTGGAAGCTCATGCTCCAGATGCAGACCAAGTACCCGCACCGGGCGGCCTTCCCCGACGGCGAGGGCTACTACGACATCGAGTACCGCCACGACGGCCGGACGGTGGTGGGGCTGGGGGCGGCCCACCTCATGAAGGGCTTAGGTGTCTCGCTGCCGGTGGAACCCTGTTGGGCCGCCGACCACCTCACCCTGGAGCGGGAACAACTGGTCGAGGAGGAGGGCGACGCGGACGGCTCGGCCGTCAGTGAGGTCCGCGTCCCGCACCTGTCCCTGCCGGACCACTACGAGACGCACCGGGCCTGGATCAAGGAAGGCGCGGACGCGGTCCGCAGAGGCGGACTGGACGCCGTACGCACCGGCGGTGAGCTGTGGCGGGAGCGGGCCCGGCTCTTCCCGCGCCTACAGTTCCTGCCGCGCGTCGAAGGCGACCTGCTGGGCCTGGCCGAGGTGTGGGTGGGGCCGGTGCGCGAACGCCTCGCCGAACTGGAGGAAGCCGTCTCCACCTGGGATCCGGCCGCCCGACCCATCGCGCCCGAGTGGAAGTCCGATGTGCGCACCGAGTTCCAGCACCGCCGGAAACTGTGCTGGTTCCCCGACGGCGGACGCGACGAACTCTTCGACTGGCACAGCGAGTTCCTGCCCAAGCCCGGCCGGCTGCACTTCCGGCTGCTGCACGACGAGCGCACCCTGCGCGTCGCGTACGTCGGCCGCAAACTGGGGGTCTGAGCCGCCGCCTCCGGGCACCGCACCGGCCGTCGCACGACCACCGGCCGGATCACCCCCCTGTGCCGTCGCCGCAGGTGGACGCCGACCGGACGGGACCGGCCGCCGGATCTCCGACTACCTTGGGACCCGCACGGTGCCACGGACGGACCGCGACACCGGGCACCGGCGGACCGCAGCACCGTCGGGGAACCACCAGGACCACCGAAGGAGAAGCCGGGGTGCGACCGACCCTCGCCGCCGAACAGGTACGCGACAGCCTGAGCCAGTACCTGTCGACGACGTACGCCCTGGCGGACGAAAGCACCCGGCGCGCCCTGGAACGGTTCCTCGGCGACCCCGACGACGGCATCTTCCGCGGTCCCTACCTGCGCATCCGCACGCCCTTCCGGGCGGCCGAGGACGACAGCTGGCAGCGGCACCTCACCTGGTACCCGCGCGGCTTCCGCCCGCACCGCCACCAGGCCACCGCCTGGCAGCGCCTGTCGACCCTGAACGGACCGGCCCGGCCCACCCTGGTGACCACCGGCACCGGCTCCGGCAAGACCGAGTCGTTCCTCGTGCCGCTGCTCGACCACTGCCGGCGCGAGCGCGAGGCCGGCCGGGAGGGCGTCAAGGCCGTCCTGCTGTACCCGATGAACGCCCTCGCCACCGACCAGGCCCACCGCATCAACGACCACCTGGACAATCCCCGGGACGCCCGGCTCAGGGACGCCGGAGTCCGCGCCGGCCTGTACATCGGAGACAAGGCGTCCAAGGAGTTCAAGGAGGCCAACCCGCGGGTGGCCGTGGACCGGGACGAGATCCGGCACACCCGCCCCGACATCCTGATCACCAACTACAAGATGCTCGACCTGCTCCTCCAGCGGCCCGAGGACCAGCGCCTGTGGCAGTCCGCGGACGGCCCCGCCCTCGCCTACGTCGTCCTCGACGAGTTCCACACCTACGACGGGGCCCAGGGCACCGACGTCGCCATGCTGCTGCGCAGACTCGGCGCCGTCACCGGCCTCGCCGAACCCGGCCGCCCCCTCGGCCCCGTCTGCCCCGTCGCCACCTCGGCCACCCTCGGCGAGGGCACGCCCGGGGCGGGCGGCGGATCCATGCTGGAGGTCGCGGAGCAGGTCTTCGGGACGCCGTTCCCCGAAGACGCCGTGGTGGGCGAAAGCCGCGCCAGTGTCCAGGAGTTCGCGGGGGAGAGCGACTTCAGGCTGCCGTTCCCGTCGCCGCAGGAGGTGGACGGGCTCGGCGACCCCACCCGCGACCGTGAGGCCCTCGACCAGCTCGCCGCCGCGTTCACCGGCAAGAGCGGGCTCGGCCCCGAGCAGCTCGGCCGCGAACTGCGCCGCCACCGGCTCACCGCCGCCGTCCTGGAGATCCTGGACGGCCGCCCCCGCACCATGGCCGAGGTCATGGAGGTACTGCCCCGGTACGCCTACCACTGGGGCATGGCCGTCCAGCAGAACCCGGCCGTCGCCGCCCGCGCCCTCGCCCGCTACGTCGCGCTCCTGTCCACCGCCCGCGAGCCCGGCCGCCCCGACCGGCCGCTGCTGTCCATCGAGATCCACCACTGGGTGCGGTCCGTCTCCCGCGTCCTGCGCGGAATCAGCGCCTCCCGCGCGGAGTTCCGGTGGGACGACGAGCGGGTCGCGGCCGGCGGAGCCCTCGTCCGAAGCGGCGGCGGGACCGCCGTGGGGGCCGCGGGCCAGGGCGCCCCGCCCACCGGGAACGGCGCCGCCGACGGGCCGGACACCGCCCCCGCCGGGGACAGCGCCACACCGCCCGCCCAGGTCTTCCTGCCCGCCGTCTTCTGCCGCGAGTGCGGACGCTCGGGCTGGGCCGCCCTGTCCCCGGAGGCCGACCCGGCCGAACTGGACATGAACGCCACCAAGATCCGCCGGGCCTCGGTGAGCCGGGACAAGCGCCGCGTGCGCAACCTCATCGCCGCCACCCCGCACCAGGCGTACGAGGCGGCCTTCGCCGTCGAGAAACCCCGCAGCGGTCCCACCGTCATGGTCCTCGACGGCCTCACCGGCCGGCTGCGGCCGCTGTCGCCCGACACGGACTTCGAACCGCCGTCCGACGACGGCGGCCCCCGCGCGCCGAAAACCCTGCACGACAGCGCCTTCGTCGTCACCGACCTCTCCGACGACCGGGCCGCGCTGGGCGACCAGTGCCCGGCCTGCCGCACCTTCAACGCCATCCGCTTCCTCGGCACCGGGCTCGCCGCCCTGGCCGCCGCCTCCATCACCCAGCTGTTCACCGGCGGTGAGCTCGACAAGAACCTCAAGGAGAACAAGACCCTCCTGTTCAACGACTCGGTGCAGGACGCCGCCCACCGCGCCGGATACGTCGCCAACCGCTCCTACACCTTCTCCCTGCGCGCCCTGCTCGCCGGCCACATCGACGAGGACGAGCCGATCGCGCTCAGCGACCTGGCGGCCGACCTCATCGCCGACGTCGTCGACAGCAAGGCCGTCCGCGCCGCCGTCATCCCACCCGACCTGCACGTCGTCCGCGGTGTCGACACCCTCCTCGCGGGCCGCGGCCACGGATCGCGGGCCACCTGGGAACTCATCGCGCAGCGGCTCGCGTTCTCGGCCGTCCTGGAGTTCGGACTCCGCTCCCGGCAGGGCCGGACCCTGGAACTCACCCGCACCGTCGCCGCGGACGTCCCCCTGGCCGACCCCGACGCCGTCGCCGACATCGTCCGCGAACTGCTGCACACCACCCCCGGCGACATCGCCCTGGCCGACGGCTCCCTGCCCGGACCCGACGACTGGACCGGCCACGTCCGCGGCCTCCTGGAACGGCTGCGCACCCGCGGCGCCGTCCGGCACGCCTGGCTGGACCCCTGGATCGACCAGGCCGGAGTGCGCCGATGGGCGGTCTGGGGCGGACGCCCCACCGGCATGCCCGCCTTCCCGCCCGGCGTGTCCGCGCCCGCCTTCCTGCTCGGCGGCCCCAAACAGGGCAGCGACGACTTCGACGTCGTCACCGGCCGGCTCGGCTGGTACCAGGACTGGGCCCGCCGCAGCCTCGGCCTGCGCCCCGACGCCGCCAACGCCTTCCTCGTACGGCTGCTGCCCGCCCTCGTCGACGCCGGCGTCCTGTCGGCCCGTACCAGCAAGGACGGCACCACCCGCGTGTACGGGCTCCAGCCCGGCCACGTGCACGTGCGCAAGCTCGCCGACGACGCCGTCGCGGACGCCTCCGCGCACTGCCCCCGGTGCTCCTGGCAGCAGACCGTCCACCCCGACCTGGCCGGCCAGTGGCACGGCAGGCCCTGCCCGCGCTACCGCTGCGGCGGACACCTGCGCACCGGCCAGGACCTGGAGAGCGGCGTCCGGCGGCGGGACTACACCGAGGACTTCTACCGGCGGATGTACCGGGAGGCCGGAGTCTTCACCATCAACACCGCCGAGCACACCGGCACCCTCAGCCGCCCCAAACGGGAAGCGGTCGAGAAGGCGTTCCGGGCCGGCACCGACGCCCACTACGCCAACCCCCAGGTCCTGTCCTGCACCCCGACCCTGGAACTCGGCATCGACATCGGCGACCTGTCCGCCGTGGTCCTCGCCTCCCTCCCCAAGGGCCCCGCCAACTACGTGCAGCGGGTGGGCCGCGCGGGCCGCGCCACCGGCAACGCCTACCTGCTCACCATGGTCGACCGCGGCCCCCGGGACCGCTACTACCTCGACGACCCCCGGCAGATGATCGCCGGAGACATCCGGCCGCCCGGCTGCTTCCTGTCCGCCGTGGAGATCCTGCGCCGCCAGTACACGGCGCACCTGCTGGACCTGGTGGCCGCGGGACGCCTGCCCTCCGCTCCAAAGGACGGGGAAGGGCCGGTCCGCCCGATGCCGCACCTGGCCGCCGACCTCTTCGGCGCGTCCGCCTGGCAGGCCGAGTTCCAGCGGGCCGCCCGCGCCGCCGGACCCCGCCTGGTGGAGACCTTCCTCGGCTACTTCCCGCCCTGGGACGAGGCCCGCGGCACGGGCGTGAGCCCCCAGGCCGCCGACGAGCTGCGACACTACGCCGCCGATGGCCTGGCCGACGCCCTGGACCGGGCCCGCCGGCAGTGGGAGGACCGGCGCGGCGAACTGCAACGCCGTATGCAGGACATCGACGCCGCGCACCGCGCGCTGGTGGCGGGCGACCCCGAACACGAACGGCAGGGCAGGGAACTGCGCGCCGAACGGCGCGCGGTCGCCCGCCGCTCCGGCGAACTCGGCCGCGAGACCGCGCACGGCGCGCTCGTCGACCTCGGCCTGCTGCCCAACTACAGCCTCGTCGACTCCGTGACCGAACTGGAGGCCACCCTCACCTGGCGCGAGGAGGCACCCGGCCAGGACGGCGGGGCCCGTGAGGTCCAGCACCGCAGCAAGGTGCTCAAGTACGACCGCTCGGCCCGTCTCGCGCTGGAGGACCTCGCACCCGGCAACCACTACTACGTCCAGGGCTACAAGCACCGCATCACCGGCCTCGACGTCGGAAGCCCCGGCCGCCCCTCCTGGCTGTGGTGGCGGATCTGCCCCGACTGCGGGCACGTCCGCACCCACCGGGCGCAGCAGGACTCCACCGCCTGCCCGCGCTGCCGCTCCGCCGCCATCGGCGACGTCGGATGCCTGCACAAGGTGCTGGTCCCGCACCGCGTCCTCGCCCGCGACCAGCGCGACGACGTACGGGTCCGCGACGACACCGACGAACGCGAACGGCGCCACTACACCGTGATCCCCGCCGTCGACATCCCGCACGAGCACATCGACTCCGCCTGGCAGCACCACAAGGCCACCTTCGGCTGGGAGTTCAGCCGACGGGCCGTCATCCGGCACATCAACGTCGGCGCCTCCCGCGTGGACACCGGAACCGACGACGCCTTCGCCGGCCGCCGTGTCCGGATCAACCCCTTCTGGGTCTGCGACGCCTGCGGCTTCGCCGACGCCGACGGCGGGCCCGCCGCCCAGCAGCAGGACAGCCTCGTACCGGTCAACGCCACGAAGTACCACCGGCCCTGGTGCCCCCGGCTGCGCGACGGCGTCGACAGCACCCGGCAGACCCAGCAGGGCGTGAGACTGCTGCTCGCCCACGAACTGCGCAGCGAGGCCCTGCGCATCCTGATCCCGGCCGTCACCGCCCACACCGCCGAACGCCTCGCCTCCTTCAAGGCGCTGCTGCTGGCCGGCATCGCCCGCAGCTACGGAGGCGACCCCGACCACCTGGCCGTGGTCACCGACTCGATGCCCGAACCGGGCGGTGACGGCGACGTCCGCAGGCACTTCCTCGTCCTGTACGACACCCTGCCCGGCGGCACCGGCTACCTCCACCGCCTCGCCGGCCCGGACGGCCTGCACGACGTACTGACCCGCGCCCGCCAGGCGATCGAGAGCTGCGTCTGCGTCACGGAGGGCCGGCCCGCCTGCCACCGCTGCCTGCTGCGGCACGTCGCCGACAACGAGTACGAACTGGTCTCCCGCGAACACGCCCTGGACATGCTCGGCGAACTGCTCGGCCGGACCGGCGAGGGCTGGCACGCCGAGGAAGCGGACACCACCCGGGACATCTCCCTGGTCCGGCAGGTCGAGAGCGAACTCGAAGCGCTGTTCCGGCGCGGACTGCTCGACTGGGCGAAGGACGACGACGACGTCAGCGTGCGCACCTCGCAGAGCCCGGACGGGGAACGCGACACCACCCTGCGCTTCACGGCGCCCGACGGCACGGTCAGCGGCTGGCGCATGGAGACCCAGACCGACCTCGGCTTCACCGTGCCCGACGTGGTCTTCCGCAGCCTCGACGACGACCGGCGGCGGGTCGCCGTCTACCTCGACGGCTACCGCTACCACGCGAGCCCCGAACACAACCGCGTCGCCGCCGACGCCGCCAAGCGCACCCGGCTGCGCTCCGGGCACGGCTGGCAGGTCTTCCAGCTGACCTGGGACGACGTCAGGGCCTGGACCGGCCGGAGCAAACCACCCCTGGACCCGGTGTGGGAGCCCTACCGGAACACCGCGCAAAAGACAGCGTCCGACCTTCACCGGCGCATGCACGGCGGCGACCCGCGTGACCTGCCGCGCTTCGTGTGGATCAACCCGGTCAACACCCTGATCGGCTACCTCACCACCCCCGACCCAGGAGTCTGGCGGCGGCGCGTACAGAGCGCCCTCGCCGGATTCGCCGCGGTCTCGGCGACCAGCCGGGCCCTGGCCGACGGACCGCGGACCGCCGAACGCGTCGCCGAGGCGCTGGCCGGCAAACGGCTGGCCGGCGGACGCGGGGGCGTACAGGTCATGGCGACCCGGGACGGCAGCGGCTGCCCCCTCACCATCGCCCTCGACCTGCGCCGCGGGCAGGCCGCGGCGGTGTGGACCGCCCTGACCGTGCTCGACGACGGCGCCGAGACCATCGCCGCCGACGAGAACGCGCACCGCAGGCGCTGGCAGGCCTGGCTGTACTGGTCCAACCTGCTCCAGTTCCTCAACGACGGCGAGGGCGACGGCGTGCAGCTGGTGAGCAGCGCTCTGTCCGGCTTCGACCCCGTGGAACTCGCCGTGACCGGTGGCGCGGGCTGGCTCCAGTCGCACCGGCAGGCCGCCGAGCGGGAGACGCGCGCCGCGTCGTCCCCGGACGCCAGCACCGCCGAGAAGGAGGCGAGCGCCCCCGCCGGGACGGTGAAGGACCCCGCCGAAGCCGTGACGGACCAGGGCGGAGCCGTACGGGACCCCGCCTGGGACGAGGTGCTCGCCTATCTCGTCGACGAACCCGGTCTCGCCGAGCTGGCCGAGGGACTGGCCGCCGGAGGCGTGCCGGCACCCGTGGCGGGATTCGAACTCGGCCAGGACGCCTGGCCCGCCGAACTGGCGTGGCCCGCGCACCGCGTCGGCGTCGTCCTGGCCCCCCAGCCGGACGCGGAGGGCGAACCCGATCCGGACGACGTGCGCCGCGACGAGGCGTACGCGCGGGCCGGCTGGCTGGTCCGCCCCGCGACCGGGTGGACCGTCGAGGAACTGGCGCACGCACTGACCGGCCCGCCTCCCGGGCTCCGTACCGCACCGGACGACCTGGACGACCCGAACGACCACGAGGAGCAAGCACGATGACCGGCACCGGCCCCGGCACGCCGACGGGCGTGACCCTGCGGCTGCTCGACAAGGCGGACAAGGAGATCGTCAAGCTGGACCGGGCGATCGTCGGCGCGGTGTACAAGTTCCAGCACGAGTTCCGCAAGAACCCCGAGGCGGGCGGCTTCGACCTCAAGCAGCTCAAGGGACACGACCGGCTCTGGTCGGCGCGCGTCAACCGCGAGTACCGCGCCCTCCTGCTCCGCCTGGCCGGCGACGACTGGCTCCTCGTCTCCGTCAAGCACCGCGGTCACGTCCACCGCAACCTCGACCGGCTCACGTACGGCATCAACCAGGTGACCGGCGCGATCGAGTACGTGGACCTCCAGGTCGTCGAGGAAGGCGTGCTGCGGCCGACGGCGCCCACGGCGCAGGCGCTCCCCGCCGAGCCGGCCCCGGCGTTGTCCCCGGCACCGCCGTCCCCGCCGGCCGAACCGCGGCCCGAGACCGTCCCGCAGTCCGCGGCCGACGACGAAGCCCGGCTGTTCTCCGAGTTCACCGCGGAACAACTGGCCGATCTGGGCGTCGCGGAACCCCTCGTCCCCATAGTCCTCAAGCTGACCACGGACGACGAACTCCTGGGCCTGGCCGAGTACGCGCCCCGGCACACGGGGGAGGTGCTCCTGAGGCTCCGGGACGGCGTCCCCTACGACCAGGTCATGGAACAGGTCACCGACCCGCTCGCCGGCCGGCGCGACGACGGGGCGAGGAAGCCGGTCGACACCGACGACTGGCAGACCGCCGTCGAACGTTCGCAGACCGTGGTGATCACGGACGACGCCTCCCTCCAGAGCATCATCGAGGAAGGCGACTTCGGCCGGTGGAAGGTGTTCCTGCACCCCACCCAGGAGAAGCTCGTCCACCGCGCCTACTCCGGCCCGGCCCGGGTCAGCGGAGGCCCCGGCACCGGCAAGACGATCGTGGCCCTGCACCGGGTCAAGCACCTCGTCGACCGCCTGCCCCCCGGCCACACCAAGCCCGTCCTGCTCACCACGTTCAACCGGAATCTCGCAGCCGACCTGCGCACCCGCCTGATGTCGCTCGGAGGCCCCAAAACGCTCGCCCGGGTCGACATCACACATGTGGATCAGCTGGCGACGAGGGTGGTCAGCGAGTCCGCCCCCGGTAGCGGCAAGCGCCGCATCGACGACGCGCAGGCGCTGCTCGAATGGCGCCAACTCCTGCTGGAGACGGGTGAGAACCGGTGGGACGCCGAATTCCTGAGCGACGAGTGGAACCAGGTCATCCTCGGACAGGCCGTCGCCTCCCGCTCCGAGTACTTCCGCGCCCGGCGCGCCGGGCGGGGCCGCAGTGTCACCCGCCCCGACCGCGCGGAGATCTGGCAGCTCGCCGAGCGTTTCACGCAACGGCTGGAAGTGAGCGGCCTGGAAACGTACCGCCAAGTCGCCGAACGCGCCGCCCAGTTGGAGATCGCCCGCCGACACAAGATCGAGGAGCGCAGGAAGCGACAGGAGGAGAACGCGGGCCCCGGCAACATCCACGCCGAGTCGGGGACCGGAGCCTGGCTGCGCCACCGCTACCGGCACATCGTCGTGGACGAGGCCCAGGACCTGAGCCCCGCCCACTGGAAGATGCTCCGCGCGATGGCCCCGCAGGAACCGGACGACCTCTTCCTGGTCGGCGACACCCACCAGCGCATCTACGACAACCAGGTCACCCTCGGCAGCCTGGGCGTCCACATCCGAGGCCGGTCGGCCAGGCTGACGCTCAGCTACCGCACGACCCACGAGATCCTCAAGTCGGCGACCCACCTGCTGGACGGCACGGACTACGACGACCTCGACGGCGGCACGGACGACCTGGGCGGGTACCGGTCGGTGCTGCACGGGATGCGTCCATGGCTGCGCGGTGCCGAGAGCTGGGACGATGAGCTCGACCTCGTGGCCGAGCAGGTGCGGGCCTGGCACCACGTGGCTCGCGAATCCGTCGCCGTCTGCGTGCCCACGAACGACATGGCGGACGACGTCGTGGACCGGCTCGCCCGGCGCGGCATCGTCGCGACGAAGATCACCTCCGATGGCCCCAAGGGTGGCGAGGGCGTCCACGTCGGCACCATGTACCGCTTCAAAGGGCTGGAATACCGATGCATGATCATCGCCGGTGTCTCCGAGGGCAAGGTCCCCCGCTCGTCCGTGGACGCCTGGGAGAGCACCGACAAAACACGCCATCAGCGTGAACTGCGACGAGCCCGCTCACTGCTCTTCGTCGCCGCCACCAGGGCCCGGGACGCCCTGGTCATCACCTGGAGCGGCGAACCGAGCCGCTTCCTGCGACCACTGAGGGCGCCGGGAGCGAACGGCTGAGCGGGAGGACGGGCGAGCGAGAGGGCGGGGCCGCCCGCCGCGGTGGCCGCAGGTTCTTCCACCGGCGTCGGCCGCAGCCGCTTCGGCGGACCACATATCCGCCACCGAAACCCCCCGAATTCTCCCCGGGTTCTCCCCGGCGCGGGCAGAGAGGACGGGCAAGGCCGCCGGCACGCGCGAACACCGAGGTGAGAGATGCAGTTCACCACCCGTCCCACCCTTCAGGGCACCTTCGGCATGGTGTCGTCCACGCACTGGCTGGCGTCCCAGTCGGCCATGGCCGTCCTGGAGGGCGGAGGCAACGCGTACGACGCGGCCGTGGCGGGCGCCTTCGTGCTGCACGTCGTCGAGCCGCACCTCAACGGACCGGCCGGCGAGGTGCCCATCCTGCTGGCGCCCGCCGGCGGCGAGGTGCGGGTGCTGTGCGGGCAGGGCGTCGCACCGGCCGGGGCGAGCGCCGCCCACTACCGGGCGCTCGGCCTGGACCTCGTCCCGGGCACCGGACCGCTCGCCGCCGCCGTGCCCGGCGCCTTCGACGCCTGGATGCTCCTGTTGCGCGACCACGGCACCCGCTCCCTCGCCGACGTCCTCCAGTACGCCGTCGGATACGCCGAGCACGGACACGCGCCCGTGGAGAACGTCGGCGGAACCGTCGAGACGGTACGGGAACTCTTCGAGACGGAGTGGACCTCCTCGGCGCAGGTGTACCTGCCCGGCGGCCGGGCACCGCGCCCCGGCGAACTGTTCCGTAATCCGGCCCTCGCGGCCACCTGGCGGCGGCTGCTGGCCGAGGTCGCCGGGGCGGGCGGCCGGGAGGCGCAGATCGACGCCGCGCGGGAGGTGTGGCGTACCGGCTTCATCGCCGAGGCCCTGGTCCGGCAGGCCGGGCGGCCCACCCTGGACACCAGCGGCGAGCACCGCACCGGCACGCTGACCGCCGCCGACCTCGCCGGCTGGTCGGCGACGTACGAGACCCCGGCGACGTACGACTGGAACGGCTGGACCGTGTGCAAGGCGGGCCCCTGGAGCCAGGGCCCCGTCCTGCTCCAGCAGCTCGCCCTGCTCCCGCCGGAACTGCCCCCGTACGGCTCCGCCGACTACACGCACCTGCTGATCGAGGGCAGCAAGCTCGCCATGGCCGACCGGGAGGCCTGGTACGGGGACGCGGCCGAGGTGCCGCTCGACGACCTCCTGTCGGCGGAGTACAACGCGGAGCGGCGCACCCGTGTGGGACCCCGGGCCTCACACGCGCTGCGGCCCGGCAGTCCCGGCGGGCGCACCCCGCGACTGAGCGCGCAGGCGCGCGCGGCGGCCGCCGGCGTGGACGGCCCGCGCGAGGCGGGGTCCCGGGGGAGGGGCGCCGCCGTGCCGGGCGTCGGCGAGCCGACGGTCGCCCAGCACCCCACGTCCCCCGTGCCGGGCGAACCGGAGGTCTTGGGCGACGGGGCCACCCGGGGCGACACCTGCCACCTGGACATCGTCGACCGCTGGGGCAACATGGTCGCGGCCACCCCGAGCGGCGGCTGGCTCCAGTCCAACCCGGTCGTGCCCGAACTCGGCTTTCCCCTCGGCACCCGGCTCCAGATGACCTGGCTGGAGGACGGACTGCCCAACACGCTCACGCCGGGACGCCGCCCCCGGACCACCCTCACCCCGTCCGTCGCCCTGCGCGACGGGGTGCCGGTGATGGCGTTCGGCACGCCCGGCGGGGACCAGCAGGACCAGTGGCAGCTGCACTTCTTCCTCGCCGTCGCGCTGCGCGGCCCGGTACGCGGCGGGCTCGACCTGCAGGGCGCGATCGACGCCCCGAACTGGCACCACGACAGCTTCCCCGGCTCCTTCTACCCGCGCGGCACGCGCCCCGGCAGCGTCACCGTGGAGTCCCGGACGGACCCGGCGGTGGTGCGGGAGCTGCGGCGCCGGGGCCATGAGGTGACGGTCGGCGAGGCCTGGTCGGAGGGCAGGCTGTGCGCGGTCGCCCGGGACCCGGCCACGGGCGTGCTCTCGGCGGCGGCGAACCCGCGCGGCATGCAGGGCTACGCGGTGGGCCGCTGAGCCCATACTCCCTCGGACCGAGGACCCATATTCATGCGGATACCACCTGGAGTGCACCGAACGGGTGGGGTTTGTCAGTGGGGCATGTTCTCATGGGAGGCATGATCAAGGACAACGAAACCATCGAAGAGTTTCTCGCACAGCACGCCGTCGACGTGGAGGACGCCGTCCGCAAGGCCGCCGCCCAGGAAATCATGCCGCGCTGGCGCCGGCTCGCCGACCACGAGATCGACCGCAAGTCCGGCCCGCACGACCTGGTGACCGACGCCGACCGGCAGGCCGAGCTGTACCTCACCGAGGCGCTGTCCACCCTGCTGCCCGGCTCGGTCGTGGTGGGCGAGGAGGCGGTGCACGCCAACCCGGCGTCGTACGAGGGGATACGCGGCGAGGCGCCGGTGTGGATCGTCGACCCGGTCGACGGCACCCGGCAGTTCGTGCACGGCGACACCGGATTCTGCACCCTGGTCGCCCTCGCGCTCGGCGGAGTCGTCCACGCCTCGTGGACATTCGCCCCGGTCCGCGAACAACTCGCCACTGCCGTACGGGGCCAGGGCGCCTTCCTCGACGGGGTGCGGCTGCACGCCGGTTCCCCGGACCCCGACCGCGACCTGCGCGTGGCCACCTCCCACCCGGACTTCACGACGGACGACCAGAAGCGCTCCCTCCTCGCGTTGAGGACGGACGGTGTGGCCCCCCGCTCCTGCGGCTCGGCCGGGCTGGAGTATCTCGCCATCGCCCGCGGCGAATCCGACGCCACCGCATTCACCTGGGAAGCGGCCTGGGACCACGCGGCGGGCCTGCTCCTCGTCGAGGAGGCGGGCGGCGCCCACCTGACCCGCGCCGGCGAACCGTTCCGCATCACCGGCGGCAACGACCTCCCCTTCACCACGGCCCGCGACGGGGCCACGGCCCGCCGGGTGGCGGGACTGCTGTCGGCCGGAGCCTGACGTCGAGGCCGGTGGCGGAGCCCGCGCTCCGGGTTCCGGCGGGGCCTGATCGCCGGGCCCGGCGGAGGTGACCCGAACCGCGGGGGACTGTCGGCGGCCCGGCATATCCTGAGTCTCCCGGTTGCCTCCGGGTGCCGTCGGCCGACGAAGGAGTTCCGAAGGTGGTGTCGATGCTCGATGTGGTCGTGGTGGGTGCGGGGCCGAACGGACTGACCGCCGCCGCGGAGCTGGCCCGGCGCGGGTTCTCCGTCGCGTTGTTCGAGGCGAAGGGCACCGTCGGGGGCGGCGCCCGCACCGAGGAACTGACCCTGCCCGGCTTCCGGCACGACCCGTGCTCCGCGGCCCACCCGCTGGGCATCAACTCGCCCGCGTTCCGGGCCCTCCCGCTGCAGCGCTACGGCCTGGAGTGGCTGCACGCGGACCTGCCCATGGCCCACCCCTTCCTCGACGGCACGGCGGCCGTGCTGTCCCGGTCGGTCGGCGAGACGGCCGCCTCCTTCGGCCCGCGCGACGCCGGCCCGTACCGACGCCTGGTCGAACCCTTCCTGCCCCGATGGGACACCCTGGCCCGCGACTTCATGTCCCTGCCGCTCACCGCGCTGCCCCGCGACCCGCTCGGCCTCGCCCGCTTCGGTCTCGTCGGACTGCAGCCCTCCACCTGGCTGATGCGCCGCTTCCGCGACGAGCGGGCCAGGGCCCTGTTCGCCGGACTCGTCGCCCATGTGATGGCGCCCCTCGGCGGCCTCGCCACCGGCGCCGTGGGCCTGGTCTTCGCCCTCGCCGCGCACGCCCGCGGCTGGCCCGTCGCCCGCGGCGGCTCCCAGGCCATCTCGGACGCCCTCGCGGACTACCTGAAAGACCTCGGCGCCGCGGTCCACACCGACTACGAGGTCAAGCGTCTCGACGACCTGCCGCCGGCCCGCGCGTACGTCTTCGACACCTCGCCCACCGCCCTCGCCCGCATCGCCGGCTTCGGCAATTACTACGCGAACTACCGCTACGGCCCCGGCGTCTTCAAGATCGACTACGCGCTGGACGGCCCGGTGCCGTGGACCGCGCCCGAGGCCCGCAGGGCCTCCACCGTGCAGATCGGCGCGGACAGCGCCGAGATCGGCACCGCCCTGCGCGCCGCCTCCCGCGAGGGCCGCGCCCCTGACCGGCCGTTCCTCATCACCGTCCAGCCCAGCGTCGCCGACCCCACCCGGGCACCGGCCGGCAAGCACACCTTCTGGGCCTACGGCCACGTCCCGAACGGCTGGACCGGCGACCTCACCGACGCCCTGGAACGCCAACTGGAGCGCTTCGCCCCGGGATTCCGCGACCGCGTCCTGGCCCGCGCCACCGCGGGCCCGCCCCAACTCGCCGCCCGCAACGCCAACTACGTCGGCGGCGACATCGGCTCCGGCGCGGCCAGTGGCCTCCAGCTCCTGCTGCGCCCCAAGCTCTCCCTGTTCTCGTACTCCACCCCGCACCCGGCCGTGTTCATCTGCTCGTCGGCCACCCCGCCCGGCCCCGGCGTCCACGGCATGTCCGGTCACAACGCGGCGAAGGCCGTCTGGAGGAGGCTGCGGCAGACATGACCACCCTCCCCCTCGCCCAGGGCGACATCACCCGCGAGCACGCCGACGCCCTCGTCAACGCGGCCGACTCCTCCCTGCTCGGCGGGGGCGGCGTCGACGGCGCGATCCACCGCCGCGGCGGCCCGGAGATCCTGGAGGAGAACCCCACCTGGCGTCTCGTCTCCCCACCGGCTGATCGTTCCCCGCCCGAGGCGGACTCCGTTCCTTGGCTCTCCCCGGCCGCGGACGGCCGTCTCACGTACGCGGGCCGTACCGGCCCGCGTACCGGGTGGGCCGGTGCCCTCTACGCGCCGATCCGGCTGCGGGCCCACGACAGCAGTTCACTGTCGGCGAGGCTCGCGACCCACAGGTCGGCCTTCTCCGCCTCCGGACCCGGCGGGCACGGTCCGATGCCGAGGACGCGCAGGCCCGCCCGGCGGGCCGCCTCCATGCCGGTCAAGGAGTCCTCCACGGCCAGCGTCTCCTCGGGCGGCACGCCGCAGAGACGGGCGGCCACCCTGTAGACGTCGGGCTGAGGCTTCGGGCGTACGTCCTCGCCGGCGACCACGACGTGGCCGAAGCAACTGAGGAGCCCGGCCCGGTCGAGGCATGACTCCACCACCTCGCGGGGGCAGTTGCTCGCCACGGCGAGAGGGAGGTGGCGGGCGGCCAGCCGGACCAGCGCGGCGGCGCCCGGCATGGTGACAGGGTCCCCGTCGACCAGTGTGGTGAAGGTGGTGAGGAGCGTGGCGGTCAGGTCCTCCACGAGGTTCGGTTTTCCGGTCTCCTCGGCCATGAGCGCGCCGCACTCGGTGTAGTGCATGCCCTTTGCCCGGTCGGCGAACCCGGCCGGCGGTTTGAGGCCGAACGCCCGGAAGGTGATGCTCCGGGCCTCCTGCCAGTGTTGTTCCGTGTCCATCAGGGTTCCGTCGCAGTCGAAGACGATGGCGGCGGGAGACCAGGAAAGGATGCGATGAGCTGTCATGCGACTGCCGTTCTCGAGGCTGCGCCGAGCGGTTCGATGCCCGGGGCGCAGGCGCGGGTCGGGATGGAAGCGATCCACTCGGGGACATGAGTGGGGGGCGGGCTATGCCCTACGGCTGTCGGCGTCGAGCGGGCGTGTCTGAGCGCGCTGTGGCGGACGCGGGTCGTCGATTTCGGGCGAGCCCAAAAACATCGTGGCCATTACGTTAATTTCGCTTCCGCGATTTCCGCAATCACCAATTCGGGTGTAGGGGAATGTCCCGAACGGAAGCCGCCGGCCTCCCGTGTGCGAGGCGGAGAAAGAACTCGAGGCGCTTGGAATAAGGTCAACGCGCCTGGTGGGCGCCGCTTCCGGGGCGCTGCGGCGTCGGTCCGGGGAGGGGCCCTCGCGCTCAGGTGAAACGATTCTGCCCGGCAGGGGTGCACAGGGTGCGGTGCCGCCCGTGCCCACGCATGGCCCAAGAATAATAAGATCTTCGCGCGCTGCGGATGTGCCTCCATGGGGGTGCCTGAATTTTCCCGTCGTAGCGGTGGAACATTTGAGCGAAGGTGGAACCGGAGTGCAGGACAGGGCGCGCGCAACCCGCAAAGTGCTGCTGGAATCAGCAGCACATCTATTCGTCGAGCGGGGGTATGCAGGAACGAGTGTCAATGAAATAAGCGATCACTCGGGAAGAACCAGTGGGGCGATCTATTTCCACTACTCCAGTAAGGAAAGGCTGGCATTGGCCGTGGTCCGCGAGCAGTTCGCCACCTGGCCGCAGCTCGCCACGGCCTACGCCAGGCCCGGCATCCCTCCGCTGGAGAAGCTGGTCGGCCTCAGCTTCCGTGTCGCGCAGTCCCTCAGTGAGGACATCGTGGCGCGTGCCGGTGCACGACTGTGGGCGGAACGCCGCACCATCGAGGCTGCCGTCCCCACGCCGTTCGACGCCTGGTCGGTGGCCGCCACCCGGCTTCTCGCCCAGGCACGCACCAGAGGCGAACTCGCGGAAGGGGTCGAGCCGTCGGCCGCGGCCGTGACGCTCGTGTGCGCGTTCTTCGGGCTCTGCACCCTGACCGACGAGATGCCGGGCGGGCGGAACTGGAGAGAGCGGCTGGACCAGTGGTGGATGCTCGTACTCCGGTTCCTGCAGGCGGATCCTGACCCGGCCGCCCTGCTCGCCCGCGCGCGGGCGGGGATGCCCGCGCAGCCGGAGGACCCGGCTCCGAGCCCTGCCTGACGGGGCCCGCACGCCCGGTGGCGGAGGGCGGGGCAGCGCGACGGGCGAGCCGGGGACGGGGGTGCGTCGGCCGCCCTTCGGGAACCAGGGGCAGGAGCGGGCCGTGGACGCCCGGGCGGTGGTACCGGCTGCGTGCCCCGAGGGTCGACGCCTGGGGCCGTGCCCCCTGGCTGCGGTACGACGGAGGACCGCCCGTCTCTGCCGGCGTCCTGTCACCGCGAGCACCGCGAGGCCCTGCGCGTCAAGGGCCCTCGGTGCGGAGACGGTCGCGTTCCCGGCCCTTTCCACGGGCGTCCACCGCCGGCCCCCGGAGGACGCGGCCCGCATCGCGATCCACGCGGTGCGCGCCCCCACACACTCCAGGAGATCTGTTCCGTCCTTCACGACGACCGCGCGTACACCACGTGCGCCGCAAAGCTGCGCCGGCCGGGGTGAGGCACGGGCTGCGCAGGCTGCCGTGGTGTCAGTCGGTGAGGCCCAGCGCCCCGGCTGCCTGGATGGCCAGCCAGACCTCCGTGAGCGCGCCGGTCGAGGACAGGTCGCGGCCGGAGAGGGCGCCGAAGCGGCGCAGGCGGTAGGCCAGGGTGTTCGGGTGGATGTGCAGCACCGCCGCGGCGGCCTCGGTACGGCGGTCGCGTTCCATCCAGGTGCGGGCGGAGACCAGGAGCTGGGAGTCGTGCTCCGCGTCGTAGCGCAGCACCTCGCCGAGCACGTGGTCGACCAGCGCGGTCAGGACCGCGGGGTCGTCCGGCAGCCAGCGGCCCGTCGCGTCGGCGCCGTAGCGGACCAGCGGGCGGCCCGACTCGCCCGCCTTGGAGACCGCCCACAGAGCTTCGCGCTGGGCGACCTTCAGAGCCGCGCCCGGCTGGAAGGGGCGGCTCATCCCGGCCGTGACGGCCGGCAGCGCGCCGATGGTGTCGGCCAGCTGCGGCGCCCCGAGCACATACCGGTCCTCGCCCCAGGTCAGCAGCAGATGCGGGTGGTCCTCGAGGCAGGCAAGCAGCGCCTCGTCGGGGGTGTGCCGGACCACGATCAGGACGGTGTCGCCCTCGATGGAGTGCCGGGCGAGCCTGCGGCGGGCAGCCTCCGGGTCGAGCACCTCCTGGAGCAGCTCGGCCAGCGTCTCGGCGCCCTCGCGGCGCAGCGTCTCGCGTTCGCTGCGCACCATCGCCACCCGCAGCGCCGCCACCGTGGCGATGTGCTGGACGACCGCGAGGCCGGCGGGCTGGGCGCCCTGCCGCTCGTACGCCACCAGGAAGCCCGCCGGGCCGCCGGGCGCCGGCACCGGCAGGACGAAACCGCCGGGGACGGTCGGCGCGGCGTCCACCGAGGCGGGCAGCACCCCCGGGCCGGGGGTCGGCACCCCGGGCAGCAGCGGGCGGCCCTGCGGGGTGCAGAGATACACGTCGTATCCGGACAGGCGTTCGAGGCGACGCAGGAGGGTCGGAGTGTCGAGGTCCTCGGCGACCATCCAGCGCAGCGAGCCGAAGACCTGCAACTGTGCGCCCAGCCGGTGCCGGGCGTCCTCCTGGACCGCGGCGGCGACCTCCTGGGAGACCGCGATGAACGGGACGGCGAGCGGCACCTCCAGCACCGGGAAGCCCCGCTCCTCGGCCGCCCGGAAGAACGCCTCGTGCAGCACGGGCATGTGCAGCTGCGCCGACAGGGCCAGTGCGGAGACGCCGGCGTCGTCCAGCCGCTCCAGATAACGGCGCTGCCCGGCCGCCGTGCGGGGGATCGCGAGCCCCGTCGTCATGAGGATCTCGGCCCCCAGAAGCCACGGGGTCGGATCATCCAACTCGCTTACGTGCGCCCAGGATACGGACCGGCCGAGGCCGTTGCTCCCCGCCTTCACGGACAGCTGGAGGGCGGGGAAGGAGAGCAGATCCTCGACGGTGAGTTTGTCGACAGCCACATGAAACAGGCTATCTCTTCGTGACTGGCACAATTGTCGGTGGTCGGCGAGTGACCCACACTGTGGACCCGTCCCCCGGTATGAACGGCAGGTGAGAGCCCCATGGCGACCTCGGTCACCGAAATCGAGACTCATGGTGTCGAGCAGATCCCGGACGAGGACCGCACGGCCCGTCCGCTCGACCTGTTCCGGCTCGCCTTCGGCGGCGCCAACACCTTCGCGACCTGTGTGCTGGGCGCCTTCCCCATCCTCTTCGGCCTCTCCTTCTGGCAGGGGCTCGCGGCGACCCTGCTCGGCCTGATCGCCGGTGCCCTGCTGCTCGCGCCGATGGCGCTCTTCGGCCCCGCCAACGGCACCAGCAACTCCGTCTCCTCCTCCGCCCACCTGGGGGTGCACGGCAGGGTCGTCGGCTCCTTCCTCTCGCTGCTCACCGCGATCGCCTTCTTCTCGATCTCGGTGTGGTCCTCGGGCGACGCCCTCGTCGGCGGCGCGCACCGGCTGGTGGGGCTCCCCGAGTCCACCCTGTCGTACAGCGCGGCGTACGCGATCTTCGCCGCCCTCGTGCTGGTGGTCTGCGTCTACGGCTTCCGCTTCATGCTGCTGGTCAACAAGATCGCCGTGGTGGCGGCGTCGGCCCTGTTCGTGCTGGGCGCCTTCGCCTTCGCCGGCGACTTCGACCCCGGCTACGCGGGAAGCTTCGCCTCGACTGCCGACCCGCTGTTCTGGCCGTCCTTCATCGGCTCCGCGCTGATCGTGCTCTCCAACCCGGTCTCCTTCGGCGCGTTCCTCGGCGACTGGTCCCGCTACATCCCGGCCGCGACGCCCCGCCGCCGGGTGATGGGCGCGGCGTTCCTGGCCCAGGCCGCCACCCTGCTGCCGTTCGTCTTCGGTCTCGCCACCGCGTCGATCATCGCGACCCAGGCCGTCAAGTACGTCGACCCGGACGCGCCCAACTACGTCGGCGGCCTGCTCGCGATCTCCCCCGGCTGGTACTTCCTGCCGCTCTGCCTCATCGCGCTGATCGGCGGCCTGTCCACCGGCACGACCGCCCTGTACGGCACCGGGCTGGACTTCTGCAGCGTCTTCACCCGCTTCAGCCGCGTCCAGGCGACGGTCCTCATCGGCGCCCTGTCCATCGTGTTCATCTTCATCGGCCGCTTCGCGCTGAACCTCACCCAGTCGATCTCCACCTTCGCCACCCTGATCATCACCTGCACCGCACCGTGGATGGTCGTGATGATCCTCGGCTACGTCACCCGACGGGGCTGGTACGACGCCGAGGCGCTCCAGGTCTTCAACCAGCGCCGCACCGGCGGCCGCTACTGGTTCGCCCACGGCTGGAACTGGCGCGGCCTGGCCACCTGGCTGGTCTCCGCCGTCGTGGCACTGCTGTTCACCAACCTGCCCGGCCAGTTCGTCGGACCGCTCGGCAACCTGGCCGACGGCATGGACATCTCGCTGCCGGTCGGCCTCGTCCTCGCGGCGGTGCTCTACCTCGTCCTGCTCGCCGTGTTCCCCGAGCCGCGCGGAGTGTACGGACCGGCGGGACCCCGCTTCGTCCGGACCTCCGACGCCGAGGTCCTGCCGATCAGCGGCGGCCCGCAGGAGGCCGCCCCCGTGGAGCCGGCCTCGGTCGGCTGACCCTCCGGGCCGGTCGCGGCCCGTCGACCGGTCCACCGGCCGGCCCGACGGGCCACCTCCCCGCGCTTCGAGGCCGGACGGCGCAGGATGGTCGGCGGCCGGCAGCACGAGAAAACCCTCCTCCCCATCGGCCACCTCCCGCTCCCGCTCGCTGTCGCCGGCCACGAGGGCTCGACCGTGCTGGTCGGCATCAACGGGCTGCGGCTGCTGCGCGAGTCGGCATGGCGAACCGGGGCAGCGCAGGCCGGCTGAGGTTCATGTCGGATTTCCGCGAGACCGGGCCCGTTCCGTCCCCGATGCTGGACCCATGCAGAAGGGGATGCACATCGACACCGAACGCTGCGTGCGTGCCGTCCGGTCCAAGGACGCGCGGTTCGACGGCTGGTTCTTCACCGCCGTCCTCACCACCGGCATCTACTGCCGGCCCAGCTGCCCGGTGGTACCGCCCAAGCCCGAGAACATGGTCTTCCACCCGAGCGCGGCGGCCTGCCAGCAGGCGGGATTCCGGGCCTGCAAGCGATGCCGTCCCGACACCAGCCCCGGCTCACCGGAGTGGAACCAGCGGGCCGACGCCGTGGCCCGCGCCATGCGGCTGATCGCCGACGGGATCGTGGACCGGGAGGGAGTGCCCGGCCTTGCCGCCCGGCTCGGCTACAGCACCCGGCAGGTGGAACGCCAGCTGCTCGCCGAGCTGGGCGCGGGACCCCTCGCCCTCGCACGGGCCCAGCGCGCGCAGACCGCGCGGCTGCTCATCGAGACGACGGCCCTGCCGATGACGGAGATCGCCTTCGCCGCCGGCTTCTCCTCCGTCCGCACCTTCAACGACACCGTGCGCGAGGTCTTCGCCCTGGCCCCGGGCGACCTGCGCGCCCGCGCGCCGAAACGGACCCCCGGTCCCGCCGGAACCACCGGCACCCCCGCCTCCACCGGCACCCCCGCCGCGCTGTCGCTGCGCCTGCCGTTCCGGGCCCCGCTCACTCCCGACAACCTCTTCGGCCACCTCGCCGCCACCGCCGTACCCGGCGTGGAGGAGTGGCGGGACGGTGCCTACCGGCGCACCCTGCGGCTGCCGCACGGGCACGGCTTCGTGGCCCTGGCCCCGCGGCCCGACCACATCGCCTGCCGTCTCACCCTCACCGACCCGCGGGACCTCACCGTCGCCATCAGCCGTTGCCGCCGCCTGCTCGACCTGGACGCCGACCCGGTGGCCGTCGACGACCGGCTGCGCACCGACCCGGTCCTCGCGCCCCTGGTGGACAAGGCACCCGGGCGCCGGGTCCCGCGTACGGTCGACGAGGCGGAGTTCGCCGTCCGGGCCGTGCTCGGACAGCAGGTCTCCACCGCGGCCGCCCGTACCCACGCGGCCCGCCTGGTCACCGCGTACGGCGAACCGGTGGACGACCCGGACCCGGAGGGCGGACTCACCCACCTCTTCCCGTCGCCCGAGGCACTCGCGGATCTGGACCCCGAGACCCTGGCCCTGCCCCGCGCCCGCCGCGCCACCTTCACCACGCTGGTGCGCGCACTCGTGGACGGCGGCCTGCGCCTGGGCGTCGAGAGCGACTGGCCCGAGGCCCGCGCGAAGCTCCTCGCCCTCCCGGGCTTCGGCCCCTGGACCGCCGACGTCATCGCCATGCGCGCCCTCGGCGACCCCGACGCCTTCCTCCCCACCGACCTCGGCATCCGCCGCGCCGCCCGGGAACTCGACCTGCCCTCCACCCCCGCCGCGCTCACCGCACACGCGGCGGCCTGGCGGCCCTGGCGGGCGTACGCGGTGCAGTACCTGTGGGCGACGGACAGCCACCCGATCAACGTCCTGCCGGCATGAGGACGTACGAGCGCCGATGAACACATACGAAGCCCCGGAGCCCGGAGCCCGGAGCCCGGAAGTGGATGGAGCCGATGAAGCAGCACACCGTGATCGACAGCCCGTACGGCCCGCTGACGCTCGTCGCCGACGACGGCGTCCTGTGCGGCCTCTACATGACCGACCAGCGTCACCGCCCCCCGGAGGAGACCTTCGGCGACCGCGTCGATCCCGGCTCCGCCGCCGCTCCCGCCGCGAGGGCCTTCGCCGACGCCGAGGAACAACTGGAGGCCTACTTCGCGGGCGGGCTGAAGGAGTTCACTCTGGAGCTGCGCCCGCACGGCACCCCGTTCCAGCGCCGCGTCTGGGACCTGCTGACGGACATCCCCTACGGCGAGACCCGCACGTACGGCGAAATCGCCGTGGCCCTCGGCAATCCGAAGGCGTCCAGGGCCGTCGGACTGGCCAACGGCCGCAACCCGATCGGCATCGTCATCCCCTGCCACCGGGTCATCGGCGCGAGCGGCGGCCTCACCGGATACGGGGGAGGCCTGGACCGCAAGCAGCGACTGCTGGACTTCGAGCGGGGCCCGGCCCTGTTCCCGCAGTCGCTGCCCTCCGGCTCCGTCAGGGGCCCTCGTACCGGTGCGACACGGGCGACGGAGACCGCTCGGGGGTGAAGTCACCCGTCGAGGGCCGCACCGCGCGGGTCCGTTCGTCGTTCCCGAGCACCATCTCGGGGTCGAACATGACGATCACCGCGGCCAGGACGAGGACCGCCACCGGGCCGGCGAGCATGGCCAGGAGGAAGGACATCAGGCCGACCGAGGACTGCGAGGACGTACCGGCGTGCTCGAGGTGCACGCTCACGGCGGCCATGCCCATGTAGTGCATGCCGGTCACCGCGATGCCCATCACGAGGCTCGCCCCCAGGCTCGCCCAGAGCCCTCGGACGGAGACCGCTGCCCACAGCGCCGCCGTGGCCGCGACCACGGCGATCAGGACGGACAGCACCACGGCCACCGTGTCGTAGCGGATGGTGCCGCCGGCGTCCATGGCGGCCATGCCGATGTAGTGCATGGCCGCGACGCCCAGCCCCGTGATGAGACCGGCCGTGCCCAGGACGGCCGGGCGGGCACCGCGGTAGCCGACCAGGAACACGCCGATGGCGACGACGAGGATCGCGACGGCCAGACTCAGCAGGGTCAGCCGGGTGTCGTACTCGACGACCGCGCCGTTGACACTGAAGCCGATCATCGCGACGAAGTGCATCGTCCAGACGCCGCAGCCGATGGACACGGCTCCCAGGCTGAGCCAGCCGATCCTCCGGCTCTGCTGCGCCCCGCGGCGCATGGACCGCACGGTGCAGCGCAGACCCAGCGCCGACCCCAGACATGCCATCAGGTAGGAGATGACAGGAGTCACCGCTCCGTAGTGGAAATCGGTCAGTGTGGCGGTCACGACCACATGCCTTTCGCGGAAAGTGCTCGCCACCATGGGTCGAGCACACACAACGGGTGAGAGAGGCATCAAAATCGAGCCACGTGGCTGAATTATTCATAGATCAACCAGTGCTGCCTACATTCGGATGCTGTGTCGTCCGTCACGGAAGGCGTTGTTCTGCTGTCACAGAGTATTCGGGGTGACCCCCGCTGGACCTCCAAACGTCCTCAAATCATGATCAGTTCACCTGATGTCCTTCCTCCAGCTCCGCGGTGCCCGAGCCGTCGGCGAGGACGTCCAGCGCGGTCAGCACGCGGCGACCGAGGGAACCAGGGAGATATTCGGCCAGATCCGCGCGCGGCACGAGCCGCCAGGACAGCAGCTCCTCCTCCTGCAGGCGGATCGCCGCGAGATCGTCCGCGCCGAGTACTCCGCCGTCGTACAGGTACGCCACCACCGGCGGCCGTCCGGCCCCACGCACCCAGTCCACGACCAGCAGGCGTCCGAGCTCACGGTCCAGCCCGATCTCCTCGGCCGTCTCGCGCCGTGCCCCCTGGCGGGGGGTCTCCCCGTCGTCCGACTCGATCGTGCCGCCGGGCAGCACCCATCCCTCACGGTAGTTCGGCTCGACGAGCAGCACGCGGCCCTCGCCGTCCCGGAAGAGGGCGGCGGCGCCAGCGAGGACACGGGGGAGCGAGGCGATATAGGTGGCGTAGTCCTGAACATCCTGAGTGGGGGTCATGCGGGAAGGGTAGTGGCGGTGAACGACCGCACCGCGGCCGGGAAGCCCGGCCGGCCAGGGCGCACGGCAGCACACGCCGGTCCCGCGACCGGCACCGGACGGCGCACGCGCCGGGGGCACGGCGACCCCGGCCGGACGCCCGGCTCACGCCGCCCGGCGCGACCGGCCCCGTCCGCGCTCGATGTCCCTCCCGGCCCCCGTACGCCCGACGTCCTTCCACGGGCTGGGCAGGGGCATGACGGTCCGGGGAACCGAGGGCTAGGGTTCTGCGGTGGCGCGACTGACCCGGCATGCGTACGGGCCCGGAGAGCAAGGGATGGCGGAAGTGGCGGACGCTGCAGTGAGCGGTACTCGATCAGCACAGTCAGTACGGTCAGCACAGTCGGAAGCGCCGGCGCGGCGGGTGCTCGTCGCCGCGGACAAGTTCAAGGGGTCGCTGACGGCCGTGGAGGTCGCCGAGCGGGTGACCGCCGGGCTGCGCCGGGTGGTGCCCGGCCTCGAGGTCGAGGCGCTTCCCGTGGCCGACGGAGGCGACGGCACGGTGGCCGCGGCGGTCGCGGCCGGCTTCGATCGGCGGGAGGTACGGGTCACCGGCCCCCTCGGCGACGAGGTCACCGCGGCGTTCGCGCTGCGCGGCGACACCGCCGTGGTGGAGATGGCGGAGGCCAGCGGCCTCCAGAGGCTGCCGGGCGGCGTACTCGCGCCGCTGACGGCGTCCACGTACGGATCCGGCGAGCTGCTGACGGCCGCGCTGGACGCGGGCGCGCGGACCCTCGTGTTCGGGGTCGGCGGCAGTGCCACCACGGACGGTGGCGCCGGCATGCTGGCCGCGCTGGGCGCCCGCTTCCTGAAGGCCGACGGCGAGCCGGTGACGCCGGGCGGCGCCGGTCTCGCCGAGCTGGCCTCGGCGGATCTGTCGGGCCTGGACCCGCGCCTAGGCGAGGTCGCGTTCGTGCTCGCCAGCGATGTCGACAACCCGCTGACCGGCCCGAAGGGCGCCCCGGCGGTCTACGGCCCGCAGAAGGGCGCTTCCCCCGAGGACGTGCGGCGGCTGGACGCGGCGCTCGCGCACTTCGTGAAGGTGCTGGAGGAGCCGGCCGGGGCCAGGGCCACCGAGTTCGCCGCCTCGCCCGGTGCGGGCGCGGCCGGCGGCATCGGGTACGGCGCGCTGCTCCTCGGGGCCCGGTTCCGGCCCGGTATCGAGGTCATGCTGGACGTCCTCGGCTTCGCGCCCGCGCTGGAGCGGGCCGACCTCGTGATCACCGGTGAGGGCTCACTGGACGAGCAGACCCTGCACGGCAAGGCCCCGGCGGGGGTGGCCGCCGCGGCCCGTGCCGCCGGCAAGGAGGTCGTCGCGGTGTGCGGGCGGCTCGCGCTGCCGCCGGAGGCGCTGGGGCGGGTGGGGATTCGGCGGGCGTACGCGCTGACCGATCTCGAGCCGGACGTGACGACGTGCATCGCGGAGGCGGGCCCGATCCTGGAACGCACCGCGGAGCGGATCGCACGGGACTTCCTGGGCTGAAGAGGGTTCTCCGCCCGGTCGCGCCGAACCGGAGGGCTCCGCGCCCTGGGCCCCCGGCCTTCGCCCACCCGCCACCCGACGCCGGTGGGTCGGACGAGCAGCCCGCTCGCTCGGCGCTTCTCACCGACCGAGCGGAAGCCGGGGCGGACGGGGACGTGCCGAAGAAGGTCTTTCGCCCCCGCGGCCCTCTCCCGTCCCGACCCTGGGTGCTTCCGTCCCCGGACTCCCACTTCGGCCCTGGACGGGCCTCGTCCTCAAACTCCCCCAGAGGGGGGACCCCCAGACGGGTCGCATGGCCCTGCCCACGCCTTTCCACTCACCGAGCCGGGTGGTGGTCGGGCATAGGCCCGGGGGCCCGCTGGCGGAGCCCCGGCAGGGCCCGCACCCACGCCGGGGGCCCAAAAAAGCAAGGAGCCCCGAACCCAACAGGGTCCGGGGCCCACAGCGGCAGTGTTACGGCTGCGCCGCCCTCGCCTCGCGGCGATTGCCGCGGAAGTTGTTCACCCGGCGAGCCGTGGCGAACAGCGGGATCACCGCGCCCATCACCAGCTGCAGCGCGCAGCCGGTCTGCAGGAGCAGCTGGCCGCTCGGGGCGTCGAAGGCCCAGGCCGCCAGCAGCCCCATGGCCAGCACGATCCAGGAGAGCATCGCCACCGCGAGGGGGCCTCGCGGCTTCGGGTACTCGACCCGGCTCACCATCAGCCAGGCCGTGCCCAGGATCGCCAGAACCGTCGCCACGAACGGCAGCTCCAGCAGCACGATCGAGACGATGGTCAGCGCCCCGAACGGTGACGGCATGCCCTGGAAGGTGCCGTCCTTGACGGTGACGCAGGAGAACCTCGCAAGCCTCAGCACCACCGCCAGCAGCACCACGATCGCCCCGACCGCGGCCACCCTCTGGTGCGCGTCGTCCGCGACCATGCCGTACACGAGGACGAAGTACGCCGGGGCCAGACCGAAGCTGATCAGGTCCGAGAGGTTGTCGAGCTCCGCGCCCATGGGGGAGGAGCGCAGCTTGCGGGCCACCAGGCCGTCGAACAGGTCGAAGACCGCCGCGCACAGCATGAGGATCACGGCGGTGGCCGCGCTGTGGCGGGCCATCCCGCTCTCCTGGCTGCCCGTGAGGTGCGGGATCAGGATGCCGGTGGTGGTGAAGTACACCGCCATGAAGCCACAGGTGGCGTTGCCGAGGGTGAGGGTATCCGCTATCGACAGGCGGAGTGAGAGGGGCATCTCCTCCTCGTCGTCCGCGCCGTCGGCGTCGGGCACCCAGCCTGTCTGTGTCTTCTCTGGATCAATCACGGTCAATGCGAGTCACCCCAGCCACGGTCTTCTGGCCCACCTCGACGTCGATCTCCACACCCTCGGGCAGGTAGAGGTCGACACGCGAGCCGAACCGGATGAGACCGACCCGCTCGCCCTGCTCGACCTTGGTGCCCTCGGGCACGTAGGGGACGATGCGGCGGGCCACCGCACCGGCGATCTGGATCATCTCGATGTCGCCGAGCTCGGTGTCGAAGTGCCAGACGACGCGCTCGTTGTTCTCGCTCTCCTTGTTGAAGGCGGGAACGAATCCACCGGGGATGTGCTCGACCGACGTCACCGTGCCGGCCAGCGGGGCGCGGTTGACGTGAACGTTGAGCGGGCTCATGAAGATCGCGACGCGCGTCCGGCCGTCCTTCCACGGCATGATGCTCTGCACCACACCGTCGGCGGGCGAGATGACCCGGCCCCGGGTGATCTCGCGCTCGGGGTCGCGGAAGAACCACAGCATCCCCGCCGCGAGAGCGGTGGCGGGGACGGCTACGGCCTTGGCGGCACCCGAGCGGCGGGCACGGACCAGGCTGACGGCTGCGGTGGCGACGGTCGGCAGGAGCCACGGCGATGCTCCGCGCGCGAGGCGCACGCCGGCGAGGCTGTCGCGAGATGCAGAGGTTTTGCTGTGGGGCATGGATGACCTTCGTAGCGGATAAGTGCCGCGCATGGACAGGGGACGGCGGCTTTCCGGCGATCGTAGCGGCTCCAGGTGACAACTGGGTAAGCCAGGCAGTCGAGTCGGTGACCGGAGAGTGCTGACGGGGTGTGATCCTCTATTCCAAGAAAACACCCCGTATCCGGACATTCATCCCTGGAATCGATACTCTTCGAGCAGTCTGCGACCGATGATCATTTTCTGGATCTCGGCGGTACCCTCGCCGATCAGCAGCATCGGCGCCTCGCGGTAGAGGCGCTCGATCTCGTACTCCTTGGAAAAACCGTAGCCGCCGTGGATCCGGAAGGCGTCCTCGACGACCTCCTTGCAGTACTCGGACGCGAGGTACTTGGCCATCCCCGCCTCCAGGTCGTTTCGTTCTCCGGAGTCCTTTTTGCGTGCGGCGTTCACCATCATCGCATGCGCGGCCTCCACCTTGGTAGCCATCTCCGCGAGCTTGAACTGAATGGCCTGGTGCTGGGCGATCTGCTTGCCGAACGTGTGCCGCTGCTGGGCGTACCGGACCCCGAGTTCGAAGGCGCGCTGGGCGACACCGCAGCCCCGCGCCGCCACATTGACGCGGCCGACCTCGACGCCGTCCATCATTTGGTAAAAACCGCGGCCGGTGACCCCGCCGAGCACGCGGTCCGCCGGAACGCGCAGTCCGTCCATGATGAGCTCGGTGGTGTCGACGCCCTTGTAGCCCATCTTGTCGATCTTGCCCGGGATGGTCAGACCGGGCCGCACCTCGCCGAATCCGGGCTCCTTCTCCACCAGGAAGGTCGTCATCGACTTGTGCGGCGCCGTGCCCTCCGGGTGTCCTTCGTCACTCCGCACCAGAACGGCCACCAGGGACGACGTGCCGCCGTTCGTCAGCCACATCTTCTGGCCGTTCAGGACGTACGCGTCGCCGTCCTTCACCGCCTTCGACGAGATCGCCGACACGTCGGAACCCAGGGCCGGCTCCGACATGGAGAACGCGCCCCGGACGTCGCCGGCCGCCATGCGCGGCAGGAAGTGGTCCTTCTGCTCCTGCGTGCCGTGCTGCTTGAGCATGTACGCGACGATGAAATGCGTGTTGATGATGCCGGACACCGACATCCAGCCGCGCGCGATCTCCTCCACGCACAGGGCGTACGTGAGCAGCGACTCGCCCAGCCCTCCGTACTCCTCGGGGATCATCAGACCGAACAGGCCGAGTTCCTTCAGGCCGTCGACGATCTGCTGCGGGTACTCGTCGCGGTGCTCCAGGCCGGTCGCGACCGGGATGATCTCCTTGTCCACGAAGTCCCGGACGGTGGAGAGGATCTCCCGCTGGACGTCGGTCAGACCGGCCGTCTGGGCGAGTCGCGCCATGGCTACTTCTCCTGCTCTCGCTCTGAAATGTCCAGCGGTTCCGGGCGGCCGGGCTGTTCGCCGCCGCGCTCCTTGATGTACGTCTCGGTCGGCACCATCACCTTGCGGCGGAACACGCACACCAGGGTGCCGTCCTGCTTGTAGCCCCTGGTCTCGACGTGGACGATGCCGCGGTCGTTCTTCGACTTCGACGGCCTCTTGTCGAGCACGGTCGTCTCGCCGTAGACCGTGTCGCCGTGGAAGGTCGGCGCCACGTGCCGCAGCGACTCGATCTCCAGGTTGGCGATCGCCTTCCCGGAGACGTCCGGCACCGACATGCCGAGCAGCAGTGAGTAGACGTAGTTGCCCACGACGACGTTCTTGCCGAAGTCCGTCGTCCTCTCCGCATAGTTGCTGTCCATGTGGAGGGGGTGGTGGTTCATGGTGAGGAGGCAGAAGAGGTGGTCGTCGTACTCCGTGACCGTCTTGCCGGGCCAGTGCTTGTAGACCGCGCCGACCTCGAACTCCTCGTAGGTGCGTCCGAACTGCATCGCGCTCAGGACCTTTCTAGTCGGTGGGCATCTCGAACGTGCCGGTGCGCCGCATACCGGCGGCCCGTCCCTTGCCGGAAACGACCAGGGCCATCTTGCGGCTGGCCTCGTCGATCATCTCGTCGCCGAGCATCGCGGAGCCCTTCCTACCGCCCGCCTCGGATGTGTAGTAGTCGTACGCGTCCAGGATCAGCTCGGCGTGGTCGTAGTCCTCCTGGGAGGGCGAGAAGATCTCGTTGGACGCCTCGACCTGGCCCGGGTGGAGCACCCACTTGCCGTCGAAACCGAGGGCGGCGGCGCGCTGTGCGACCTCGCGGTAGCCGTCGACGTTGCGGATCTGCAGGTAGGGGCCGTCGATCGCCTGGAGGTTGTTGGCGCGGGCGGCCATCAGGATCTTCATCAGGATGTAGTGGTAGGCGTCCGCCGGGTAGCCGGGCGGCTGCTCACCCACGACCAGCGACTTCATGTTGATCGACGCCATGAAGTCGGCCGGGCCGAAGATGATCGTCTCGACGCGCGGGGAGGCCTGCGCGATCTCGTTGACGTTGTTCAGGCCCTGGGCGTTCTCGATCTGCGCCTCGATGCCGATGCGGCCGACCTCGAAGCCCATGGTCTTCTCGATCTGGGTGAGGAGCAGGTCGAGCGCGACGACCTGCTGGGCGTCCTGCACCTTCGGCAGCATGATGCAGTCGAGGTTCGGGCCGGCGCCCTCGACGACGGTCACGACGTCACGGTACGTCCACTCGGTCGTCCAGTCGTTGACCCGCACCACGCGCGTCTTGCCGGTCCAGTCGCCCTCGTTGAGGAACTTGACGATGGTGTGCCGCGCCTCGGGCTTGGCGAGCGGAGCGCAGGCGTCCTCCAGGTCGAGGAAGACCTGGTCCGCCGGGAGGCCCTGGGCCTTCTCCAGGAAGCGCGGGTTCGAGCCCGGTACCGCCAGGCAGGAGCGCCGGGGGCGAAGGCGGTTCACAGTCGTCATGCGGGGACCTCCAGGGGGTCGAGCTTGTTCGCGTTGCGGATCTCGTCGACGATACGGCCGATGATCCCGGTGATGTCGAAGTCCTTCGGGGTGAAGACCGCGGCCACTCCCGCGGCCCTGAGCTGCTCGGCGTCGGCGTTCGGGATGATTCCGCCGGCGATCACCGGAATGTCGGCCGCGCCGGCCTCGCGCAGCCGCTCCAGCACGTCCGGCACCAGCTGGGCGTGGGAGCCGGAGAGGATGGACAGGCCCACCGCGTGGACGTCCTCCGCGAGGGCGGCGTCCACGATCTGCTCCGGGGTGAGCCGGATGCCCTGGTAGACCACCTCGAACCCGGCGTCGCGGGCCCGCACGGCGATCTGCTCGGCGCCGTTGGAGTGGCCGTCCAGGCCCGGCTTGCCGACCAGGAAGCGCAGCTTGCCGACGCCGAGGTCACGCGCCGTCACCTCCACCTTGCGGCGGACGCCGGCGAGCGCCGAGCCCGCCTCGGCGGGGACGGCGACCGGCGCCGAGGACACCCCGGTCGGGGCGCGGTACTCGCCGAACACCTCGCGCAGGGCACCGGCCCACTCGCCGGTCGTGGCCCCCGCGCGGGCGCACTCCAGGGTGGCCTCCATCAGGTTGCCGTCGCCCTTCGCGGCCTCCTTCAGCGCCTCCAGCGCCTTGCAGGGGCGCGGGTGGTTGAACGGCGGCTGGTAGCGCGTGTCGCGCCAGCGGCCCAGCGCCCCGACCACTCGCGCCTCGACGGCCGGGTCGACGGTCTGGATCGCGGTGTCGAGATCGGCGGTCAGGGGGTTCGGCTCGGTGCCCTCGAAGGCGTTGACACCGATGATCTTCTCCTCACCCGACTCGATCCGGGCCCGGCGCGCGGCGTGCGAGGAGACCAGCTGGGACTTGAGGTAGCCGGACTCGACGGCGGCCATCGCGCCGCCCATCTCCTCGATCCGCCCCATCTCGGCCAGCGACGCCTCGACCAGCTCGTCCACCTTGGCCTCGACCACCTTGGAGCCCTCGAAGAGGTCCCCGTACTCCAGCAGGTCGCTCTCGTAGGCGAGCACCTGCTGGATGCGCAGCGACCACTGCTGGTCCCAGGGGCGGGGCAGGCCCAGGGCCTCGTTCCAGGCCGGCAGCTGGACGGCACGCGCGCGTGCGTCCTTGGAGAGGGTCACGGCCAGCATCTCCAGCACGATCCGCTGGACGTTGTTCTCCGGCTGCGCCTCGGTCAGACCGAGGGAGTTGACCTGGACGCCGTAGCGGAAGCGGCGGTGCTTGGGGTTCTCGATGCCGTACCGCTCGCGTGTGATCCGGTCCCAGATCCGGCCGAAGGCGCGCATCTTGCACATCTCCTCGACGAAGCGGACGCCCGCGTTCACGAAGAACGAGATACGGCCGACGACGTCGCCCATGCGCTCCGGCGGCACCTGGCCGGAGTCGCGCACGGCGTCGAGCACCGAGATCGCCGTGGACATCGCGTACGCGATCTCCTGGACCGGTGTGGCGCCCGCCTCCTGCAGGTGGTAGCTGCAGATGTTGATCGGGTTCCACCTCGGCATGTGGGAGACCGTGTACGCGATCATGTCCGTCGTCAGGCGCAGGCTCGGCCCCGGCGGGAACACGTGCGTGCCGCGGGACAGGTACTCCTTGACGATGTCGTTCTGGGTCGTCCCCTGGAGCTCGGTGAGGTCCGCGCCCTGCTCCTCGGCGACGACCTGGTAGAGCGCCAGCAGCCACATGGCGGTGGCGTTGATCGTCATCGAGGTGTTCATCTGCTCCAGGGGGATGTCCTGGAACAGCCGGCGCATGTCGCCGATGTGCGAGACCGGCACCCCGACCCGGCCGACCTCACCGCGGGCGAGGACGTGGTCGGGGTCGTAGCCGGTCTGCGTCGGCAGGTCGAACGCCACCGACAGACCGGTCTGGCCCTTGGCGAGATTGCGCCGGTACAGCTCGTTCGACGCCTCGGCCGTGGAGTGCCCGGCGTAGGTCCGCATCAGCCACGGACGGTCCCTTTCCTTCTGCGCCTGCGGCGCAGGGCGCTCGGTGCGGGTGTCGACGCTCCTCGGCCCGCGGTCGCTGCGCTCCCTTGTCTTCGTCTCTTTCGACACAGGCGCGCCCTGCGCGGCAGACGGGTTCTGACGCTCTGTCATTCAACGGCCCTCAGATGTTCCGGAAGCGGTTGATGGCGTCCACGTGCTGCGCGCGCTTGGCGTGGTCGCGCACGCCCAGGCCCTCCTCGGGGGCCAGGCACAGCACGCCGACCTTGCCCTGGTGGAGGTTGCGGTGCACGTCGTGGGCGGCCTGGCCGGTGTCCTCCAGGGAGTACACCCGCGACAGCGTGGGGTGGATCTTTCCCTTGGCGACGAGGCGGTTGGCCTCCCATGCCTCGCGGTAGTTGGCGAAGTGGGAGCCGACGATCTTCTTCAGGGACATCCACAGGTACCGGTTGTCGTACTCGTGGTTATAGCCCGAGGTCGAGGCGCAGGTGACGATGGTGCCGCCCTTGCGGGTGACGTACACGGAGGCGCCGAAGGTCTCGCGGCCGGGGTGCTCGAAGACGATGTCCACGTCCTCGCCGCCGGTGAGTTCGCGGATGCGCTTGCCGAAACGCTTCCACTCGCGCGGGTCCTGGGTGTTCTCGTCCTTCCAGAATTTGTAGTCCTCGGCGGTGCGGTCGATGATCGCCTCGGCGCCCATCGCCCGGCAGAGGTCCGCCTTCTGCTCGCTGGAGACGACGCAGATCGGGTTGGCCCCGCCGGCCAGCGCGAACTGGGTGGCGTAGGAGCCGAGTCCGCCGCTCGCGCCCCAGATGAGCACGTTGTCGCCCTGCTTCATGCCGGCGCCGTTGCGGGAGACCAGCTGCCGGTAGGCGGTGGAATTGACCAGGCCGGGGGCGGCGGCCTCCTCCCAGCTCAGGTGGTCCGGCTTCGGCATCAGCTGGTTGGACTTCACCAGCGCGATCTCCGCCAGGCCGCCGAAGTTGGTCTCGAAGCCCCAGATCCGCTGCTCCGGGTCGAGCATCGTGTCGTTGTGGCCGTCGCTGGACTCCAGCTCGACGGAGAGGCAGTGGGCGACGACCTCGTCGCCGGGGTGCCAGGCGTTGACCCCGGGACCGGTGCGCAGCACGACGCCCGCGAGGTCGGAGCCGATGATGTGGTACGGCAGGTCGTGGCGCCTGGTGAGCTCGCTGAGCCTGCCGTAGCGCTCCAGGAAGCCGAAGGTCGCCATCGGCTCGAAGATCGACGTCCACACCGAGTTGTAGTTGACCGAGGAGGCCATCACAGCCACCAGGGCCTCGCCCGGGCCGAGTTCGGGCACGGGCACGTCGTCGAGGTGGAGTGACGTGCGGGGGTCCTTGTCGCGGGTGGCGAGCCCGGAGAACATCTCCGTCTCGTCCTTGTGCACGGTGATCGCACGGTACGACTCGGGCAGCGGGAGGGCGGCGAAGTCCTCCGACGTGGAGTCGGGCGACTGGATCGCGGCCAGGATGTCCTTGACGGTCACGGTGTTGCCTCCGGCGATGAGCAGTGCCCTGAGGGAGGGGCGCTGAGGGTTACGTCGGTGCTGCTGAGGGTTGAGGGGATGCCGTCGGTTCGGCGGTGGTGCTTCGGCAGCGCTTGGTGGCGCGGGAGGGTGCCTGTGACGCAGGCGTCCGGGCGGGCAAACCTTCCGGCTTGCTGGGACAGCCGGCGCACGAAGGGTCTCTGCGCGCCGGCCGCCCGGACTCCTTCAACGTATGGCACGCCGTGACAGTGCGCAAGGCACTGGGTGCCATGAATCGCTCTCAGATGAAATCTTTACGTAACAAATGAGCGATGATCGATCGAATGGCGCCCGAAGAGGGCGTGAAAAGGGGCCCTGACGTGGCAAAACGGCCACCCCATGGGGTGGCCGTCGTCAGCACGGCGAGATGTGCTCAGCGCGCTTTCAGAGCACTGCTCAGTGCCTCGTCAGGACCTCCTGGTGCCCCTCGAGCGCTCCTCAGCGTTCCTTCAGGGCCCGCTCGATGGTCCGCATCACCTCGTCCAGCGGGGCATCGGTGCGGGCGACCGTCACCAGCACCTCGCCCTGGGCGGACACCGAGGCGGCCGGCGGTCTCGGCGGCACCGTGCGGCGGCCCGCCATGATCCCGTTCCCGAAGGTCTTGCGGACGATCGAGAAGGCGTGGTCGAGCTCCGCCTCCACATCGCCCTGGCCGTCCGCCCTGAGCCAGCGCCGCAGCACATGGTTGTGCGCGGTGACCACGGCGGACGCGGCGACCTCCGCCAGCAGTGGGTCGTCGCCCGCGTCCTCGTCGTGCGCGTGCTCGTCGAAGTGGCCGAGCAGGTAACGGGTGAAGAGACGCTCGTAGCGGGCCACTGACGCGATCTCCGCCTCACGCAGGGTGGGCACCTCGCGGGTCAGCCGGTAGCGGGCGACCGAGATCTCCGGCCGCGCCGCGTACATCCGCATGACCTCCTTGATGCCACGGCACACCGTGTCGAGCGGATGTTCGTGCGCCGGCGCCGCGTTGAGCACCGCCTCGGCGCGTACCAGGGTGTCGTCGTGATCGGGAAAGATCGCCTCTTCCTTGGACCGGAAGTGCCGGAAGAAGGTGCGGCGGGCGACCCCGGCCGCGGCCGCGATCTCGTCGACGGTGGTGGCCTCGTATCCCTTGGTCGCGAACAGCTCCATCGCGGCGGCCGCCAGTTCCCGGCGCATCTTCAGCCGCTGGGCGGCGGCGCGACTGCCGGCGGCGCGTTCCGGCGGCTCGGTCGTGGCGGGTGTACGGGAGGACTTGGCGGGCTGGGACATGCCCCGAACGTACTGCATGTGCGCAGCTCGCCGCGCCGGACCGGGAACTCCCCCGCCCTCGGGGGGCGGGGGAGCGCTGCGGCCGGGGAGCGGCGGGAACCGGCCGGGTTCCAGCAGCCCGCCCCACTGGCCGTCGCCGCGGTACCGGTCGCCCAGGCGGTGCGGCGGCTCAGCGCTTGGCATATTCGCGGAAGCCACGGCCGGTCTTGCGGCCGAGGCAGCCCGCGGCCACCAGATGCTCCAGCAGCGGCGCCGGGGCGAGCCCCGGGTCGCGGAACTCGCGGTGCAGGACCTTTTCGATCGCGAGCGAGACGTCCAGCCCGACGACGTCCAGCAGCTCGAACGGGCCCATCGGGTAGCCGCCGCCCAGCTTCATCGCGGCGTCGATGTCGTCGATGCCGGCGTAGTGCTCCTGCACCATCTTGACCGCGTTGTTGAGGTACGGGAACAGCAGTGCGTTGACGATGAAACCGGCCCGGTCACCGCAGTCCACAGGGTGCTTGCGGACCGCCCGGCAGACCTCGCGCACCGTCGCGTGGACGTCGTCCCGGGTCAGCACCGTACGGACCACCTCGACCAGTTTCATGGCCGGCGCCGGGTTGAAGAAGTGCATGCCGATCACGTCCTGCGGACGCGAGGTGGCACGGGCGCAGGCGATCACGGGCAGCGAGGAGGTGGTGGTGGCGAGCACCGCGCCCGGCTTGCAGACCTTGTCCAGCGTCCCGAACAGCTGCCGCTTGACCTCCAGGTCCTCGGCGACCGCCTCGACCGCCAGGTCCACGTCGGCGAAGTCGTCGTAGGAGTCCGTCGGCCGGACCCGCTCCAGGGCCTGGGCGGCGGCCTCGGCGGTCATCCGCCCCTTGTCGACGGAGCGCGTCAGGGACGTGCCGATCCGGGCCTTGGCACCCTGTGCCTTCTCCGCGCTGCGGGCGGCGAGGACCACGTGGTAGCCGGCCTTGGCGAACACCTCGGCGATGCCCGAGGCCATGGTGCCCGAGCCCGCCACGCCCACCGAACGGACCGGCCGGCCCTCGGTGGGCCGACCGCCCTCCGGCGGGGTCAGCGCGTCCCGCACGACGGCGGCGCTGACCGGCTCCTCGTACGTGTAGAAGCCGCGCCCCGCCTTGCGGCCCGTCAGACCCGCCTCGCTCAGCTGCTTCAGGATCGGGGCCGGCGCGTGCAGCCGGTCGTGGGACTCCGCGTACATGGCCTCCAGGACCGTCCGCGCGGTGTCGATGCCGATCAGGTCGAGCAGCGCCAGCGGGCCCATCGGCAGACCGCAGCCCAGCCGCATCGCGGCGTCGATGTCCTCGCGGGAGGCGTAGTTCGACTCGTACATCGAGGCGGCCTGGTTGAGGTAGCCGAACAGCAGCCCGTCGGCGACGAACCCGGGCCGGTCGCCGACCGCGACCGGCTCCTTGCCCAGATCCAGGGCCAGGTCGGTGACCGCGGTGACGGCCGCCGGCGAGGTCAGCACCGAGGAGACGACCTCCACCAGCTTCATCGCCGGGGCGGGGTTGAAGAAATGCAGGCCCAGCACACGCTCGGGACGGGCCGAGTCGGCGGCGAGACGGGTGACCGACAGGGCGTTGGTGCCGGTCGCCAGGATCGTCTGCGGCCGCACCACGGCGTCGAGTTCACGGAAGATCTGCTGCTTGGCCTCGTACGACTCCGGCACCACCTCGATCACCAGGTCGGCGCCGGCCGCCGCCGCGAGGTCGGTGGAGGTGGTCACGCGGGCCAGCAGCTCCGTGCGCTGCTCACCGGTGAGCCGGCCGCGCTCCACGGCGCGGGCGGTCGAGGACTCCAGGGCGGCGACGCACCGCGTGGCCTGGGCCGCGCTGATGTCGATGCCGACGACCTCGCGGCCGGCCTTGGCCAGGACCTCGGCGATGCCGGTACCCATCGTGCCGAGGCCGACCACGGCGACGGTTCGGAGCGGGGGCATGGGGATGTCGGACTGGGGAGACAGGGGAGTGGCCATCGAGGGACTCCAGGAATGAGGGTGACGACGGAGAACGCGCCCGGGTACGCCGAGGGGCGCACCGGATGCGTGCGTACGGAATGCGGGTGATGCCGGGCTGCGAGCGCACACACCCGGCGCCGTCACGACGGGCACACGCCCGGGAACGGCGGTTCCGACCGGCCCTGTCCCGAGGCCGAGCCGTACTGCGGTACACGCGTACGAGTACCGAACCGACTGCACTCACCGTGGCTGCGTCACCAAACCACCGTGAGGAGAAACGAACAGCGAGAACGCGAGTGGGTAACTCGCTCGATTGAGCTTAACTCGCGGGTAACGAGCGCGCCAGCCCCCGGTGTTTGTGATGTACGTCCCGACAGCCGGGTGGGCCGTCTAACCTCGGGGCATGGACGAAGAGTTGCGATCGCTCACGGAGCGCTTACGGACCGAGGCGGCCGGATCGGCAGCCGTCGACCGGCTTCTGGCGACCGAGGACCCCGACGCCCTGGCCGCCGTGCTCACCGAGCCGGGGCAGCCGCTGTGGGCCAGGGAACTGGGGGCCTTCCGGCTCGGGCTCGCGGGGGACCGGCGGGCCTTCGAGTCCCTCGTGCTTCTCCTCAACCACCGGGACCCCCCGCGCTGCGCCGGCGCCGCCTACGCCCTGGCCCGCCTCGGCGACCCGCGCACCGCCCGTGCCGCCGCCGCCCTCGCCACCAACGAACTCCGTGTGGCCTACGCCCTCCACCCCGTACGCCTGCTCGTCGAACTGCGCGCCCCGGAAGCCGTGCCGGCCCTGATCACCACGCTGCAGCGGCGGCTGCACCCGCACGACCCGTACCGCGGGGTCGCCCTCGCCTGCGTGGACGGACTGGGCGAACTCGGCGACGCCCGCGCCGAACCCGTCCTGAACGAGGCCCTGGCCCACCCCGCCCTGGCCGAGGCGGCGGTCCATGCCCTGGAGCGGATCCCCGGGCAGCGACGGGCGTCCACGCCGCGGATCCCGGGGCAGCGGTAGCCGCGGGCTTCGCGGCGGTGGCCGGACCGCTCAGCCGCGGAGATCCTTCGCGTACCGCACCTCGGGCACCACCGACCCGCCCACCTCGAAGGCCTCCTCGGCACCGTCCGCGGTGAAGCCGGCCCGCTCGTAGAAGCGGCGGGCGGGGGCGTTGCCCTTGAGGACCCACAGGTACATGCGCTGGTGTCCGGCGGCGGCGCAGTGCCGGACCGCCGCCGAGAGGAGGGCCCTGCCCACGCCCCGGCCGATGTGCTGGGGACGCAGGTACAGGGCGTACAACTCGGCGTCCTCGGTGCGTGTTTCGCCGTCCCGGTACGGGCCGAGGGCCGCCCAGCCGAGGAGCGTGCCGCCGCCGCTGTCGACGACCAGGTTCACCACGCGCCGGTCGCCGTCCAGCAGGCGAGCGCGCTGCCGGTCGGCGTCCGCCGCGATGTCGAGGCCGTCGAGATACGGCTGAGGGACGAGGCCCTTGTAGGCGTGCTGCCAGCCGCGTATGCGGATCGCGGCGACCTCGGCGCAGTCGTCCGTCCTCATCGGGCGCGGCACGAACCCCGCCGGGGACGCGGGGAGAACGTCGTCGGGGGCGAGGGCAGGGGCCTCGATCGGCTCACTCATGGCTCCATGGTGAACCAGGGGACCGACAACGCCGTGCCCCGCCCCCGCCTCGCTGCCCCCCGACTCCCCGCCCCGACGACGCGCCTGCTCAGCGGCGGAAGCCGAGCAGGCCGTGCAGGGTCGAGCCGCGGGACGTGGGGGACGCGGCCTTCGACGTCCGCGGGGCCGGGTCGGGCAGCGCCTCGCACACCGCGTCGGCCGTGCCGCGGCCGCGCGGCACGGTGCCGTCGGTCAGGTACGCCGTCAGGTGCTCGTCCAGGCAGGCGTTGCCGCTCAGCGTGATGCCGTGATTGCCGCCGCCCTGCTCCACCACCAGGCTGGAGCGGGCCAGCAGATGGTGGACCGTCACGCCGCCCTGGTAGGGAGTGGCCGCGTCGTCGGTGGCCTGGAAGAGCAGCGCCGGCGGCAGCTTCCTGTTGACGATGTTCAGGGGCCGCAGTGACTCGGTCGGCCAGAACGCGCATGCCGCGTTGTACCAGGCGTTGTTCCACGTCAGGAACGGTGCCCGCTCGTACACCTCCCAGTTGTCCTTGCGCCACTGCCGCCAGTCCCGCGGCCAGGACGCGTCCCGGCACTCGACCGCCGTGTAGACGCTGTAGCCGTTGTCGCCGGCGGCGTCGACCGCGCCGAAGTTCTCGTACGCCTTGACCAGCGGTCCGAAGTCGCCGGCGTTCACGTACGCCGCGAACGCCTCCGCCAGATAGGGCCAGTAGCCGTTGTAGTAGCCGCCCGGCAGGAAGGTGTCCTCCAGTTCGGCCGCGCCCACCTTGTCACCGGCCGGCCTCTTCGCCAGGGCCGCGCGCATCGCGTACCACTCGGCCTCGATCTTCTCCGGATCGGCGCCGAGCCGGTACGTGCTGTCGTGCTCGGCGATCCAGGCCATCAGGGCACGGTGACGGTCGTTGAAGGCGTGGTCCTGGTTCAGGTTGGACTCGTACCAGACCTCGGTGGGGTCGACGATCGAATCGAGGACCAGGCGCCGCACCCGCTCCGGGAACAGCTTGGCGTACACGGCACCCAGATACGTGCCGTAGGAGTAGCCGAAGTAATTGATCTTCCGGGCGCCCAGCGCCTGCCGGATCACGTCCATGTCGCGCACCGCGCCGACCGTGTTCACGTACGGAAGGAGATCCGCGTGCTTCTTGCCGCAGGCGTCGGCGAACGACTTCACGCGCGCGAGGTTGGCCTGCTCCACCGGGCGGGTGCTCGGCACCGGATTCGGCCGCACCGGGTCGAAGAAGCCCGGCTCGCAGTTCAGCGCGGGCCTGCTCGCGCCCACCCCGCGCGGATCGAAGCCGATCACGTCGTACTGGGCGGCCACCTCCTTCGGCAGCGAGGCCGCGACGAACCCGGCGAGCGCCAGCCCGCTGCCGCCGGGGCCGCCCGGGTTGACCAACAGGGGGCCCTGGTACTTCTTCGCGGTGTGCGGAACGCGGGACAGCGCGAGGGTGATCTTCCGCCCGTCGGGGCGGGCATGGTCGAGCGGCACCTCGACGGACGCGCATTGCAGCGTCGGATGGTTCTCGGTGCCGCAGTCCTTCCACACGGGCTTCGCCGCGCGGAACGTGTCGGCGCCGCTCGGCGCGGCCGCCTCGGCGGGCAGGGCCGTCAGGCTCCCGGCCACGACGGCGGCGACACTGCACAGCACTGCTGCGCGTTTCCTCATGGGTCCTCCCAGGACGGAGGTCGGTGAACCGCGGGCTCACGGTCCACGCGGCATCGTCCCGGAACGAGCCGCTGGACGAACGCGTTCCACCGACTCTTGACCCGATCGGGTCGCCGGATGCCCTCGAATGCTTCCAAAGACTCGAATGCTTCTAAAGAAAACGAGAGTTGGGTCGGGCCCGACATGAGGGACTCGGGGCGTCGGGATGCGGAGGTGGAGGGTCCGGAGGCAGGGGATCCATGGTCCGGAGATCCGGTCACCGGGTGCCCGGCAGGCCGGAGGCGATGGGGCATCTCCGCGCAGGTGGGGCCGACGCCGTACTCACGGGCCAGGTCGTGGACCTGACGAGTGATCCTGCGTCGACACCACTTCGGGGCGTAGGCGCCCTCCGCGTACAGCCGCTCGTACCGGTTCACGAGGTACGGATGGTGCTGCCCGGGCCAGGACATGAACCACTCGCGGGCTCCCGGCCGCAGGCGCAGCACCAGCGGAGTGACGGAGGTGGCGCCCGCCGTGGCGCCCGCCGTGGCGATCGCCCGCACGGTGGCCCGCAGTTGCTCCGGCCGGTCGCCCAGGAACGGGATCACCGGTGCCATCAGCACCCCGCAGCCGATCCCGTGCGCGGCGAGCGTCCGCACGACCTCCAGCCGGCGCTCCGGGGCGGGCGTGCCCGCCTCCACGGTGCGCCACAGCTCGGTGTCGGTGAAGCCGACGGAGACCGAGATGCCGACGTCGGCGACCTCGGCGGCACTGGTCCAAGCACTGGCCCAGGTAATAGAGCAAGTGTTCCCTTGATCGCGCGAACGACTGGTTTGAGCACACTCCCGATCACTTCCGGACTCCCGATTTGGGGGGCCGGGCGAGGGGGTGGTTGGCTTGCCCCGACCCCCGAGAACCCATGTCCTGGAGGAAATCGATGGCGCAGGTCGAGGCCACTACGGAGCGGATCGTCGCGGCGGACGCGGAGACGGTGTTCGATGCCCTCGCCGACTACCGCGACACGCGCGGGAAGCTGCTGCCCGAGCAGTACAGCGAATACGAGGTCCGCGAGGGCGGTGACGGCGAGGGCAGCCTCGTCCGCTGGAAGCTCCAGGCCACCAGCAAGCGCGTCCGCGACTGCCTCATGGAGGTCACCGAGCCGAACGACGGCGAACTGGTCGAGAAGGACCGCAACTCGTCCATGGTCACCACCTGGCGCGTCACCCCGGCCGGGGAGGGCAGGTCCCGGGTCGTCGTGACCACCACCTGGACCGGCGCCGGGGGTATCGGCGGCTTCTTCGAGAAGACCTTCGCCCCCAAGGGCCTCGCGCGCATCCACGACGCGCTGCTCGCCAGGCTCGCCGCCGAGGTCGAGAAGTAACCGCCCGAGGCGAAGTGGCAGGCGGTCCCCGTGACCGGCGGCGAGCGGCCCGTCGAACCGGACGTCGTCCTCGGTGGCGCGGGCCGCCTTGCCGGCAGCGTGCTCACCGCCGACGGACCACCCGTACGGAACGCCATCGGGACCCTGGCCAACGTGCCCGGCGAGGTCGCCGCCACCACCCGCAGCGGCCGGGAGGGCGGCTGCGGGACCACCGGGCTGGTGGCCGGCGAGCACACCCTCGCCGCGAGCGTGCCAGCCTTCCGCCCGGCCGTTCCCCCCGTCACCGTCCAGGCGGCGCGGGAGACCCGTCAGGATGTCGAACCGGCCGGCGGCGCCGTGCCGCGCGGCACCGTGCGGGGCAGCGCGGGACGGGCCGTGGAGGACGCGCGCGTGACCCTGCTGGACGCGGCGGGCAACGTGGTCGCCACCCTCACCACCGGGCCGGACGGCATCTTCCGCTTCGTCGACCTGTCGTCCGGTGAGCACACCGTCGTCGCCGCCGGCTACCCGCCGGTCGCGACCGTGCTCCAGGTCGCCGGAGGGGACCGCACCGAACGGGACCTCCAGTTGGGGCACGGGAGCGGGACCAGGGGCGGGGCCGGGAACGGACGTCCGCGCGGTGGAACGCACTCCGGTGCGAACGCCGGCGGTCAATTCCCGTATTGCCACACATTGCAACCAGCCGTGCCCGTACGGTGGTACGGCGGTACAGATCTTGGGATCCGTGGGGAGAGAGGGCCTGGGCCATGGATCGTGGCACCGAGCGGGACGCACCGCCCGACCATGGAGTCGAGGACGGCACGGTGACCGAAGGCCTCGGTGCCGGCCGGATCCCGCTGGCCGTCGTCGTCGTGGACCGCGGCGGGCTGGTCTCGCACTGGAGTACAGGCGCACGGCGCCTGTTCGGGCTGTCCAAGGACGACGCCCTCGGCCGTCCGGCCGTCGATCTGCTGCCGGTCTCCGGCGCCCTCCCCGAGGACGAGGAGGAGAGGGAAGCCGGGCGGCACGGTGCGTACGCGTCGTACGCGGACTACGACGGTCTCGGCCCCGGTCTCGAATCCTCCCTCGGCCGGGGCCTTTCCTATCCGGCCGCGGGCCGCGCCCGCCTCGCCGCTCCTGCTCGCGAGTCCGGGGCCAGGTCAGGGTCCGGGTCCGGGCGCGTCGACGTGCTGTGGTGGGCCTACCCGCTGGTCGGCCCCGGCAGCGAGCGGCTGCTGGTGCTCGCCGCCGACGCGGAGGCGCTGCACGGCGACGAGGCGGAGGCGTTCGAGTGGATCGCCCCCGGATTCGCCCTGCACACCGACTTCCCCGGCTCCGCGGACCTGGCCCGCCGGCTCCCCGAGATCCTGCCCAGCATGAGCGTCGGGGAGAGTGCCCGCATCGCCGCCCAGATCCTCGAACTGGGCTATCCCATACTGGAGTTCAGCCAGAATGAGCGGGTGCCCGTCACCCCCGACTGGGGGGTGCCCCGCCGTGCCGAGCGCAGGGCGCGTCGCGAACGGGCCGCACGGGCCCGCGCGGCCGGCGAACCCGTGCCCGAGGACCAGCGCGACGAGACCGAGGACCTCGAGTACGCCGCCGTCCGCGAACACCTTGAGTTCCTCAACGAGGTCAGCTCCCGGATCGGCACCTCCCTCGACCTGTCCCGCACCATCGTCGAGGTCAGCAAGGCCGTCGTGCCCCGCTTCACCGACGTCGCCGGCACCTATCTGCGCGAACAGGTCGTCGCGGGTGAGGGCTTCGACGAGGGTGTGCCCGACACCACCACCATGTGGCACCGGGTCGCCCTCGAGCACACCGACGAACCCGGCCGCTGGGACGACGTCGTGCCCGTCGGCGAAGCCATGCCCTTCCCGGCCCACACCCCGTTCTTCCAGTGCATGACCACCGGCGAGCCCGTCCTCGTGCCGCGCGTCAGTGAGCAGATGGGGCATGCCGTCGCCTCGCAGTTCGAGAAGCGCGACATCCGCCCGCTGATCACCGGCCGCTCGATGCTCGTCGTACCGCTGAAGGCGCGTCAGGTCGTCCTCGGCTTCATGATCCTGCTGCGCCACCCGGAGCGGCAGATCTTCAACGACATGGACCGCGTCACCGGCGCCGAACTCGCCGCCCGCGCGGGCCTGGTGCTCGACAACGCCCGCATGTACACCTACCAGGAGAACGTCGCCGAGACGCTCCAGGACAGCATGCTCCCGCACATCCCGCCGCGCATGGCGGGCTGCGACATCGCCACCCGCTATCTGCCGGGCACGCTGCTCGGCCGGGTCGGCGGCGACTGGTTCGACTCGGTGAAGCTGCCCGGCGCCCGCACCGCCTTCGTCGTCGGCGACGTCATGGGCCACGGCCTGAACTCCGCCGCGATGATGGGCCAGTTGCGCACCGCCGTGCAGACCATGGCGGGGCTCGACCTGCCGCCCGCGCAGCTGCTGCGCAACCTCGACGACCTTGCCCAGCGGCTTGGTGACACCCATCTGGCGACCTGTCTGTACGCCGTCTACGACCCCATCGCGAGCGAGCTCCGCCTCGCCAACGCCGGACACATCCCGCCCGTCCTGGTCCGTGCGGCGGACGGCCGCAGTGAACTGCTGGACCTGCCCACCGGTGCCCCGATCGGCGTCGGCGGAGTGCCGTTCGAGTCCGTGCGCGTGCGCGTGGAGCCCGGCGACCGGCTGGTGATGTGTACCGACGGACTGGTCGAGGTGCGTGGCGAGGACATCGGTGTCGGCCTCGCCACCCTGTGCGAATCCGCCGCCCACCCGGCAGCGTCCATGGACGACGCCTGCGACACCATCATCCGCGCCCTCGCCGTGACATTTTCAGAAGCGGGGCGCGGCGGCCGCAAGGACGACGTGGCCCTGCTGATGGCGCGCCTGAGCGGTATCGAGCCCGACCACGTCGCCGAGTGGCGGCTCGTCCCCGACCCGTCGGAGGTCCCCCGGGCCCGCGCCATGGTCCGCGAACAGCTCTACGAGTGGGGCCTGGAGAAGCAGGCCGACAACGCCGAGCTGATGGTCGGCGAACTCGTCACCAACGCCGTACGGCACGCCCACGCCCGGCCCGTCGCGCTGCGCCTGGTCCGCGGCGACACCCTGCTGTGCGAGGTGGAGGACGACGACCACGAACTGCCCACACTCCTCAACACCGGGCCGACGGACGAGTTCGGGCGCGGGCTGCGGGTGGTCAGCAGGATCGCGCGGGAGTGGGGTGCCAGTCGGACCCATTCCGGCAAGAGCGTCTGGTTCGAACTGACGCTGCCGCGCCGCTGATCCGGCACGCTTCCCGTTCCACGCCCCACGTCCGACGTCCCACGGCACCGCGAACGAGGGTCCCGTTCGACGGGCGTGGACGACCGGCTGACGCGAACGATGGCTCCTCAGCCGCGGGTTGGACGGCTCACCCGACGCGAACGAGGGTTCACGCGACGCGAACAGGGGCTCACCCGAGGCGAACGAGGCGTGAAGGAATGCGCCGTGTCCTTGTCGGCGCGCCCCGGCGCGCGATACACCGTACTGGCCCGTCACACGGGCGGATTCGCCTCACACCCTGGGGAGTTGGGCATGAGCGTGACCAGTCGGTACCGGGAGGCATGGGAGGGTTTCTGGCGCGAGGCGCCGGGCGGGCAGGGGGGAGTGTTCTGGGACGCGGAACCCACCCTGACCGTCGCCCGCCACCTGGCCCTGTTCGAACCGTATCTGTCCGATCCCGGTCTGCCGCTGGTCGACCTGGGCTGCGGCAACGGCACCCAGACCCGCTTCCTCGCCGACCGCTTCCCGCACGTCGTCGGCGCCGACCTGTCCGCCGCCGCCCTGGACCACGCCCGGCGTGCCGATCCGGCCGGCCGGGCCTCCTATCGGCAACTGGACGCCGCAGACAAGGGCGAGGCGCAGGGCCTGCGCGCGGAACTCGGCGACGTCAACGTCTACGTGCGGGGTGTGCTGCACCAGTGCGAGGCCGACGACCGGCAGCCCCTGGTGGACGGCATCGCCACCCTGATCGGCGACCGCGGCCGTGCTTTCCTTGTCGAACCCTCCGAGGCCGCCGGGGCGTTGCTGCAGAGCCTCACGGCCTCGCCCGCCGGCCCGCCGCCCAAGGTGGCGGCGGTCTTCCGGCACGGTATAGCCCCCGGGAGGGTGGCCGACGACGCGGCGCCGGAGTTCCTGGCCGCGGCCGGACTGACCCTCCTGGTGAGCGGCACCGTGCCCCTCACCACGACGGAGTACGCGCCCGACGGCTCCCGCATCGAACTGCCGTCCGGCTGGTACGTGACGGGACGTGCCGGGTGACCCGGGGCCTGTCGCGGCCCGATGGAGCGCCCGCGGCCTGACGGAGCGACTGCGGTCCGGCGGAGTGCCCGCGGTCCGGCGGAGCGGCTGCGGCATCACGGAGGGGCTACGGCGTACGGGAAGGGCTGCGGCGTGGCATAGGGGCAGGTGGGAGGCGGTCCCGTGCGTCCTGTACCGTCATTGGTCTGGGCCGGTGAGAGTTTTCCACAGGCCTGGCAGAGTTTTGGCAGCAGGACGTAGCGTGAGGCGCATGAAGATCCTCATCAGCGCCGACATGGAGGGCGCCACCGGTGTCACCTGGCCGGCCGACGTGCTTCCGGGCACCCCGCAGTGGGAGCGCTGCCGGTCCATGTTCACCTCCGACGTCGACGCCGCCGTGCGGGGCTTCTTTGACGGCGGCGCCGACGAGGTGCTGATCAACGAGGCGCACTGGACCATGCGCAATCTCCTGCTGGAGCGGCTCGACGAGCGGGCCGAGATGCTCACCGGGCGGCACAAGTCGCTGTCCATGGTCGAGGGCGTGCAGCACGGCGACGTGGACGGCATCGCGTTCATCGGCTACCACGCCGGCGCCGGCATGGAGGGCGTCCTCGCCCACACCTTCCTCGCCAACTCCATCACCGGGGTGTGGCTGAACGGCGAACGGGCGAGCGAGGGCCTGCTCAACGCGGCCGTCGTCGCCGAGTACGGGGTGCCGGTCGTCCTGGTCACCGGCGACGACGTGGCCTGCGAGGACGCGCTCGGCTACGCGCCCGGGGCGCTGAAGGTCGCGGTCAAGGACCACGTCTCGCGGTACGCGGCGGTGTGCCGGACACCTGCCCGGACGGCCTCCGACATCCGTGCGGCGGCCAAGGACGCCGCCGCGCTCGCGGTGCGCCACGAGCCGGTGGCCGCGGGCCCCTTCACCGTCGCGGTGGAGTTCGACGCCGAGCATCTGGCCATGGCCGCCACCGTCGTGCCGGGCGTGGCCCGGACCGGCGAGCGGAAAGTGGCATACACCAGCGGGACCATGTACGACGGGATCCGCACCTTCAAGGCGGTCACCACGATCGCCTCGGCAGCGGTGGAGGAGCAGTATGGCTGACGAACACGCCCTGGACGAGGTCGTGACGTTCACGTCCGACCTCATCAGGATCGACACCACGAACCGGGGCGGCGGTGACTGCCAGGAGCGGCCCGCCGCCGAGTACGTGGCGGAGCGGCTGGCCGGAGCGGGCCTGGAACCGGTGCTGCTCGAGCGCACCCCCGGCCGGACCAACGTCGTCGCGCGCCTCGCGGGCACCGACCCGGCGGCCGACGCGCTCCTCGTCCACGGTCACCTCGACGTCGTACCGGCCGAGGCGGCCGACTGGAGCGTGCACCCGTTCTCCGGCGAGGTGCGCGACGGGGTGGTCTGGGGGCGCGGCGCCGTCGACATGAAGAACATGGACGCGATGATCCTCGCCGTGGTGCGGGCCTGGGCCCGCCAGGGCGTGCGGCCCCGGCGCGACATCGTGATCGCCTTCACCGCGGACGAGGAGGCCAGCGCCGAGGACGGTTCCGGGTTCCTCGCCGACCAGCACCCGGAGCTCTTCGAGGGCTGCACCGAGGGCATCAGCGAATCGGGCGCCTACACCGTCCACGACGGCGCCGGCCGGCAGCTCTACCCGATCGCCGCGGGAGAACGCGGCACGGCCTGGCTGAAGCTCACCGCGCGCGGGCGGGCCGGCCACGGCTCCAAGGTCAACCGGGACAACGCGGTGACCCGCCTCGCCGCCGCCGTCGCCCGCATCGGCGAGCACGAGTGGCCGCTGCGGCTCACCCCGACCGTCCGCGCGGCACTCACCGAACTCGCCGCCCTGTACGGCGTCGACCCCGACCTGTCCGACGTGGACACGCTGCTCGCCAAGCTGGGCCCGGCCGCGAAACTCGTCGAGCACACCCTGCGCAACAGCAGCAACCCGACGATGCTGGACGCCGGTTACAAGGTCAACGTGATCCCCGGCCAGGCCGAGGCATACATCGACGGACGGATCCTGCCCGGCGGCGAGGACGACTTCCGCGCCACCCTGGACCGGCTCACCGGGCCCGACGTGGACTGGGAGTTCCACCACCGGGAGCCGGCCCTCCAGTCGCCGGTGGACTCGACGACGTTCGCCCGGATGCGGGCCGCGGTGCAGGAGTTCGCACCCGAGGGGCACCCCGTGCCGTACTGCATGTCCGGCGGCACGGACGCCAAGCAGTTCTCCCGCCTCGGCATCACCGGCTACGGCTTCGCCCCGCTGAAGCTGCCGGAGGGCTTCGACTACCAGGCCCTCTTCCACGGAGTCGACGAGCGCGTCCCGGTCGAGGCGCTCCACTTCGGCGTCCGCGTCCTCGACCGGTTCCTGCGGACGGCCTGAGCCCATGGGGGAGACGGTGCGAACCCTGCCGTACGGCGAGTGGCCCTCGCCCATCGACGCGGCCACGGCCGCGGCGCACGACGGAAGTCCCGAGTACGTGGGGTTCGTCGGGGACGAGGTGTGGTGGACCGAGCCCCGGCCCGCCGAGGGCGGCCGCCGCACCCTGGTGCGCCGGCACTCCGACGGCGCCGAGGAGTCCGTACTGCCCGCGCCGTGGAATGTGCGCAGCCGGGTCCACGAGTACGGCGGACGGCCCTGGGCCGGCTTCGTACGGGACGACGACCCGCTCGTGGTGTTCGTCGACTTCGCCGACCAGCGCCTCCACCGGTACGAACCGGGCGGCGAGCCGCGGCCGCTGACCCCCGTCTCCCCGGTGGGGCAGGGGCTGCGCTGGGCCGAGCCGACCCTGCTGCCGGACCGCGGCGAGGTGTGGTGCGTCCTGGAGGAGTTCACCGGCGACGGACCCAGTGACGTGCGCCGGGTCCTGGCCGCCGTACCGCTGGACGGCTCGGCCGCCGACGACCGCGGTGCCGTGCGCGAACTGACCGACGACCGGCACCGGTTCGTCACCGGACCGCGCCTCTCGCCCGACGGGCGACTCGCCGCCTGGCTGGCCTGGGACCATCCCCGCATGCCCTGGGACGGTACCGAACTCCGCCTCGCCGACGTCGCCCCCGACGGCACCCTGCACAACACCCGCACCGTGGCCGGCGGTCCGGGCGAGTCGGTCGCCCAGGCGGACTGGACGCCCGACGGCCGGCTGCTCCACACGAGCGACCGCACCGGCTGGTGGAACCTCTACCTCGACGGCGAACCCGTCTGCCCCCGAGAGGAAGAGTTCGGCGGGCCGCTGTGGAAGCCGGGGTCGCGCTGGTTCACCCCGCTGGACAGCGGCCTGATCGCCGTCGTGCACGGCCGGGGCGCCGCCGCGCTCGGCATACTCGACCCGGAGACGGGCGAGGTCGTCGACGCGGCCGGACCCTGGACCGAGTTCACGCCCACGCTCGCGTCCCACGGCGAGCGCGTCGTGGCTGTCGGAGCGAGCCCGCGCAGCGCCCACGAGGTCGTCGAGCTGGACACCCGGACCGGCAGGGCCCGGGTGATCGGCGCCCCGCACGAGGACGCCGTGGACCCCGCCCACTACCCCGAACCGCAGGTCCGCACCTTCACCGGGCCGGACGGCCGCGAGATCCACGCCCAGGTGTACCCGCCGCGCAACCCCGGCCGCGCCGGGCCCGACGGCGAGCTGCCGCCGTACGTGATCTGGGCACACGGCGGGCCCACCGGCCGGGCACCGCTCGTGCTCGACCTCGAGATCGCCTACTTCACCTCGCGCGGCATCGGCGTCGCCGAGGTCGACTACGGCGGCTCCACCGGCTACGGACGCGCCTACCGGGACCGGCTGCGCGAGCAGTGGGGCGTGGTGGACGTCGAGGACTGCGCCGCCGTCGCGCTCGCCCTCGCCGACGAGGGCACCGCGGACCGCGACCGGCTCGCCGTCCGCGGCGGCAGCGCCGGCGGCTGGACCACGGCTGCCTCCCTCACCACCACCGACATCTACGCCTGCGGCACCATCATCTACCCGGTGCTCGACCTGACCGGCTGGGGCCCGGGGGAGACCCACGACTTCGAGTCCCAGTACCTCGAGAGCCTCATCGGCCCGCGCGCCGAAGTCCCCGAGCGGTACGCCGAACGCTCGCCCGCCGCGCACGCCGACCGGCTCACCGCGCCGTTCCTGCTCCTCCAGGGACTGGACGACCGGATCTGCCCTCCCGTGCAGTGCGAGCGGTTCCTCGCCCGGCTGGAGGGCAAGGGCGTGCCACACGCGTATCTCACCTTCGAGGGAGAGGGGCACGGCTTCCGGCGCGCCGAGACCATGGTGCGCGCACTGGAGGCCGAACTGTCCCTGTACGCCCAGGTGTTCGGGCTGTCGGTACCGGGCGTGCCGGTCCTGGAGCTGACCCGATGAGCAGCCGGGTCGAGCCGTTGCGGCGGCCGCCCCGGCTCGGCCCCGGCGCTCGGGTGGCCGTCGTCGCGCCCAGCGGGCCCGTGCCGGAGGAGCGGCTGCAGGCCGGTCTCGACGCGCTGCGCGGCTGGGACCTCGACCCGGTGGCCGCCCCCCATGTCCTGGACCGCCACGGCGAGTTCGACTATCTGGCCGGCACCGACGCCGACCGGGCCGCCGACCTGCAGACCGCCTGGTGCGACCCCGCCGTGGACGCGGTGATCTGCGCCCGGGGCGGCTACGGCGTGCAGCGCATGGTCGACCTGCTCGACTGGTCGGCGATGCGGGCCGCCGGACCGAAGGTCTTCGTCGGGTTCAGTGACATCACCGCCCTGCACGAGGCGTTCGCGACCCGGCTCGGCCTGGTCACCCTGCACGGGCCGATGGCGGCGGGCGTCGACTTCCTCAAGAACGCCCGCGCGCAGGAGCACCTCAAGGCCACCCTGTTCGTCCCCGAGACCGTCCGCACCCTCGCCTCCGACGGCACCGCACTGGTCCCCGGCCGGGCACGCGGCGTCACGCTCGGCGGTTGCCTCGCCCTGCTCGCCGCCGACCTCGGCACCCCGCACACCAGGCCCTCCGCGCGCGGCGGGCTGCTGTGCCTGGAGGACGTGGGGGAGGAGCCGTACCGGCTCGACCGGTACCTCACCCAGCTGTCGCGGGCCGGCTGGTTCGACGGGGTGTCGGGGCTGCTGCTCGGCTCCTGGGCACAGTGCGGCCCGTACGAGAAAGTGCGGGCGCTGCTCGCCGACCGGCTCAGCGGCCTCGGCGTGCCCGTGGCCGAGCAGTTCGGGTTCGGGCACTGCGACGGGGCGCTCACCGTGCCGTTCGGCGTCACGGCCGAACTCGACGCGGACGCGGGCACCCTGACGCTCGACGAACCGGCGCTGAGCTGAGCCCGTCCCGCACCCGGAACCCGACGTAGGGTGGCACGGTGCCGCACCCCGTTTCCCGCTACCTTGCCGAAGGCCCTCGTGTGGGCATACGCCACTTCACCCACGCGGACAGCGCCGAGTTCACCGCCCGTGCCCGGGAGAGCAAGGACCTGCACCACCCCTGGCTGTTCCCGCCGGACAGCGCCTCGGCGTATTCCGCGTACGCGCAGCGCCTGATCGAGGACCCGGCCAGGGCCGGCTTCCTGGTCTGCGAGAAGGCGGACGCCGGTGCGGGTCCGAACGACGGAGTCCGTGACGGCTCCATCGCCGGGTTCATCAACATCAACAACATCGTGCACGGCGCGTTCCAGTGCGGCGTCCTGGGGTACGGCGCGTTCGCGCACGCGGCGGGGCGCGGGCTGATGCGCGAAGGGCTGGACCTCGTCGTGCGGCACGCGTTCGGACCGATGCGGCTGCACCGGCTGGAGATCAACGTGCAGCCCGCCAACGCCGCCTCCATCGCCCTGGCCCGTGGCTGCGGATTCCGCCTGGAGGGGTTCTCGCCGGGCATGCTCTTCATCGACGGCGCCTGGCGCGACCACGAACGCTGGGCCCTCACCCGCGAGATGCGGGGACCGCACTGATCGCGTCGGCGCGTACGGCGCCCCGCGTCCGGAAGGCCGTCGCCGCCACCCCGCGCTGATCCGTATCTCCCCCGCCCGGGCGGGGGAGATACGGATCAGCGCGGGACGGGTACGGACGGAGCCGTGGCCGGGCGGGTCAGACAGCGAGGCGGTCCGCGTACTCGCAGACCGCACCGCCCGGGTGCCGCGCGATGAGGTGCGGCCCACCGGTGTGGGGAGCGGGCCCGCGATGATGTCCGCGCCCATGTCGGCCAGCACCTGACCGGCCTCCTCGACGTCCTTCACCGCGATGGTCGCCGCCACCTTGCGCAGCACGTCCAGTTCGGCCGCGGGGCCGCTCATCAGCAGGAAGCAGCCGACGGCGGCCACGTGGACACCGGCCCGCTCGAAGCGCAGCGCCCTGCCTCCCGCCAGCCGCTCGTAGAAGGGGATCGCGGTCTCGATGTCGTCGACGCAGACGCGCAGTGTGGCACCCAGAATCTCCATGGCGACGAGCCTGGTTGGGGAACGGCGTTACGTGCTCGGAGCGTTGGGTACCCGGGCGCCATGCAGCGTTTGGAGCACATGCAGCACCTGGACAAGCACCTGGTCGACGAGTTGGCGCAGGTGACCCGCGAGACCGTACGCGACGAGCTGCGGGAACAGGCGCGGGGGCAGCGCCGCAAGGCCGCCCTGTACGGCGCGTCCGGCGCCGTCGCCCTGTACGCGGGTGCGGCCGTCGCCCTGGCCGTGGGGCTCGCCCTCGCCCTCGTCCTGCCGGACTGGGCCGCCGCGTTGATCACGGCCGTGATCCTGGGCGCCCTGGCCTACGCACTGCGGAACGCGGCCCGTCCCTCGCCCGCCCCCGGGCAGGTGCCCGCCCCCGGGCAGGTGCCCGCCCCCGGGCAGGTGCCCGCCCCCGGGCAGCAGGACGCCGAGCGCGGGCGCACCGGTGGCGTCGCTCCGCCGGTGCCGTCGATGCCGCCCGCCACGGGAGCCGTACCGCCGCGGCCGGACGACCCGGCTCCCGGCGCACCGGGCCCCGATGCGCCGGGCCCCCGGGCCTGACCGGCCGCAAGGCAGGATCCGAACGAGGCGGACGAAGGCACGGGCCACGGCCCGTGCCTTCGTCGTACCGCCCCTTCACCAGGTCACCAGGTCACCAGGTCGCTGGGGCACTGGGCCTGCTCGTCGTTCCACGGGTGGTGGTCCGAGAGCCGCAGTGCCTGGAATCCGGCCCGTTCGGCCATTCGCGCCTGCTCCACCGGCTCGGTGGGACCGTACTGCCCCCACTGCCCCCGTGAGGGGAAACAGCCGTACTCGGACATGGGGTGCCTCCGGGACAAGGGGATGGGGTTCCGGTCCGGGCGCCCAGGGGCCGGAGCGGAAGCCGGCGGACGTTTGGTGACCCCGGTCAGGGGGACGCGGAAGGCTCCCGAGGTACGTGACGACAGCCCCGGAGGCGAACCGTGAGTCGACCCCGCACAGTGATCGTCGGTGCCGGCTTCGCCGGGTACCGCACGGCCCGCACCCTGTCCCGGCTGGCCCGGGGCCGGGCCGACATCACCCTGCTGAACCCGACCGACTACTTCCTGTACCTGCCCCTGCTGCCCCAGGTCGCGGCCGGCGTCCTGGAGCCGCGCCGGGTCACCGTCTCCCTCTCCGGGACGCTGCGGCAGGTACGGCTGGTGCTGGGCGAGGCCGACCGCATCGACCTCGACGCCCGGACCGTGCACTACACCGGCCCCGAGGGCGACGGCGGCAGCCTCGCCTACGACCGGCTGGTGCTGGCCGCCGGCAGTGTCAACAAGCTGTTGCCCGTCCCCGGCGTCGCCGAGCACGCGCACGGCTTCCGAGGGCTGCCCGAGGCGCTGTACCTACGTGACCACGTGACCCGGCAGGTGGAGCTCGCGGCGGCCACCGACGACCCCGCGAGCTGCGCCGCCCGGTGCACCTTCGTGGTGGTCGGCGCCGGTTACACCGGAACCGAAGTCGCCGCGCACGGAAAGCTGTTCAGCGACGCGCAGGTCCACAAGCACCCCCTGCGGACGGGCATGCGGCCACGCTGGCTGCTGCTGGACATCGCCGACCGGGTCCTGCCCGAACTCGACGAGCGGCTCTCCCGCACCGCCGACCGGGTACTGCGCGAGCGGGGCGTGGACGTACGGATGGGAACCTCCGTCAAGGAGGCCACGCGCGAGGGGGTGCTGCTGACCGACGGGGAGTTCGTCGACACGCGGACGCTGGTGTGGTGCGTGGGAGTGCGGCCCGATCCGCTCGCCGAGTCGCTGGGGCTGCCTATGGAACGCGGGCGGCTGCTGGTGGACCCGCAGTTGCGGGTGCCGGGACGGCCCGAGGTGTTCGCCTGCGGTGACGCGGCGGCGGTGCCCGATCTGGAGAAGCCCGGACAGTACACCCCGATGACCGCGCAGCACGCCTGGCGGCAGGGCAAGGTCTGCGCCCACAACGTCGCCGCCTCCCTCGGCGACGGCGAGCCCCGCGCCTACCGCCACCGTGACCTCGGCTTCGTGGTGGACCTGGGCGGCGTCAAGGCGGCGGCCAACCCGCTCGGCGTCAACCTGTCCGGTCCGGCGGCGGGCGCGGTCACCCGCGGCTACCACCTCGCGGCGCTGCCCGGCAACCGGGTGCGGGTCGCCGCCGACTGGCTGCTGGACGCCGTACTGCCGCGGCAGGCGGTGCAGTTGGGGCTCGTACGGTCCTGGTCGGTGCCGCTGGACACGGCGTCCCCGGAACTGGCCAGGGTGCCCTCCGGCCCGGAGCCGAAGCGGTCCGGCGGCGAGGCCGCCGAGCCGGCGAAGCCGCAGCCGGCCGCCGAGCCGGCCAGGAACCAGCCCGGTGGGGAGCCGGCCAGGAACCAGCCCGGTGGGGAGCCGGCCAAGAGCCGGCCCGGTGGCGAGCCCGCGAAGAAGCGGCCCGGTCCCCGGCCGCCCACCGGCCCGCACCTCGCCCCCGGCCCCGTCAAGCGCACCGACAGCTCCGACAGCCCTGCCGATCCCTTCGAAGGAGACTCATGAATACCGGTGAACTCGCCGAGCTCGGGCAGCAGTTGCGCGTGGACAGTGTCCGCGCCGCAGCCGCCGCCGGATCCGGGCACCCCACGTCCTCGATGTCCGCAGCCGACCTGATGGCCGTCCTGCTGGCACGCCACTTCCGCTACGACTTCGACCACCCGGACCACCCGGGCAACGACCGTTTCGTCCTCTCCAAGGGGCACGCCTCACCCCTCATGTACGCCGCGTTCAAGGCGGTCGGCGCCATCGACGACGAGGAACTCCTCACCTTCCGCAAGCTCGGCAGCCGCCTCGAAGGCCATCCCACCCCCCAAAGGCTGCCCTGGGTCGAGACGGCCACCGGGTCGCTCGGCCAGGGGCTGCCGGTCGGCGTCGGCATCGCGCTGGCCGGGAAGCGGCTCGACCGCTCAGGCCACCGGGTGTGGGTGGTGTGCGGGGACAGCGAACTGGCCGAGGGCTCGGTGTGGGAGGCCGCCGAGCACGCCGCGTACGAGAACCTCGACAACCTGACCGCCGTCGTGGACGTGAACCGGCTCGGCCAGCGCGGCCCCACCCGGCACGGCCACGACCTCGACGCGTACGCCCGCCGCTTCGCGGCCTTCGGCTGGCACACCGTGGAGGTGGACGGGCACGACGTCGACGCCGTCGACCGGGCGTACGGGGAGGCGTCCTCCACCAAGGGGCAGCCGACCGTGATCCTCGCCCGCACCCTCAAGGGCAAGGGCGTCGAGGCGGTGCAGGACCGTGAGGGGATGCACGGCAAGCCGCTGCCGGAGGCCGACGAGGCGATCGCCGAACTCGGCGGCCCCCGAGACCTGCGCGTGAGGGTGCCGGAACCGCCCGCCGCCCGCGCGCTGCACGCCGTGTACACCGGGCAGGCCGAACCGCCCCGGTGGGACAAGGGCGAGAAGGTGGCGACACGGAACGCCTTCGGTGAGGCGCTGACCGCCCTCGGCACCGTGCGTGGCGAGGTCGTGGTCCTGGACGGGGAGGTCGGCGACTCCACACGCGCGGAGTTCTTCGCCAAGGAGCATCCCGAACGCTACGTCGAGTGCTACATCGCCGAGCAGCAGCTGGTGGCCACCGCGGTCGGGACGGCGACGCGCGGCTGGGTGCCCTACGCCGCCACCTTCGCCGCCTTCCTGACCCGCGCCCACGACTTCATCCGCATGGCGTCGATCAGCGGTGCCGGCGTCAACCTCGTCGGCTCGCACGCCGGGGTCGCCATCGGCGAGGACGGGCCCAGCCAGATGGGTCTCGAGGACCTGGCGATGATGCGGGCGGTGCACGGCTCGACGGTGCTCTACCCCTGTGACGCCAACCAGACCGCGCGTCTGGTCGCCACGATGGCGGACCTCGACGGCATCCGGTACCTGCGCACCTCGCGCGGCGAGAGCCCCGTGATCTACGGCCCCGGCGAGGAGTTCCCCGTCGGCGGCAGCAAGGTCCTGCGTTCCTCGGAACGGGACCGGCTGACGCTGCTGGCGGCGGGCGTCACGGTGCCCGAGGCTCTGGCCGCCGCGGACGCGCTGGCGGGGGAGGGCATCGCGGTACGGGTGATCGACCTGTACTCGGTCAAGCCCGTCGACCGGGACACCCTGCGCCGGGCCGCCGAGGAGACCGGCTGCCTGGTGACCGTGGAGGACCACCATCCGCAGGGCGGCCTCGGGGACGCGGTCCTCGACGCGTTCACCGACGGACGGCCCGTGCCGCGCCTGGTACGGCTCGCCGTACGCGGCATGCCGGGTTCGGCCTCCCCTGAGGAGCAGCTGCACGCCGCCGGTATCGACGCCGAGTCGATCGCGGCGGCCGGGCGGCTGCTGGTGGAGCAGGCGCTCGTGCCGTGAGCGGCGAGGACACCGCGCGGATCGTGCGGGCCGGGCGCCGTACCGTGCGGATCCACCGGCCGGAAAAGGTGCTCTTCCCCGGCGGCGGGGGCGCCGAGGAGTACACCAAGGGCGACCTCGTCGACTACCACCGGGCCGTCGCCCCCTTCATGCTGCCGCACCTGCGGGGCCGCCCGCTGATGCTGGAGCGGCGCCCGGACGGCATCGACGGGCCCACGTTCCTGCAGAAGAACACCCCCGGGAACTACCCGGAGTGGATCACCCGCGTCGAGGTCGCCAAAGAGGGCGGCACGGTGTGCCACACCGTGTGCGACGACACGGCGACCCTGCTCTACCTCGTCGACCAGGCGAGCATCACCCTGCACCGCTGGCTGTCCCGCGCCGCCCCGGCCCGCGGGATCGACCGTCCGGACCGGCTGGTCTTCGACCTCGATCCCTCGCGGGACGACTTCGAGACGGTCCGGAAGGCGGCCCGGCTGCTGGGGGAGCTGCTGGACGAGCTGAACCTGCCCTCGGCACTGATGACCACGGGCTCCCGCGGGCTCCATGTGATCGTGCCGCTCACCGGTGACCACGGCGTCGACGAGGTGCGCGCCTTCGCCCGTGAGGTCGCCGACACCCTCGCCGACGCCCACCCCGACCGGCTCACCACCGCCGCGCGCAAGAAGGACCGCGGTGACCGGCTCTACCTGGACGTGCAGCGCAACGCCTACGCGCAGACCGCGGTCGCGCCCTGCACCGTCCGCGCCCTGCCCGGCGCTCCCGTCGCGACCCCTCTCTCCTGGGACCAGTTGGACGACCCGGAGCTGCACGCCCGCCGCTGGACCGTCGCCGACGCCCTCGGCCAGCTGCTTACCGGCCCCTGGGCCGGGCTGCCGCGCCGGGGCCGGGCCCTGGGGCCGGCCCGCCGACGGCTGGGCACGCTGCGGGGCTGACCGTCCCGGCCGGACGACCAGGCACGGAGCGCGGCCGTGGCAATCGGGTGAGCCCCAGGAGGTTTGACGAACGGGCTTGCGGCCACACGAAGGAGGAGGTGCCCATGGCGAACGCAAGAAACACCGAAGACTCCAAGGGTTCACAGGAACCACGGGATTCTCACGGATCCCGCAAGTCCACGGAAAACAGCAGAGCGAACAAGCGGCCGGGCCCGATGGAGGTACTGCGCCAAGCGCGCGGCCAGCTCGCGGAGCTCACCGGTATGGAAGCCGAGTCCGTGTCGTCCTTCGAGCAGACGGAGGAGGGCTGGGCGCTGGAGGTCGAGGTCCTCGAACTCGAGCGCGTGCCCGACACGATGAGTCTGATGGCGAGCTACCAGGTGGAGCTCGATCCCGACGGCCAGCTCACCGGCTACCGGCGTGTCCGCCGCTACGAGCGAGGACGGGCCGAGGCGCGCGGGTCCGGCGGCCGGTAGGCCGCCCGCCCGGACCCGCTCCCACACTCACAGAAAGGGAGGAACAGTCGGCATGACAGTCGTACCGGCACAACAGTCCGGCGGTGGAGGCGGCAGCAGCGGCCTTTACGACGTGCTCGAGCTCGTCCTGGACAGGGGGCTCGTCATCGACGCATTCGTGCGTGTCTCCCTGGTCGGCATCGAGATCCTCAAGATCGACGTGCGTGTCGTCGTCGCCAGCGTCGACACCTATCTGCGCTTCGCCGAGGCGTGCAACCGGCTCGATCTGGAGTCCGGGCCCCACAAGGACCCGGGCCTGCCCGACCTGGTCGGTGAGATGACCGAGTCCGGCGCCCGCGGCAAGTCCAAGGGCGCGCTGTCCGGCGCCGCCGAGACCATCTCCGACGCCTTCCAGCAGGCGCGCGGCGAAAGCTCCGAGCGGGAGGGCGAGTCCCGCCCGCGGGCCCGCAAGAGCACCTCGTCACGTCGGAGGGAGGAGCAGGAGTGAGTACGTACGTCTACGGCATCATCGCGAGTACGCACCCCGCCGTTCCCGAGCACCTCAGCGGTGTGGGCGAGGGCCCGCTGCGCGTCCTAAAGTCGGGCGACCTGGCGGCCGTCGTCAGTGACGCCCCCGAGGGGCTGCGCCCCAAGCGCAGGGAACTGCTCGCCCACCAGAACGTGCTCGGTGAGGTCGGTGCGGAGGGCTGTGTGCTGCCGATGCGGTTCGGCAGTGTCGCCCCCGACGACGAGTCCGTCACCGATGTCCTCGCCGAACGCGCCGAGCACTACAAGGAGCGCCTGCGGGCGCTGGACGGCCGGGTCGAGTACAACGTCAAGGCCAATCATGTAGAGGAAGCCGTACTGCACCACGTGATGGCCGGCAATCCGGAGATTCGCGCCCTTGCGGAAGCCAACCGGCAGTCCGGTGGCGGAAGTTACGACGACAAGATCCGTCTCGGCGAGATGGTCGCCAGTGCGGTCAGGGCTCAGGAGGCCGAGGACGGCGTCGCCGTGCAGCGCGCCCTGGAACCGGCGGCCGACGCCGTGGGTGTGGGCCCCGAGTCCACGGGCTGGCTCGCCAACGTCTCCTTCCTGGTGGAGCGCGACGCGGCCGCGGACTTCATGGCCGCCGTGGACCGGGTGCGCGAGGACATGCCCCACCTGGAGGTGCGGCTCAACGGTCCGCTGCCGCCGTACAGCTTCGTGGAACCCGGCCCGGCCGAACCGGCGGGCACCACGGCCGGCGGGGCGGGCGCCGGAGCGGGGTGACGGCATGGGCCTGATCTCGGAGGTACTGCTGCTGCCGTTCGCCCCCGTGCGCGGTAGCGGCTGGGCCATCCAACAGGTGCTTCGCGAGGCGGAACGCATCTACTACGACCCCGCCACGATCCGTACCGAACTGGCACGGCTCGAGGAACAGTTGGAGGCCGGAGAGATCACCGAGGAGGAGTTCGACCAGCAGGAGGACGTACTCCTCGACCGGTTGGAGACCGCAATGCACACCGGCGCCACAGGGGACGGGACGACACCACAATGAACCGAACGGCACTTGGCCTCGCGATAGGGGCCGGATACTTTCTCGGACGGACGAAGAAACTGAAGATGGCGGTCGCCGTCGGCGGCCTGGTGGCCGGCAAGAAGCTGAACCTCGGCCCGCGGATGATCACGGACCTGGTGTCCACGCAGCTGCGGAACAACCCGCAGTTCAAGGAGCTCGGGGACCAGTTGCGCGGGGATCTGCGCGGCGCCGGCAAGGCGGCCTCCGGGGCCCTCGTGGAGCGGCAGCTCGACGCCCTCGCCGGCAAGCTGCACGGCCGTACCGCCGAGATGCGCGACCGGCTGACCGGTCCGGGCGGCCGACCGGACCGCGAGGCCGAGTACGACGAGGACGCCGAGTACGACGAGGACGCCGAGTACGACGAGGACGCCAGGGACGACGAACCGGACGGGGAGGAGCCGGAACCGCCTCCCGAGCGGCCGTCGAAGAGGGCCCCGTCGAAGGAGGCGGCCAAGAAGGCCCCCGCGAAGAAGGCACCGGCAGGGAAGGCCGCTCCGGCGAAGAAGGCCGCGGCCAAGAAGACGGCCGGCAAGAAGACCACGGCCGCGCGGACGGCCTCGTCCCGGGGCACCCGCTCCCGCACGTCGAAGGGAGGCGGTGAGCGATGACCGACGCACTCGGATCGGCCACTTCCGCCGCGCGCGAGGGGACGACGAAGAACCCGCTCGCCGACGTGGCCCACAGCGAGGCCGCCGACCGCCTCAAGGCGGAACTGCAGGACTACCTCGCGGCCCAGGCCACCCGTCTGCTGACCGGGGCCGGCCGCAAACTCGGCGAGACGACCGGCAAACTCACCGACATCGCCGAGGGCAACAGTTCCGGGTTCGCCAAGCTGGCACTCGAGGGCGGTCGCAAACTCGCCGAGGGCAAGAGCCCTCTGCGCAGCGCCGTCGAACTGGGAGCCTCGCGCGTCAAGGACAGCGTGATGGGCGCTTTCAAGGGCCTGGTCGGCGGCAAGGGCAAGGGCAAGCGCTCGGCGGGCAAGAAACCCACCGTCATCATCGAGCACATCGATGTCGGCGTCCCGCTGCGCACCGCCTACGACCAGTGGACCCAGTACCAGGACTTCAGCACCTTCGCGAAGGGTGTCAAGAGCGCCGGCAAGGGCGACGACACCACCTCGGACTGGCAGCTGAAGGTCTTCTGGTCCAACCGCAGCTGGAAGGCGAAGACCACCGAGCAGGTCCCCGACTACCGCATCGTCTGGTCCTCCGAGGGCGCCAAGGGCACCACGAAGGGCGTCGTCTCCTTCCACCGGCTCGCCGACAACCTCACCCGGGTCCTCCTGGTCATCGAGTACTACCCCGTCGGCCTGTTCGAGAAGACCGGCAACATCTGGCGCGCCCAGGGCCGCCGAACCCGGCTCGACCTGAAGAACTTCGCCCGTTTCATCACATTCAAGGGCGAGGCCGAGGACGGCTGGCGCGGCGAGATCCAGGACGGGGAAGTGGTCCGCAGCCACGAGGACGCCGTCGCCGAGGAGGAGGAAGCCTCGCGCGACGAGGCGGCCGACGAGGACGAGGAGGCCGGCGAAGGCGAGGCGGACGAGGAAGAGCCGGAGGCCGAGTACGAGGACGACGAGTACGAGGGCACGGACGAAGCCGCGGAGGGCGGGGAACCGGCCGAGGACGACGAGGACGTCTATGAGGGCGATCAGGAGGACGAAGGCGAGGACGAGTACGAGCCCGAGTACGCCGAGGGCGGGAGCCGACGATGACAACGCCCGGCCGTTTCCCCGAGCCGTATGGCCAGGGAGGCGGCGCCAACCTCGCCGACATCCTTGAGCGGGTGCTCGACAAGGGCATCGTCATCGCGGGCGACATCCGCATCAACCTGCTCGACATCGAACTGCTCACCATCAAACTGCGGCTCGTCATCGCCTCCGTCGACAAGGCGAAGGAGATGGGGATCGACTGGTGGGAGACGGACCCGGCACTGTCCTCACGCGCCCGCCGCTCCGAACTGGCCAAGGAGAACGCCGAGTTGCGTGAGCGGCTGGCAGAACTGGAGGCCGACCGTCCCCTGGAGACCGGCCGTCAGCTGGAGGCCGACCGTCCCCTGGAGACCGGCCGTCAGCAGGAGACCGACCGTCCACAGAAGGAGGCCCCGTGACCGGACTGCGGTACGTCTACGCCGTCTGCCGGCCCTTCGGCACTCCGCTCCAGGCACAACTGGCCGGTGTGGCGGGTGATCCGCCGCGGCTGCTGACCCACCACGACCTGGTGGCCGTCGTCAGCCATGTGCCGGAGGCGGACTTCGCCGAGGAGCCCTTCCGCGCGCATCTGGAGGACCTCGACTGGCTGACCACGGTCGCCCGCGCCCACCAGGGCGTCATCGACGCGCTCACCACCGTCACGACGCCGCTGCCGCTGCGGCTCGGCACCGTGTTCCGCGACGACAGCGGCGTACGGACGATGATGGAGGCGCGCGAGGAGGGCTTCCTGCGGACGCTGGACCGGTTGGACGGCCGGGTCGAATGGGGCGTGAAGGTCTTCGTCGAGGCGGAGCGGGCGCCGGACACCACCGCCGCACCGCCCCCGCGCAAGCCCGTGTCGGGCCGGGACTACCTGCGCCAACGGCGCATGGAGACGAAATCCCACGACGACCTGTGGCAGCGGGCCGAGACTTTCTCGACCCGACTGCACGAGACGCTTTCCGGCTGCGCCGAGGATTCCCGGTTGCACGCACCGCAGAATCCCACGCTCTCCGGCGCCTCGGGGCGCAATGTGCTGAATGCGGCCTATCTCGTACCGCGGGCGGAATCCGAGAAATTCGTGGAAACGGTGGAACGGACGAGGGACGGGGAGCCCGGAATACGGGTGGAACTCACCGGCCCCTGGGCGGCCTATTCGTTCGCCGGGGACGAATCGGTGACGGGGGAGGGAGCATGACCGTCGTCGAACGCCGTGAGATAGCCCTGGTGGATCTGCTCGACCGGCTCCTGGCCGGCGGCGTCGTCATCACCGGCGACCTCACGTTGCGCATCGCGGACGTCGACCTGGTCCGTATCGATCTCAACGCGCTCATCAGCTCGGTGAACGCGAACGTTCCGTCGCCCTTCGAGGAGTTGCGTTGACGGCCGCCCCGGACGACCCTCGCGCCGAGCCGCACGGAGGCCGGCGTGACCGGAGTGGCCGGAACGGTCGGGGTGACGGGAGCGACCGGCGCAACCGGCTCGACCTGGATCCGGACACGGTCGAACGCGACCTGGTCAAACTGGTGCTCACCGTCGTGGAACTGCTGCGCCAGCTCATGGAGCGCCAGGCGCTGCGCCGGTTCGACGAGGGAGACCTGACGGAGGAGCAGGAGGAGCGTATCGGGCTCACCCTGATGCTGCTCGGGGACCGGATGGCGGAACTGCGGGACCGCTACGGGCTGCGGCCCGAGGACCTGAATCTGGACCTCGGGCCGCTCGGACCGCTGCTGCCGCGGGACTGAGTCTCCAAGGGCTCGGCGCCGGGAGTTTCCCGGCGCCGAGCCCTTGGAGTGACGTCGTCCGTCACGCGCCGACTGTCACCTCACCACCTGTACCAGCGGCCCCTGCCTCCGCCTGCCGTTGTGCTGCGCATGAGGAATCCCAACAGCCATACGACGAGAACCGCCAAGGCGATCCACCAGAGCACCTTCACCGCGAAACCGGCACCGAAAAGGACCAGGGCCAGAAGCAGAACGAGCAGAATGGGAACCATGATGTCAACCTCCTGTCCCTTCTGGTTGCCCGGAATTCGCGTTTCAGGCTTCCTTGCTGCACAGAATTTCTCCGTGCAGCACACTGAACCAGCCGTCGTCCCGCGCGCCCCATTCCCGCCAGGCCTGTGCCGCCGCGCGTAGCTGCCCGTCGGTGGCGTGGCCCTGCCCGGTGGCCCGCTCGGCGTAGGCCGATGCCACGGTGCGGTCCGCCCACAGGCCGCTCCACCAGGCCCGCTCCTCGTCGGTCGAGAAGGTCCAGGTGCTCGAGCCGGTGGTGACGTCCGTGAGTCCCGCGGCCAGCGCCCAGGACTTCAGCCGCCGTCCGGCATCCGGTTCGCCGCCGTTGGCCCGCGCCACCCGCCGGTACAGCTCCAGCCAGTCGTCCATGCCCCGCGACGGGGGATGCCAGGTCATCGCCGCGTAGTCCGCGTCACGGACGGCGATGTACCCGCCCGGCCTGGTCACCCGTCTCATCTCGCGCAGCGCCCGCACCGGATCCCCCACGTGCTGGAGCACCTGATGTGCATGGACCACGCAGAACGTGTCGTCCGGGAAGTCCAGCGCGTGCACGTCGCCCACCGTGAAGGCGGTGTTCGCCAGCCCCCGCCCGGCCGCCGTGGCGCGGGCCTGCTCCAGGACGCCCGGCGCCCGGTCGAGACCGGTGACGTGTCCGTCGGGGACGAGCGACGCCAGGTCCGCGGTGATGGTGCCGGGCCCGCATCCGATGTCCAGGATCCGCATGTCGGGCCGCAGCACCCCGAGAAGGTACGCGGCCGAGTTGGCCGCGGTCCGCCAGGTGTGCGACCGCAGCACCGACTCGTGATGCCCGTGGGTATAGACAGCGGTTTCTCGCGGTGCCGGCATGGTGACCCCGTCCCCTCTCGTCGCGTACGCCTCGTCCGAATGACCGTCACCGTACGCACCCCGGCCGCATAATGAGATATGCGTTTCACGGTATGGACGGCAAGGGCGTGCGGGGAATGTCACCGGGCCCGAAGGGTAAAACGGTTTGCCACCTGCACCGACGCCCCGGACAATTGCCTCCCATGGGTCACCTCGAAGCCGCGCATCTGGAGTACTTCCTTCCCGACGGGAGGGCGCTCCTGGGCGACGTGTCCTTCCGGGTGGGAGAAGGGGCCGTCATGGCCCTGGTCGGACCCAACGGCGCGGGTAAGACGACCCTCCTGCGCCTCCTCTCCGGCGAGCTGAAGCCGCACGGCGGATCGGTCACGGTCAGCGGCGGCCTCGGCGTCATGCGCCAGTTCGTGGGCTCCGTACGGGACGGGACGACCGTGCGCGGCCTCCTCGTCTCCGTCGCCACGCCCCGGATCCGCGAGGCGGCCCGCGCCGTCGACAAGGCCGAGCACGCGCTTCACGTCGCCGGCGACGAGAGCGCCCAGATGAGGTACGCGCAGGCCCTCGCCGACTGGGCCGAGGCGCGCGGCTACGAGGCCGAGACGATGTGGGACATGTGCACGACGGCCGCACTCGGCGTCCCGTACGACCAGGCGCAGTGGCGCCAGGTGCGCACCCTCTCCGGCGGCGAGCAGAAACGTCTGGTCCTCGAGGCGCTCCTGCGCGGCACCGACGAGGTCCTGCTCCTCGACGAGCCCGACAACTACCTCGACGTGCCCGGCAAGCGCTGGCTGGAGGAGCGGCTCGAACAGACGCGCAAGACCGTGCTGTTCGTGTCCCACGACCGGGAACTGCTCGCCCGCGCGGCCCAGCGCATCGTCTCCCTCGAACCGAGCCCCACCGGCGCCGACGCCTGGGTGCACGGCGGCGGCTTCGCCACGTACCACGGGGCCCGCAGCGAACGCTTCGCCCGCTTCGAGGAGTTGCGCAGGCGGTGGGACGAGAAGCACGCCCAGCTGAAGAAGCTCGTGCTGAATCTCCGTCAGGCCGCCTCCGTCAGCCATGACATGGCATCCCGGTACCAGGCGGCGCAGACCCGGCTGCGCAAGTTCGAGGAGGCCGGCCCGCCACCGGAGCCGCCGCGCGAGCAGGACATCAGGATGCGGCTCAAGGGCGGCCGGACCGGAGTCCGCGCGGTCACCTGCGAGCAGCTCGAACTCACCGGCCTGATGAAACCCTTCGACCTGGAGGTCTTCTACGGCGAACGGGTCGCCGTACTGGGCTCCAACGGCTCCGGCAAGTCGCACTTCCTGCGCCTGCTCGCCGGGGACGACGTGAGCCACACCGGCGGCTGGCGGCTCGGCGCCCGGGTCGTCCCCGGACACTTCGCACAGACGCACGCGCACCCCGAACTGGAGGGCCGCCCCCTTCTGGACATCCTGTGGAAGGAGCACGCCCAGGACCGGGGCGCCGCCATGTCCCGGCTGCGCCGCTACGAACTGACCGGCCAGGCCGAGCAGACCTTCGAACGGCTCTCCGGCGGCCAGCAGGCCAGGTTCCAGATCCTGCTGCTCGAGCTCCAGGGTGTCACCGCACTGCTGCTCGACGAGCCGACGGACAACCTGGACCTGGAGTCGGCGGAGGCACTCCAGGAGGGCCTGGAGGCCTTCGAGGGCACGGTGGTGGCCGTCACGCACGACCGCTGGTTCGCCCGCTCCTTCGACCGCTACCTGGTCTTCGGCAGCGACGGCAGGGTCCGGGAGACCCCCGAACCGGTGTGGGACGAGCGCAGGGTGGAACGGGCCCGGTAGCGGGAGTGGGTCCGGTCGGCGGAACGGGCCCGGTGCCCGGGATGTTCGTAGAGTGGACGCAGGGACGCGGGTACCCGTGGCCTTCCCGGGCGGGTACCCGGACTGCAGGACGCACACGACGAGCGGGGCACACGATGACCGGAGTCGAGCCGAACCGCCTGGACGACCAGCAGCTCATGAAGGAGCTGGAAACCATTCACCGCACGCGCCACGACACCCTGCTGTACGCCTCCAACGACGCGCTGCGGGCCCACAACGAGCGCATGGCTCAGCTGGAGGGCGAGTACCTGCGCCGCAACCCCCGCCGCTTGGTGGCGTCGGGCCGCACCCGCGAAGGGGCCCGGGAGCGGAGCGGCACGGACACGGCGACCCCCACGACCCCGGGCGCCTGACGGCCACGACCCCGGGCGCCTGACGGCCGCGGTCCCGGGCGCCTGACGGCCGCCGTCCCGGACATGCGACGGCCGTCGAGCCGGGTATCCGGCCGTCGAGCCGACGGCCGTCTTTGCCTCAGGCCGCCTTCGGCTCCGTGGCGAAGACGTCGAGGTACGTCTCGCAGAACGCCCTGAGATCGTCCGGCTTGCGGCTGGTGACCAGCTTGCCGGGGCCGTGGTCGCAGACCTTCACCTGCTCGTCGACCCAGGTGGCACCGGCGTTGCGGAGGTCGGTTCGGAGGCTGGGCCAGCTGGTCAGCTCCCGGCCGCGGACCACGTCCGCCTCGACGAGGACCCAGGGCGCGTGGCAGATCGCGGCGACCGGCCGGCCCTGCTGGAAGAAGTCCCGTACGAACGCGACGGCCGCCTCGTCCGTGCGCAGGAAGTCCGGGTTCGCCACCCCGCCCGGCAGCACCAGCCCGCCGAAGGCGTCGGCAGTCGTGTCGCCGACCACCTCCTGCACGGGGAAGGTGTCCGCCTTGTCGAGATGGTCGAACGCCTGGATCTTGCCGGGCCGCGTCGACACGAGCACGGGTTCGTGACCGGCGCCCACGGCCGCCTGCCACGGCTCGGTCAGTTCGACCTGCTCGACGCCTTCGGGTGCGACAAGGAATGCGATGCGCATGAGGTGCTCTGTCCTTTCGTGCACGGCGTTCGTGCGGTCATGCGGTGGCGCATGGGGGGAACCGGCGGGCTCCTACGCGTTCTCCGTCTCCCGGGACCGCGTCAGCGCCTCGGCCAGTTCCTGCACGCTGTCGTAGTGGGCCCGCCGGGGCAGGCGTTCCAGCGCGTCGATGAGCGTGTCCGGAGCGTGCTGCCGGCTCAGGGTGCGCATCAGCTCGTGCGGACCCGCGGGGAACGCCCCGCGGCCCAGGATCCTGGCCAGCTCCAGTCGCACCGACTCCAGCGACGTCGGCGCGCGCCCCGGCGTCACCGGGCCGTGCGCCACCTCCGGGTCGTCCTCGGCGAACGGCTCCGGGTCGTTCCACTCCTCGGTCCGGGTAGGGGGCCCCGGCCTCAGCAGGCCCTGCAGTTCGTGCTTCATCTCGTCGTCGCGGTGGGCACTCAGGCGGTCACTGCCTCGCTGCATGTTTCCCTCCAGGTGGTTCCGGGTCCGCACCGCGTACCCGGAGGGCGGAGACCGACACGGGGTTCGCCGGGCGGATTGTCACCACCCCCGGCAGCGGGCTCGTGCGCTGCCGGTTTGCGCCGGGGAGGGCGGGAGACCCGGGTGCCCTCACCCCCGTACGTGCCTCTACGTGCCTCCTGGGAAGGGACCGCCATGGCGGTGCTCGCATTGCTCATTCCGCCGTTCATGCTCGGCGTACTGCTGATGCTGGGCCGTTACGAGGAGCTTCTGTTGCCCGGCGTGCGTGAGCATGCCCCCGACGGCGTCCCCGCACCGCAGGACGCGGGTCCCCGGGCCGGTGCCGCGGCCGCCGCGCACACCGGCCGGACGGATCCGGGCGGGTTTCCCGGCAGCCCTTGATCCACCGGACGGGCGCCCGCGCGCACCGGCTTCACCCGCTCGGGCGTGCCCGTCCCGCGAATGGTGTCCGGCCGCGCGCGGTGCGGCGGCCGGAGGGCTCTGATGGATGCGGGACGCGACCCCGCGCCCCGCCGACGCGGGATCACCCCCGCGGCCGTCGAACGGGACGCCGTGCCCCGGCCGTCGCCCGAAGGAGCCCGCCCCATGCGCCGCACCACCCGTGCCCTGTCCCTCGCCGCCGCCGTCGGCACCGTCCTCGGCGCTCTCGCGCCGGCCGCGTCCGCGGATCCGTCCGCCGAGGTCAGTCCGGGCAGCGCGGCCCCGGGTGGCACCGTCACCGTCTCGGTCTTCTGCGAACCGGCCGGCGGGCCGCCGCCGAAGATCCTCGAGGCGACCTCGGCGGCCTTCGACAAGGGCGTCGTCGAGCTGAAGCAGGTGACCGGCGGCGACGCGGAGAAATCCGGCCCCACCTACCGGGGTACCGCGGACATCCAGGAGGTGGGGGCCGCCGGAGGCCCCGATGACGTGGGGGGCACGGCAGTGACCGGGGACACCGGTGTCCCCGACAAGGCCGAGGACACCAAGGACGCCGGGAGTCCTGCCGGCGGCTCGCTCGCCGCGCTCGACACCGTCGGCACGGCCGGCGGCGGGTCCGCCCGGACCGTCGAGGGCACGTGTCCCGACACGCCCGGCGGGAAGGGCAAGCCGTGGAGCACCACCTTCACCGTCGTCGCCCGCCACCCGGGAGGTTCCGGCGCCCCGTCCCCCTCCCACAAGCCATCCCCTTCCTACAAGCCGTCTCCCTCGTACAAGCCGTCCCCCTCCCCTGCGCCGTCCTCCTCGCCCTGCCCCGGATCCGAGCGTGCCCACTGTGGCGGGCCCGAGGTTCCGCGGGGCGTCCAGGCGGGGACAGGCGGCGGTTTCACCGACTCCGTGCCCGCCCTGGTCGCGGGCGGGCTGCTGATCGTGGCCGCGTTCGGCGCCGCCGCCCACCGGCTGCACCGCGGCAGGAGCACCCGTACGGACGGCTGATGCCCCGAGCGGCCTGGCCCGCTGACCGGTCCGTCCACCCGGTCCTCGCCTCCCGGTCCTTGTCGGCGGCGCCCACCGGGAGTGGTCGGTGGAACCGTGGGTACTGACACCGGACACTGAGTGGAGGTGCGCATGCGGCGGACGGACCCCGAAACCCACAGCTCCGCAAGTCGGCATCCCGGCGGGGCAGGTTCCGCAGGCCGTGATCCCGCAGGCCGTGATCCCGTCGGCCACGGCCCGGTCCGCTTCGGCCCGGCGCTGCCCGAGGACGGGCTGCCCGTGCTGCCCGAACTGGCCGCCGTCCTCGCCGCCGCCGCGTCCCGCGCGGAGACGGAGCCGGTCGGCGGCGGCCCCGTCCTGCTGGACGCCGCGTGCGGCCACGGCGACCGGCGCGGCCTGCCCGCGGCCCCGGACCGGGTGGCCGCCGGCCCCGGCGCGCCCGCGCTGCTCGTGGCGCTCACCGCGGCGATCGGCGGGGACGTACTGGTGCCCCGGCCCTGCGCCGCCTGGTGGGCCCCCTGCGCCCGGCTGCTGGGCCGCCCGGCGTTCCAGGTGCCGACGCCCGCCGAGAGCGGCGGCGTCCCCGATCCGTACGCCCTGCTGGAGACCGTACGGCGGCTGCGTGCCGAGGGCGGCGACCCGCGACTGCTGGTGCTCTCCGTCGCCGACGACCCCACCGGCACCGTCGCCCCGCCCGAACTGCTGCACGAGACCCTCGAGGCCGCCGTCGGCGAGGGGCTGCACCTGGTGAGCGACGAGACCTGGCGCGACACCCTGCACACCCCGCGCGACACCGTGCTGCTCAGCCCCGCCGAGATGCTGCCCGAACAGGTCACCGTGGTCACCGACCTGGCGGGCGCCCTGCTCCCGCCCGGCTGGCCCGCCGCGGTCGCCCGCTTCCCGGCGGGCGCGACGGGCGGCCCGCTCCACGCGCGCGTGCTCGATGTCCTGACCGCGCTCGACGCGCGCGTCGCCACCCCGGTCGCCGCGGCCGCCGCCTACGCGCTGTCCGAGCCGGAACCGGTCACCGCGCGGGTGGCAGCCGCCGTACGCCTGCACGCGCGCGTGGCCGCGGCCGCCCGCGACGCGGTCGTCGCCGCGGGCGCCCTGGCCCGGCCCCCGCAGGCCGGGCGGCACCTGTACGTCGACCTCGCGCCGCTGGCCCCGGCACTCGCCGCGCACGGTGTCGGCGACGCGCAGGAACTGGAGGACTTCCTCACCGGACGGCTCGGCATGCCCGCGGCGGGCGGTCACCGCTTCGGCGACGATCTCGAAGCACCCCGCGTACGGCTGTCCACCGCGCCCCTGCTCGGCGACACCGCCGAGCAGCGCGCGGAATGCCTCGGATCCTCCGCGCCGTTGGAACTGCCGCACGTGCGACGCGCGTTGATCCACCTGAAGACGGTCTTCGACGATCTCCGTGACGACGCCCAGCGAGGGGAGTCTCATCGATGACGCAGCAGTCCGAGTCGACCACGAGCACGACCACGACCACCACCCCGCACACAGACGGCCCGGCCCCTGCCGGCCCGGTGGTCCTCTCCTCCCCGTCTCCGTACCCCCCGCTCGCCGAACCCCGCCCGCTCGCCGAGCGGCGGGTGTGGCCGCGCGCCTTCCACGACCGGCTGACCTCCCCGCTGCCCGGACTGAGAGGTCTCGCCCGCTTCGCCCGCGAGGGCTCCATCAGACCCGGCCCGCAGGGCCTCGCCGGCATACCGGGACTGCCCTACGCCCCCGGCCCGCTGCCCCGCGTCGGCGCCCGCACGGTCGCCGTCACCTGGGCGGGGCACGCCAGCTGGGTGGTGCGGATCGGCGGGCTCACCGTGCTCACCGACCCCGTCTGGTCCCGCCGCATTCTCGGCACCCCGGCCCGCATCACCCCTGTCGGCGTCGCCTGGGAGGCCCTGCCCCGCGTCGACGCGGTCGTCATCAGCCACAACCACTACGACCACCTCGACGCCCCCACACTGCGCCTGCTCCCGCGCGACACCGCGGTGTTCGTGCCGGCCGGACTCGCCGTCTGGTTCCACCGCCGCCGGTTCACCCGCGTCACCGAACTGGACTGGTGGGAGGCCGCCGAACTGAAGGGCGTCCGCTTCGACTTCGTCCCGGCCCACCACTGGTCCAAGCGCACCCTGACCGACACCTGCCGCTCGCTGTGGGGCGGCTGGGTGCTCACCGACTCCGACGGGCAGCGCGTCTACTTCGGCGGCGACACCGGCTACGGCCACTGGTTCTCCCGGATAGGCCGCCGCTACCCCGGCATCGACCTCGCCCTGCTGCCCATCGGCGCCTACGAGCCACGCTGGTGGCTCAGGGACGTCCACTGCGACCCGGAGGAGGCGGTCCGCGCCGCCCGGGACCTCGGCGCGCGCCGGATGGCGCCCATGCACTGGGCGACGTTCGTCCTCTCCGCCGAACCGGTGCGGGAACCCCTCACCCGTGTCCGTGCCGCCTGGGAGCGGGCGGGCCTGCCCCGCGAGCACCTCTGGGACCTGCCGGTCGGCGGCTCCCGCGTCCTGGACTGACCGTGAGGATGTGTGGCGACGCACCGGCCGGGGGACGGCCGGCGGCTCACCGCGCCGCCGGCCCCCGCAGGTGGCGCCAGACGCCCGGAGTCACGCTGATCAGGACGGTCAGGGCGATCGCCGCGAGCACCCCCTGCCAGGGCTCGTCGAACAGCGAGCCGCCGAGGACGCCGATCAACTGGTACGTCGCCGCCCAGGCCAGACAGGCCGGCAGGTTGCCGCGGACGAAACGACGGACCGGCCAGTCGGCGATCAGGCAGGCCAGCATCACCGGAAGGCGCCCCGCCGGCACCAGCCGGGACAGCACCAGCACCGTCACGTCGTGATCGGCGAGTTTCTCCTGCGCCTGCGTCAGCCGGTCCTCCGGCGCCCGCCCCCGGATCGCCTCCAGCCAGCGCGAGCCGTTCCGCGACCGCATCCCGCGCCGCCCCAGCCAGTACAGCGCCACATCCCCGAGGAACGCGGCCAGCGACGCCGTCGCGAACACCAGCACCATCGAGATCGGTGCCGCCCGGTGGAAGGCGACCACCGCCGCCGAACTGACCAGCGCCCCGGTCGGCACCACCGGCACCAGCGCCCCGATCAGCACCAGCAGGAACAGTGAGGGATAACCGATCGCCTGCTGGGTGGTGTCCGGAACCACCGTCGCCGGCACGGCCGCCGACGAGGCCACGGCGGACAGGGCGGACAGGGGCACACCGGCCGCCTGTATCAGGGCGGCGGGCAGGATCACCGTGGAACCCCCAGGTGCACGCTCTCCCCGTGCCCCAGCCGGTGCACCGGCACCCCGGGCGCCTGTTCGGCCGCCCGCCGCACGAACTCGTCGCCCGGCGAGTGGAATTCGTGCGGACGCACGGCGTCCATGCCGATCGGCCAGTACGTGCCGTAGTGCACCGGCACCGCGTTGCGCGCCCCCAGCCGGGCCAGCGCCTCGGCCGCGCGCGCCGCGTCCAGATGCCCCTCGCCGAGATACGGACCCCAGCCGCCCACCGGCAGCAGTGCCACGTCGACCGGGCCGACCTCCTCGGCCATCGCGTCGAACAGCCCGGTGTCACCGGCGAAGTACGTCCGCGCCTCGCCCTCCAGGACGTAGCCGAGGGCGGGGGAGCGGCGTCGCCCGAGCGGCAGCCGCCGCCCGTCGTGCCGGGCGGGCACCACCCGGACCACCAGACCGCCGGCCGTCAGCACATCGCCGGGCGCCACCTCGCTCACCCTGAGATGCGTGAGCCGGCGCAGCGCCGGCACCGCACGGCGTGCGCCCCGGGGCACGAGCAGGTGCGTGCCCGGGGCGAGCAGGGCCAGCGACGGCACATGCAAATGGTCGGCATGCAGATGGGAGACCAGCGCCACGTCCGCGCGCAGGGCGCCCGGCGGCGGCAATGCGCCGCGCCGGCGCCGTAGATGCGCGAGCCGGCGGGCGAACAGAGGATCGGTGATCACGCGCGTGTGCGCATCCTCGACCGTGCAAGTGGCGTGACCCCACCAGGTGATCTCCACCGGCACCCCTTCGCCTCCTTCTGCGACTCCCCGAAGCCTACGCGCAGGAGTAGGGTCGGCGGCGAAGTCCGGAGGTGGGGGGACGCCATGGGGCCGGTGCGGGTGATCGCGATCGCGAGTCTGACGCCGCTGGAGGAACTGGACGCCGATCCCTTCCTCGTGGACTCCCGCAGCCAGCACGCCATGTGCGCCCGCTGGGCCGTCGAACGCGGGTACGTGGTGACCCGGGAGCTGCTGGTGCGTGGCCTTCGCCCCGACCACTGCGTGCTGTGGGACGGCGTACGGCCCGGCTCCGACCTGTTCGTGGCACCCAGCCGCCGGGTACTGGAGAGCGCCCTGTCCTCCGTCGAGGAGTTCACCGCCGAGTGCGCGCGGCGCGGGGTGCGCGTGGAGACCGTCGGTCACGCCGAACCGTTGTACGACGCCGCGATGAAGGCCCGGGTGCACCGTCGCCTGTCCATGCCGACCGCGGGCTACGACGGCCGCTGAGACCCGCCCGCCCGGCTCCGGGGCACCGCCCCGTTTCCGGTCGCCCGTTTCCGCCCGTGGGTTTTTGGGGGACGAAACGACACGTCCGGGCGTTGTGGCAGGGTGAGGGGCACGGGCAGGGGCCGGTTCGCAGGCCGCCCCGGCGGCAACGGGCCGGGACGTGAGGTGGACTGGGTGTGAGTGGCGTGCGGTGGCGACGGATCGCCAGTCAGATCGGGCGGAGCGTCACGGTGTGGGCGGTCGCCACCCTCACCATGTTGGTCCTCGCCGGTCTCCTCCCCGACTTCCGGCTGCGCTCCGCCGACGGCGACAGCGCCACCGACATCGCGGTCACCGCGGCACTCGGCGCCGGCGCCTTCGGCCTGCTGTCGGCGCTGGTGTGGCCGCTGCTGGTGCGCCTGCTGCTGCTCGTACCGGCGCTCGTCCTCGGCCTGCTGGTGTTCTTCCTCAACGGCGCACTTTTGCTGGTGGCGCTGCGGATCACCCCGGTCGAGCGCGGCACCGCCGCCTGGGAGACCGCCATCGTGGTCGCCGCCGTGATGTCCGCCGTCGCCTCCGCCACCGGAGCCGCCCTCGCCGTGCGCGACGACGCCGCCTACCGCCGTCGCCTCTACCGCCTCGCCGACCGCCGCCGGCGCTCCACACCGCCCGTCCCGGCCACCCACGGCACCGTCTTCCTGCAACTGGACGGCGTCGGCCACGACGTCCTGCAGCGCGCCGTCGGCGAGGGCCTGATGCCGACCGTCGCCCGCTGGCTCGGCACCGACGACGCCGGCCTCCCCCACTCCCACCGGCTCACCCCCTGGCGCACCGACTGGTCCAGCCAGACCGGCGCCAGCCAGCTCGGCATCCTGCACGGCAACAACCACGACGTCCCCGCCTTCCGCTGGTACGAGAAGGACCGCCGGGAGGTGATGGTCTGCAACCGCCCCACCAGCACAGTGGAACTCCAGCAGCGTGCCGTCCGGTACGCCGGACACCCCGGACTGCTCGCCGACGACGGCGCCAGCCGCGGCAACCTGTTCAGCGGCGGTGCCGAAGAACAGGCCCTGGTGCTGTCCATCGCCGCCCGCCGCCGCAGCCGCGAGAACCGCTCCCGCTCCGGCTACTTCGCCTACTTCTCCGACCCGGCCAACGCCGTGCGCACCGCCCTGTCCTTCGCCGCCGAGGTGACCCGCGAGATCGGCCAGTCCACCCGCGCCCGCTGGACCGAACAGCTCCCGCGCGTGTCCCGCGGCGGGCTCTACCCCTTCATACGGGCCTTCGCGACCGTCGTTGAACGGGACGTGGTCGTCGCCGCCGTCATGGGCGACCTGCTCGCAGGCCGCACCTCCGTCTACGCCGACCTGGTCGCCTACGACGAGGTGGCCCACCACTCCGGACCCACGAGCCGGGACGCCGCGAAGGTCCTGCAATGCCTCGACCGCTCCCTCGGCCTGATCGAGCACGTCGCCGCACACGCCCCGCGCCCGTACCGGATCGTGGTGCTCTCCGACCACGGCCAGAGCCCCGGCGAGACCTTCCGCTCCCGCTACGGCCTCACCCTCGGCGACCTGGTGCGGGCCGGCTGCGGACTGCCCGTGCCACGCCGCGCCCGGCGCACCCGCAGCGACGCCGAGGCCCGCGCGGCGGTCCGGGCGGCGCTGCGCCGCCCGGTCGAGGAGGGCATCGAGCAGCACCGCCCCTCGCGCGGCTCCGAACCCGTCGTCCTGGCCTCCGGCAACCTCGGTCTGGTCTCCTTCCCGGACGCGCCGCACCGGATGACCAAGGAGGAGATCGACGCCCGCCACCCCGCCCTGCTGCCGACCCTCGCCAACCACCCCGGCATAGGCTTCCTGCTCGTCCGCAGCGAACGGCACGGCGGCGTCGTCCTCGGCGCGCACCGCGCGGAGATCCCCCTGGACGAACTCGACGACAACCCCGGGCCGCTCGCCGCGTTCGGGCCGGGCGCCGCCGACGCCGTACGCCGCACCCACTCCTTCCCGCACACCGCCGACATCATGGTCAACTCCTTCCACGACCCCGTCGACGGCGAGGTGCTCGCCTTCGAGGAGCAGATCGGCTCCCACGGCGGCCTCGGCGGCGCCCAGTCCCGTCCCTTCCTGCTGTCCCCGGTCGCGCTGTCCGCACCGGTCGCCGACGGGGAGGACCTCGCCGGCGCCGAGCAGGTGCACCACGTACTGCGCCGCTGGCTGAAGGAGTCGGACGGCTCGTACCTGCCGGCCGCTCCGCGGGGGGAACAGGCCGCCTGAGCCCCGGCCGCGGGGCCGCCGCTCACGGGGAGCACTACGCCGGCCGCCGGCCTGTCATCGAGGTCGCCGGACGGGTCCGCGGGCGCGGCGCGAGCACGCCTACCTGGTCCTGCGCGGCGTGCGTCTGCCGTTCACCGCTAAGGAACCCGTCTTCCACGCCAGTTGATCCGGGGTGTGATCAGATGGGAGACGGAAACCCGGCGACACGGGTACCGCAGACCGAGCACGGAACGGACACACGTCCGGACATTCGGAAGGAACAGTCATGGCAGCCACGCGCTCCGCACACACCGTTTGGGAAGGCAACCTCATCAAGGGCAGCGGGGTCGTCACCTTCGACTCCTCCGGCAGCATCGGCGAGCAGCCGGTCACCTGGGCGTCGCGTGCGGAGGAGGCGAACGGCAAAACCAGCCCCGAGGAGCTGATCGCCGCCGCGCACTCCAGCTGCTACTCGATGGCCTTCTCCAACATCCTCGACAAGGCCGGCAACCCGCCGACCCGCCTGGTGACCTCCGCCGACGTCACCTTCGTGCCCGGCGAGGGCATCACCGGCATCCACCTCACCGTCGAGGGCACCGTCCCCGGCCTGGACGAGGCGGCCTTCCTCGCCGCCGCCGAGGACGCCAAGGTCAACTGCCCGGTCAGCCAGGCGCTGAAGGGCACCGAGATCACCCTGACGGCGAAGCTCTCCTGACCCGCTCGCCGCACACAGGACACACGCGCAGGACACCCGCAGGCCGCTCCGCAGGGGGCGGCCTGCGTCGCGTCCGCCTCCGGAACCGGGCCGAGGACCTTTGTCTCCAAGACCTCTGTCTCCAGACCTCGGCCTCCAGGACCACGGCTTCCACGACCTCGAATCCAGGGAGACGACCCGTATGACGTCACGGCCCGCCGTCTCCGCGCACCGGGGAGGCTCCGAACGCGCCGCGCCCGCGACCCGTGAGGCCTACGAGGACGCCCTGCGGTCCGGCGCCGAATACGTCGAGTTCGACGTGCGGCGCACGGCCGACGGAGTCTTCGTCGTGCACCATGACGCCCGCGCGGGACGCACCGGCCCGCTGCTGGCCACGCTCACCCACGCCGGGCTCTGCGAGCGCGCCGGGTACCCCGTACCCGTCGTGGACGACGTCATGGAGCTGATCGCCGGGAAACTCGTCGGGCATCTCGACCTGAAGGAGACCGGTCACGAGGGGGAGCTGATCGACCGCGCGATCGCCCTGCTCGGCCGGGACGGCTTCGTCGCCACCAGTCTGGAGGACCGTTCCGTCGCCGCGATCACCGCGGCCTTCCCCGGCGTACGCACGGTGCTTTCCCTCGGCCGGGACGGCACCGGGATCCCCCGGGCCCGGCTGGCGCGCACCCGGCTGAGTGAACTGCTGCCCATGCGGCGGGTCCGCGCCTGCGGCGCCCGCGGGATCGCGGCGCACCAGCGCCTCGCCCGCGGCGGGGCGCTGCGCGAGGCAGCCCGCAACGGACTGTTCACCATGGTGTGGACGGTCAACGACGACGCCCCCCTGCGCGCCTTCCTCGCCGACCAGCGCGTGGACGTACTGATCACCGACCGCCCCCGGCGCGCCGTACAACTGCGCGCAGCGCGCGCTTGACGGGCGATTGACAAACTACCCAGGCAAACTATTGACAACGGCGCACTCAAGTTTTGTGCTGGAAGTCCGGAGAGGTGTGCCCTGGCGGAAGGGGACGGCGATGGGACGTGCGGTCGGAATCGATCTGGGAACCACGAACTCGGTGGTGGCCGTGCTGGAGGGCGGTGAGTCCACGGTCGTCACCAACGCGGAGGGCGCCAGGACCACCCCCTCCGTCGTGGCCTTCGCCAAGAACGGTGAGGTGCTCGTCGGCGAGGTCGCCAAGCGGCAGGCGGTGACGAACGTCGACCGCACCGCCCGCTCGGTCAAGCGTCACATGGGCGACGGACAGTGGCACTTCCCGGAGCAGGGCTCCGTGGACGGCACCCGCTACCGGGCGCAGGAACTGTCCGCCCGGGTACTGCAGAAGCTGAAGCGGGACGCCGAGGCCTACCTCGGCGAGGACGTCACCGACGCCGTGATCACCGTACCGGCGTACTTCGACGACGCCCAGCGGCAGGCCACCAAGGAAGCCGGGGAGATCGCCGGCCTGAAGGTTCTGCGGATCATCAACGAGCCCACGGCGGCGGCCCTCGCGTACGGCCTGGACAAGGAGAACGAGCAGACCGTCCTCGTCTTCGACCTGGGCGGCGGAACCTTCGACGTGTCGCTCCTGGAGATGGGCGAGGGGGTCATCGAGGTGAAGGCCACCAACGGTGACACCCATCTCGGCGGCGACGACTGGGACCAGCGGCTCCTCGAACACCTCGCCCAGAGCTTCAAGGGCCGGTACGGCATCGACCTGACGCGGGACAAGATGGCCGTGCAACGGCTGCGGGAGGCCGCCGAGAAGGCCAAGATCGAGCTGTCCTCCTCCTCCGAGACCACCGTCAACCTGCCCTACATCACGGCCTCCGCCGACGGCCCGCTGCACCTGGACGAGAAGCTCACCCGGGCCCAGTTCCAGGAACTCACCGCCGACCTGCTGGAGCGCTGCAAGACACCCTTCCACCAGGCCGTGAAGGACGCCGGGGTGAAACTCTCCGCGATCGACCACGTCATCCTCGTCGGTGGTTCCACCCGCATGCCCGCCGTCACCGACCTGGTTCGCGAACTCACCGGCAAGGACCCGCACAAGGGTGTCAACCCGGACGAGGTCGTCGCCGTCGGAGCGGCCCTCCAGGCGGGCGTCATCCGCGGCGACGTGAAGGACGTGCTGCTCCTCGACGTCACCCCGCTGTCCCTCGGCATCGAGACCAAGGGCGGCATCATGACCAAACTGATCGAACGCAACACGACCATCCCCACCCGGCGCTCGGAGACCTTCACCACCGCCATCGACAACCAGCCCTCGGTCGGTATCCAGGTCTACCAGGGCGAACGCGAGATCGCGGCGTACAACAAGAAGCTCGGCGTCTTCGACCTGACCGGTCTGCCCCCGGCCCCGCGCGGCATCCCGCAGATCGAGGTGGCCTTCGACATCGACGCCAACGGAATCATGCACGTCTCCGCCAAGGACCTTGCCACCGGCCGGGAACAGAAGATGACCGTCACCGGCGGCTCGGCGCTGCCCAAGGACGACATCGACCGCATGATGCGTGAGGCCGAGCAGTACGCCGACGAGGACCGCAAGCGCCGGGAGGCCGCCGAGACCCGCAACCAGGCCGAGCAACTCGTCTACCAGACCGAGAATTTCATCCGGGACAACGAGGACCGGATCCCCGCCGGCACCAGGTCCGAGGTGGAGGCCGCCGTCGCCGAGCTGAAGCCCCTGCTGGAGCAGTCCGCCGACACCGCCGCCCTGCGCGCCGGCGCCGAGAAACTCGCCGCGGTCAGCCAGCGGATGGGCCAGGCGATGTACGCCCAGGCCGGTCCGGAGTCCACCGGAGACGCCGGGCAGCACACCTCATCGCAGGAGGAGGAAGGTGTCGTCGACGCGGAGATCGTCGACGACGAAAGCGGCGAAAACGACGGACGTGACGGGGGCCGCGGGCAGGACGGGCGCGGCGGCGCTCAGTAGCTGTCCCGGAACTCCCTCAGCAGCTTCTGCGTGTGCTGGGAGGAGGCGGCCCGCGCCGTCATGTGGTCCAGCACCTCCAGGTGCACCGAGACCTCCTTGCGGGAGTCCAGATACAGGGCACCGGTCAGGTACTCGGTGAACACCATGTCGGGCAGTTCCGGCTCGGCGAACCGGAACAGCGAGAAGGGCGCGTACGTCCCCGGGTGCGGGCCGTCGGCGAACTCGGCGACCTGGAGTGTGATCCGGTCCCGCTCGGACCACTCCAGCAACTTGTCGAACTGCTCGCGCATCACCCGGCCGTCCTGGGCCACCGGGCGCCGCAGAACCGTCTCCTCCACGATCACCCACAGGTGGGGCGGGTCCCGACGCTCCAGGAGCCGCTGCCGCTCCAGCCGCAGTGACACATGCCGCTCGACGGCCTCCGGCCCCTGGTTCCCGATCGTCCCGGCCTCCAGGACGGCACGCGCGTAGTCCTCCGTCTGCAGCAGCCCCGGCACGAAGTGCGGCTCGTAGGACCGGATGACCCGGGCGGCACCCTCGAGGCTCACATACAGGCTGAACCACTCGGGCAGCACGTCGTGGAACCGCTGCCACCAGCCAGGACGGTTCGCGTCCTCCGCGAGCCCGATGAAGGTGGCCGTCTCGCCCCGGGACACCCCGTACGCCGTCAGCAGGATCTGGATGTACGGGATCTTCAGCGCGACCTCGGCCATTTCCATGCGCCGGACGGTCGCGGGAGCCACCCGCAGGACCCGGGCGGCCTCCTCCCGGGTGAGGCCCGCCGTCTCCCGCAGCTCCTGCAGCCGCCTGCCGAGTACCACTTGGCCCACCGTGGGTGCGGCCCGCCGTTCACTCACGCCACATCTCCCCAACGCCCCCAGACACACGATCAGTCTGCCATGCCCGCCCGACCCTCTCACGGTTGACGGGCGGGCGCCCCTGCTCCCGTCCGCCCGGGTCATTACGTCCCGGGTGATCGACCGCGACCCGCTGCGGGCGGGATCGTGGACGCACCGGGTTCCGGGCCGGCGCACTCCGGCCCGGGATCCGGGTCCGGATCCGTCCCGTGATCTGCCCGCGAGCAAGGTATGCAATATCCGGCATCTCGTATGCCATATGCGATCGCCACGACCCAGCCCGCGAACCGGCCCGCAGCGATGACCCACAGCCCGCCACCGATCGGCGCGACCCCGACACCGACCCCGACACCGACCTCGACGGAGGGTGATTCGCCATGTCCGCGACCCAGCTTGCCTCACTCACCCGGACCTTTGGCCCGCAGTCCGTGCTGCGCCGGCTCCTGGTCCTCGACGCCGCCGTGACCGGCGCCAACGCGCTTGCCTACCTCTCCCTCTCCGGCCCGCTCGGCCGCTTCCTCGGCATCGGCTCGGACCTGCTGGCCGGGCTCGGCGCCCTCCTCGCGGTGTACACGGCCGCTGTGGGGCTGCTGGCCTCGCGCAGGCATCCGCCGAAGCTCGGAGTCCGGGCCGTCGTTGAGATCAACCTGGCCTGGGCAGTGGTGAGTTGCGCCGCACTTGTGCTGTGGCTCGAGCCGAGCACGGCGGGCATGGTGTGGACGGCTCTCCAGGCGCTCGTCGTGGCCGGCTTCGCACTGCTCCAGCACATGGCCCTGAAAACTCGTCAACTCAGCCAGGACTGAAGGTACTTGGCTGTCGCCGGATCGGCCGGGAGGAGGGTCTCCACGGCCAGTTCGGCGACGGTCACGTCCATCGGCGTGTTGAAGGTGGAGATCGACGACACGAACGACAGGATCCGGCCCTCGTGCTCGATCCGCATCGGCAGCGCGAAGTACGCCACGGACGCGGACTGTTCTGCCCCGTCCGCGTCCCCCGCCCCCTCACCCGGCCCGGGCTCCGGCACCGGGAACGCCGCGACCTCCTCGTACAGCGCCCGCAGCGGTGCGGAGCGGCGGAGCGCGATCTGCCGCTCCATCTGCTCCAGCAGATGACCGCGCCACTCCCGCAGATTCCGGATCCGGGGCGCAAGTCCTTGAGGGTGCAGTGTGAGCCGCAGCGCGTTCAGCGGCGGCACCAGCAGTGACTCCGGCACGCCGTCGAACAGCATCATGACCCCCCGGTTGGCGGCCACGACGTCGTACATCGCGTCCACCACCAGTGCCGGATACGGCTCGTATCCGCCGATCAGCCGCTCGATTCCCTCGCGCAGCGCGTCCAGCGCCGGATCGTCCAGCGGGGTCTCGGGGAACCGGGGCGCGTAACCGGCCGCCAGCAGCAGCGCGTTGCGCTCCCGCACCGGGACGTCCAGGTGCTCGGCCAGCCGCAGCACCATCTGCTCGCTGGGCCGGGAGCGGCCGGTCTCGATGAAGCTGATGTGCCGGGCGGACGAGTCCGCGCGCAGCGCGAGCTCCAGCTGACTGACCCGCCGCCGCTCCCGCCAGGCCCGCAGCAGCGGACCCACGCCTCCGGCCGCGGCGGGAGTGGTACCGGGCAGGAGAGTGCTCATGCCGGGACGGTAGCCGAGAAGGCGCCGCACGCGGGAGCCGTACCTCCCTGACCTACCTTCCGGCCACCCTCCTGACTTCCTGCGCAGGGTCCGGCGGCACATCCTGTGGCACGCTGGGCGAAGAGGAACCCCGACCGCCACGGGGGGACAGAGGAGGAGCGCAGCCCATGCCCGCCGAACCCGTCGTACCGCTGTCGCCGAAGGAGATCGAGGACCGGCTGGCCGGCCTGCCGGGCTGGTCGCTCGACGGCGGCCGACTCATCCGTTCCTACCGGCTCGGCTCCCACTTCGCGGCGACCGCGATGGTCGTCCACGTCGCCCAGGTGCAGGAGGAACTCGACCACCACTCCGACCTCACCCTCGGCTACAACACTGTGTCCGTCGCCGTCCAGACGCACAGCGTGGGAGGCGCCGTCACCGCGAAGGACATCGAACTGGCGCGCAGAGTAGAGGACTTGGCACCCGGTCACGGTGCACACTGAGGCGTGTGCTCGACTACGACGAGGAAGCGGGGCGGTACGACGCCTCACGCGGCGGTGAGCCCCGGGCCGCGGCCGCCGCGCAGGCGGTGCTGGACCTGATCCCCCTCGGGGCGCGCGACCTGCTGGACATCGCCTGTGGCACCGGCATCGTGACCCGGCGTTTCCCTTCGGCCCGCGCCGGCCTGCGGGTGACCGGTGTCGACCTCGCCGCGTCGATGACCCGGATCGCGGCGGCTCGTCTGCCCGGCGCCGTGGTGCGCGCCGACAGCCGGCAACTGCCGTTCGGTGACGCCCGGTTCGACGCCGCCGTCAGTGTGTGGCTGCTGCACCTCCAGTCCGGCCCCGAGGACGTGCGGGCCCTCGTCAAAGAGTGCGCCAGGGTCCTGCGACCCGGCGGGGTCTATGTCACCACCGTCGACAAGGCCGCCTCGCACAACGTGGGCAGCGACATCGACGCCGTCCTCTCCGCCCGCCCGCGCAGCCCGGTGCGCGACGTCGCCGCCGACGTGGCGGCCCGCGCCACCGAACACGGCCTGGTCCCGGCCGGACAGGCCGTGTTCCGGGGCCACGGCCAGGGCCGCAGCCCTCGCCGCACCATCGCCGACCTGCGCCGCGGCTGGTTCGGCACCCTGTCCCCGGGCTCCCCCCTCGCCGACGTCTTCGCCGCCCGCCTCGCCGCCCTCCCCGACCAGGACCGCCCCCGCCCCGACCCGGTCTTCCACCTCCGCGCCTTCCGGAAGCCACCGGCACCCGGGAACGGGGGAACGGCGGCAATCACAGACGGCTGGGCGTGTCACGGGATCGGGTGAACTCCGTTACGGGGTACGGCAACCAGGCCGTGACCGGCGGCGACTGAGGGGTGGAATCCCCTCGTCCTCCCTGTCGGCCTCCCAGCCCGCCGCCCTCCACATCGACCTGGCCAACGGATCGGTCCGCTGGAAGCTCTCCGCCTGCTGCGACAACGGGCGCGGCGTCGCCGGTGACATCTGGTCGGGCAACTCCGGCCCCGAGACGTGCTCCTCCTCCGACGGCAGCATCCGCGACGAGGGCGGCGGCACCAAGGGCCGCAAGCCGTCCTCCGCCAACTTTCTGTCCTGGTGGGACGGCGACCCGGTGCGCGAACTCCTGGACGGCACCAACATCGACACGTACGGCACCTCCTCCGACACCCGCCTGCTGACCGGATCCGGGGTCGCCTCCAACAACGGCACCAAAGCCACACCCGTGCTGTCCGGCGACATCCTCGGCGACTGGCCGCGAGGAGGTCGTCCGGCGCCCCAGCGACAACACCGCGCTGCGCATCTGTTCCACCCCGCACGACACCAACATCAAGATCACGACGCTGCTCCACGACCCCTGTGCCGCACCTCGCCGGCCTGGCAGAACACCGCCTACAACCAGCCGCCGCACGCCGGCTTCTTCCTCGGTGACGGCATGTCGACCCCGCCCCGCCACCACAAGCCAGCGCTCACTCATACACACCAGAACACACTCGGACTCAGCCAAACCTCAGCAGTTGCCGCCCCCTGAGCGCACGGACCCCGAACAGGACCGCGGGGCGCGTACGGCTGGCCCGGCCGTACGCGCCCCGCGGTTTCACCGCGCCTCGGCCGCTCACCTCACGGCGCAGGCCCGCCCGTCGAGCGCGAAGGCCGTCGGCTGCGTGTTCGTCGCCGAACGGCTCGCCGTGAAGCCGAACCCGACCGACGAGCCCGCCGCGACGGTGCCGTTCCAATCGGTGTTACGTACCGTCACGGCCGAACCGGACTGTGCATGGGCCCCGTTCCAGAGCTGGGACACCCGCTGGCCGTCCGGGAACGACCAGGTCAGGGACCAGCCGTTCCAAGCGTCCGACCCGGTGTTGGTCACCTGCACCTGGGCCTGGAAACCGTCGGGCCACTGGTTGGTGATCTCATAGGTCACCGCGCAGGCGTCCGTCGGCCCCGGACCGGGATCGGTGCCTCCGCCACCGTCGTCCCCGCCCCCGGTGCCCGAGGTGTCGCCGTAGACGATCCCGCGGCCGTTGGTCGCCACGTACACCCTGCCGTACACCCGCGGGTCACCGGTGATCGCGGTGCCCGTCCAACCCCACTGGTGGGCATCGTCGTTGATCCGGGTCCAGCTCTGCCCCCGGTCCGTCGAACGGAAGATGCCGCGCACGCCGTCGATCTTCGCGCTGGTGAAGAGGGTCTGGTACGAGGCGCCGGGGGCCGCCTTGCCGAAGCCGACGGTGTCGGCCTCGTCGATGCCCGGCAGCTTGGTGAAGCTCTGGCCGCCATTGGTGGAGTGCCACAGCCCGTACGCCCCGTCGCTCGCCCCGCCGGCCAGCCAGATGTCGCCCTCCGCGCCCGGCAGTGCCTTGAACCGCACACTGTCACCGCTCGGCAGGCCGGCCGCGGGGGAGGCGGCGAAGGAGGCGCCGCCGTTCGTACTGACGTAGAACCTGCCGGACTTGAAGCCGTAGAACGTCTTCGGGTTCACCCGGTCGGACTCGACCACCGCCCCCTCGGGGATGCCGCTCGACGCCGACCACGAGGTGCCGAAGCCGGTGGTGTGGTGCACCCCGGCGCCCTGCGGGCTCCACACGAAGCCTCTGCCGTCGGCGCCCGCCGCGACCGTACCGCCGCCGCTGACCCCCGAAGGGTCGGTGCCCGCGAACCAGTTGGCGCCGTTGTCGGTCGAGAAGGCGATGTGCGGCCCCGAGTCCAGATTTCCCGCCCGGACCACCGTGTGGGGGTTGGACTCGGCGAAGTCCAGACTGGTGGTGGCGGTGAAGTTCGGCTGGGTGAACATCATCGACGGGACCTTCGTCAGGTCCGTGTGCCGGAAGCCGCCGATGTCCAGGAGCCCGCTGAGCAGCGGGGCGCCGGACGGGGGAGAGACGAGGTCGTTGACCGCCGTCTCCTCCAGGCCGCGCACCATCGGCGTGATGGTGAACGTGGCGTCACGGTCCCAGTTCGTCAGGTTCTCGGTGCCGTGGACCGTGGCGCCCGTCCCGTACATCATGCGGTCCGAGTCGAACGGGTCGATCTCCAGTGCCTCGGTCATCCACCCCAGGTTGGGGGTCTGTTCGGGCGGTGACGGGTGGGCGCCCCAGGTCAGCCATGGCACGGACGAGACGTCCATGGTGTAGCGGTTCTCCCGGTTCGGGTAGGAGCTGTAGTCCCACGTCTGCGTCCACGTCGCACCACTGTCCGTGGAGCGGAAGATCTGGGTGTCCGGCCACCACGAGCTGTACGCCGTAGCCATGAGCGTGCCCGGGTTCTGCCGGTCCACCGTCAGCCCGCTGAACCCGTAGTACGTGTCGGCCTCGGCGACCGGGCTGATGTCGGTCCAGGTGCCGGTCGCGGTCGTGTACCGCCACAGTCGGCCCTTGCCGCCGTCGTACGGACCGCCCTTGTCGCTGTATGCGATGTACAGATGACCGTTGTCGGTGTCCAGGACGCCCTTGTGCGCCAGATGCCCGGTCGGCTGTCCGGCGACCCGCTGCCAGGTGGCGCCCGCGTCCGTCGACCGGTACACGGCGTTCTCCGTGTCGGCGACCCCCACGTAGATCGTCCGCGTCGCGCTGCCCGGCGTGCCCGTCGACTCGTCGAAGGTGACCCAGACGATGCCCTGGTTGTCACTGGCGTACCCGGAGGTGTCGCCCGGATCCTGCACGTAGGTGCCCGGGTTGGGGAAGGCCGTCACCTGCGACCAGCTCGCGCCCGAGTCGGTCGAGCGCCACAGGCCCTTCCCGCTGGGCGCCCCCAGATACAGCACGCTGTTGCGGTGCGGGTCTACGGCCAGGCGTTCGCCCATGCCCCGCCCCGGCATGTTGCCGCCCAGCTTGAACGGCAGATCGGCCTTGCGCCAAGTGGCTCCCCGGTCCGCCGAGCGCAGCACCGCGCCGTTCCCGGGATCCCAGTCGTTGGTGTACGTGCCGGCCGCCGCGTACACGCGGTCGGGGTCGACGGGGTCGGAGGCGAGGCTCACCACGCCGGTGTGCCCCCAGTCGTCCCAGCCGACCGAGTCCAGCAGCGGCGTCCAGGTCTTCGACCCCTCCTGCCACCGGTAGGCGCCGCCGATGTCCGTGCGGGCGTACGCCAGGTTCCTCTCCCTGCGGTTGAAGACGATGCCGGGGACGAAACCGCCGCCGTCGATCCGGGCGTTCTTCCAGGTGTACGTGTCGGCGGCGAGCGCGGACCCCGCCGGGGCGTCGGCGGCTACGGCCGACCGTTCGGGGGGAGCGGCGGCGAGGGCGGGCGGGCCGCCCGTGAGCAGGCCGGCCGCCAGTGCGAGCACGGCCGTGAGGACGCGGGTTCTTCGCACGGTGAAGTCCTTCCTCGGGGTGGGGGGAAACGAGAGGGGAGGGGGAGCGAGGAATGGGGAGGGGGCGTGCGAGAGCCGGGCGGGTCCCCCGTGCGCGAGGGGGCCCGCCCGGCCGCCGTGACCCCGGCGTCAGGTGCCGGGGCCGGCACGCGGAGCGCCGGCGGGGGCTATTCGAGGAGCTCCGCGTACGAGCCCATGGCCAGGGCGATGTCGGCCTGGGCCCAGAACCGGTGGTACGTAAAGGTGGGCGCGGCGCCGCCCGCCAGATAGGACTCGATCTTCGACCAGGCCGGGTCGTCCTCGTAGAAGGAACGGATCGAGTCGAACGTCGACGACGAGTTGATCGTGTCGCCGTTGGGCATGGTGCCCGTCCAGCCGCTCGGGACGTGGAGGGGGTCGTCGAAGCGGTTGTAGTCGGCGCGGGTCTCCGGGACGGCGATGCCGAGGGCGTCCTGGTGGTTGCCCCACATGCCGTCGAGGAGCGCCTTCGCCGTCCTTGCGGCCTCGGTGTCGCCCGAGCGGTCCGCGTAGTACGTCAGCGTCTTGGCGTAGGCCGCGGCCACACCGACGTCGTTGGTGTAGTCGGCGACGGTGACGTGCAGTGAGCTGTTGGCGCCGGGGGAGGACGGGTTCCAGGTGTCGGGCTTGCCCGACCACTGCAACGTCGACGGGACCCGGAAGGTGCCGTCCGGGTTGATCGTCGTCTTCGACAGCGCCCAGTCGACCCACTTGTCCAGGACGACCTTGGCGTCGGCGTCACCCGTCTGCTGGTAGTACTCGGCGACCCGCTCCATGGACCACGCCTGGAAGCCGAACCACTGGTTGGACGGCGGGTCGTGGTACACCGGCTTCTCGTCGTAGTACATGCCGTAGAACGTCGGCGTCCCGGCCGGCGGCGTCGCGTAGCGGCCCGCCCAGCTGTTGGTGGCACCGCCCGCGATGGCGCCCTCACCGGACTGCAGCCAGCGGTAGAACTCCAGCTGCCGGTCCAGGGACTTGGCCCAGTCCGCCGCGCCGGTCGCCGACTTCGGCTTCAGGCCGGCGTAGGAGCTGAGGGCGTGGGCCGCGAGGGGGTTCTGGTAGCCGCCGTGCGTGTGGCTGGAGCCGATGCGCCAGGCCCAGCCCGCCGAGGTGTCGGTCGCGCCGCCCCAGGCGTAATACCAGGACATCAGATAGTGCGAGGCGTCCTTGCCGGTACCGGCCGGGCAGGAGGACGGGCTGGTGCAGTTCCCGACCTTCTTGAAGTACTTGTCGTACATGGAGTAGCGCAGGTAGTCGCCCATCTTGGCGGCCTTGGCGACGGTTGCGGAGATGTCACCGCCCTTGCCCTGATCCTTCGCCCACAGGTCCGCCCAGTACGCGGCCTGCACCGCGCGCGCGTCGGCGTCCGGCGCGTTGGTGAACTTCCACTGCTTCGCGTAGGAGGCGTCCTGGGTGAACAGGTCCAGATACCCGTTCTTGCCGCCGTACTTGAAGGCGTCACAGGTGGGCTGCGGCACCGTCTCCCACACCGACTCCTGCGAGCCGCGCTGGAAGGTGTTGATGTACGACGGCCCGGTCGCCGTCGGACCCGCCTCGCACTTGCCGGGCTCGTTGCCGTAGCCGTAGGTGTTGTCCACGTCCTGGAGCCAGTGCATACCGTAGACGTCGTCCGTGCCGTACGTGGACCGCAGCTCGGAGGCGATCGGATCCGGGCCGACGGAGACGCCGGTGTCCAACGGTGCCGGGTACTGCGTGGGGGTGTCGAGCTCGGGCGCGTAGGTCGCCGGCTTCGACGCGTTGTAGAAGGAGTTGGTCGGCTGGTCGGCGTGGGTCGGGATCATGTACCGCTCCATGATGTCCCAGGCCCCGTTGAACTTCGACCAGTCACCGGTCACCTTGCCGTACATGGCCTGCAGCCACAGCAGATAGCTGTACGCCTCCGAGGTGGTCTCGTGGCCGTGGTCCGGCGCCTCGACGATCAGCGTCTCCACCGAGTGGTACGGGATGCCCTCGGGCGAGAAGTAGCCGTTCGCCGGATCGGTGATCTTCCCGTAGAGCTCCAGGAAGCGCGCTTCGTACGCCTTCGTCGCACCCAGCTGCGTCACCGTGACCGCGGCCTTCGCGTGGCCCGGGGCCGACGACTCGAAGACCGCCGAGCCCGTGCCCGAGGAGGCGGCGCTGATCGTGACCTTCTGCGCGGTGTTCCAGTTCGACGGCGTGAAGGTGAGCGAGGCGCCCGCGCCGACCGACAGGCCGGAGTTGCCGCTCGCGCGGGTCGTCGTGACCGTCGTGTTCGCGCTCGGCCGCGTCGACAGCTTCACCTCGTACGTGCCCGACTCACCCTGCCGCACGCCCAGTTGGGACGGCGCGGCCACCACGGTCGGGCCGGAGGCGACCGTGATGCCGACCGGGGTCGAGTTCGCGGAGGCGCCCAGGCTGTCGTACGCCTTCGCCGCCAGTGAATGACTGCCCACGGTCAATCCAGTGACGGACAGCGTGAAGGGCGCGCTCGTGTCCGTGCCCAGCAGCACGGTGTCGTCGTAGAACTCCACCTTGGTGATCGTCGCGTCGTCGGCCGCCGCCGCGGTCGCCGCGAGCGGGACCGTCTGGCCCTGTGTGTAGACCGCGCCGGCCGCCGGGCTGGTCAGCACGGTGATCGGCGGCTGGTGGGCCCCCGTGCAGGCAGTGCCGTTGATGGCGAAGGACGTGGGCGCGGAGTTGCTGCCGCTGTAGGAGAACTGCGCGCCGGTGGTGACGGCGCTGCCGGCCGCGATCCGCGCGTTGTACGCGGCGTTCTTCACGGTCACGGTCCTGCCGGACTGGGACCAGTTGCCGTTCCAGCCGTTCGAGAGCTGCTGGTTGCCCGCGTAGCCGTAGGTCAGCGTCCAGCCGTCGATGGTGTCCGTGCCGCGGTTGGTGAGGGTCAGATCCGCGGTGAAGCCGGAACCCCAGTCATTGGTCCGGTAGTCCACGCTGCACTGAACAGCTGCCGCCTGAGCGGGAGTTGATCCTGAGGAGAGCATCGTCAGCGGAAGTGCCAGCGCTGCCACGGCGGCCGTCCACAGTCGCCGGACGCCGCGGCGCCTTCTGGGTGGGGGATGCATGGTGCTGGTTCCTCCTGCGACTCGGAGAGGTCAAGGCTTGAACCAGTGGGAGCGCTCCCATAGTGGGGATGGGGTCCGGAGCGGTCAAGGCTTGTGGTGAATCGAAAAGATTCGACGGCCCGAGTTGAGTGAATGTCGGTAACTCCCCTGTTCTTCGCCGTCACTTGGCGCTAGCTTCATGAACACCAGTGGGAGCGGTTCCATCAGTCGACACGTCCGTCACGACGCGTCCGAACTGCAAGGAGTCGCTCATGCGGCACCCCCCGCGTTCAGTACTTTTACGTCCTGTCATCGGTACGGCCGTGCCCCGGGCGGGCACCCCGGTCGCACCGGTCCTCACGGCGCACGAGACCGCGCCCGTGTGCACGGCGGAGCACTCCGCCACGGCCTCCCCGAGGGACGCCGGCACCGGATCCGCGGTGTTCCCGCTCGACGGCACCACCCGTCCCCCCGACGCGGGGGCAGCGCACTCCCGTGGGACCCCTCATGGCCGGTCCGGCCCCCGCACGTCCCGGACCGCGGACCGGACCTTGTCCTGATCCTCCGCCCCGAGGCACCCCCACGCCGTACGGCACCGGACGCGCGATCCACGCGCGCCCCGGTCCGACCACTGCCGAACCTCAACTCCCCCTATGGACACTCCTCTTCGGACAGCGCGCCCGGACACCCCCCAACGGATAGGAAACCCGCACTCATGAGTCGCACGAGAACCGCGCTCCTCGCTGCCATGGCGCTGGTCGCCGGTGCCACGGGGACGGCGTACGCCGTCGTACCCGACGGTGTCGGTGCCGCAGCCGTCCCCTGCACCGTCGCCTACCAGGTGCAGAACCAGTGGGACACCGGCTTCACCGCCTCCGTGACCGTCACCAACCTCGGTGCCGCCAAGTCGTCGTGGGCGGTGAAGTGGTCCTACGCCGGCAACCAGCGGGTCACCAGCGGCTGGAACGCCAAGATCACCCAGTCCGGCAGCAACGTAACCGCCGCCAACGAGTCCTACAACGGCACGCTGGCGACCGGCGGTTCGACCAGCTTCGGCTTCCAGGGCACCTACAGCGGCAGCAACGCGATTCCCGCCACCTTCACCCTCGACGGTGTCACGTGCAACGTCGACGGCGGCGGCCCGACCGACCCCACGGACCCGACCGATCCGACCGGCCCCGGCGACCGCGTCAACAACCCGTACAGCGGCGCCAAGGTGTACGTGAACCCCGAGTGGTCCACGAAGGCGGCCGCCGAGCCGGGCGGCAACCGCATCGCCAACCAGCCCACCGGCGTCTGGCTGGACCGCATCGCCGCCATCAACGGCGTGAACGGCGGCATGGGCCTGCGCGACCACCTCGACAAGGCACTCACACAGAAGGGCTCGGGCGAACTCGTCGTCCAGCTGGTCATCTACAACCTGCCCGGCCGTGACTGCGCCGCCCTCGCCTCCAACGGCGAACTCGGCCCGACGGAGATCGGCCGCTACAAGACCGAGTACATCGACCCGATCGCCGCGATCCTCGCCGACAAGAAGTACGCCCCGCTGCGGATCGTCACCACCGTCGAGATCGACTCCCTGCCCAACCTCGTCACCAACACCGGCAGCCGGGCCACCGCGACGCCGCAGTGCGACGTGATGAAGGCCAACGGCAACTACGTCAAGGGCGTCGGATACGCCCTGAACAAGCTCGGCGACGTGCCGAACGTGTACAACTACGTCGACGCCGGCCACCACGGCTGGATCGGCTGGGACGACAACTTCGGGGCCTCCGCCGACGTGTTCCGCGACGCGGCCACCGCCGAGGGCGCGACCCCGTCGGACGTCCACGGCTTCATCACCAACACCGCCAACTACAGTGCGCTGAAGGAGAAGAACTTCACCATCAACGACTCCGTGGCCGGCAAGTCGGTCCGCGAGTCCAAATGGGTCGACTGGAACCGGTACGTCGACGAACTGGGCTTCGCCCAGGCCTTCCGCAACAAACTCGTCTCGACCGGCTTCAACACGAACATCGGCATGCTCATCGACACCTCCCGCAACGGCTGGGGCGGCACCGCCCGGCCCGCCGGACCGGGCGCGACGACCAGCGTCGACACCTACATCGAAGGCGGACGGTACGACCGCCGCATCCACATCGGCAACTGGTGCAACCAGTCGGGCGCCGGACTCGGCGAACGCCCGCAGGCGGCACCGGAGAGCGGTATCGACGCCTACGTGTGGATGAAGCCCCCGGGTGAGTCCGACGGGGCCAGCAAGGCCATCCCGAACGACGAGGGCAAGGGCTTCGACCGGATGTGCGACCCGGCCTACACGGGCACCCCGCGCAACGGGAACAACCTCACCGGCGCCCTGCCGAACGCCCCGGTCTCAGGTCACTGGTTCTCGGCACAGTTCCAGGAACTGATGCAGAAGGCGTACCCGCCACTGTCCTGACCGGCCGGCCGACCGGCCTCCGGTTGAACCTCGGCCGACCCCGATCCACCGAGTGACCCCGATCCGCCGGGGAGCGGGCCACGCGCCCGCTCCCCGGCGGATCGCCCACGCCCGTACGGGCGGTTTCGGGAAACCATTTTGCCGAAGCGGCAACAATACTGGCCTCTCCCCGGTGCGTTGGCGCACCCTGTCCGCATCCGAGCGGAGAGGCTGACCCCCATGGCGCATCACGACCACCATCACCACGAGCCCCGGCACGACGGCCGGCACGGCCACCACCACGGCCACGGCACCACGGACACCGAGATGGACTGGGCGGAGACGGCCTCCCTGCTCGAATCGGAGGCCGAACTGTTCACGCCCCTGTACGAACGAGCCCTCGGCTGGCTCGCGAAGGAGGTGACGGAGCCGGGACTGATCGTGGACGCGGGCAGCGGGCCGGGTGTCATCTCCTGTCTGTTCGCCGAGGCCTTCGAGGGCGCCCGCATCGTGGCCGCCGACGGCTCCGCCCCGCTGCTCGAACGGGCAGCGGACCGCGCCGCCCGGCACGGCGCCGGCGACCGCTTCGGGACCCTCGCCGGTGAACTGCCCGGCGTGCTCGACGAACTGGAGTACCCGGCCGACCTGTTGTGGGCCAGCCGCAGCGTCCACCACCTGGGCGACCAGCGCGCCGCACTCGCCGCCTACGCCGCCCGGCTCGCGCCCGGCGGCACGCTGGCCGTCATGGAGGGCGGCCTGCCCACCCGGTACCTGCCGCGCGACATCGGCATCGGCCGGCCAGGGCTCCAGACCCGCATCGATGCCGTGGAAGCCGACTGGTTCACCCGTATGCGCACCGAACTGCCGGGCTCCGTCGCACACACCGAGGACTGGCCCGCCCTGCTGACCACGGCCGGACTGCACCACAGCCGCTCCCGCACCTTCCTCCTCGACCTCCCCGCCCCGGCCACCGACCGAGCCCGTGCCCACGTCGTCGCGACCCTCACCCGCACCCGCGACAGACTCGCCGAGGAACTGGACGCCGACGACCGCGCCACCCTCGACCGCCTCCTCGACCCGGCCGACGAGGCGAGCCTGCACCACCGCCCCGACGTCTTCTTCCTGACGGCTCACACGGTCCACACGGCCGTCCGCCCGGTCTAGGGCCTCTCGTTCGGATCATGCCGGGCTCGCGGGGTCCGGCCTGATCCAAACGAAAGACCCTGGCCCGCCCGGTCCGGTGGCGCGAGCTTGACTTGGAGAGCTCTCCAAGTGATGGACTCCCCTGCACTCGACGACACACAGGGGGTATCCATGACCGACTCACCGGTCACGCTCATCACCGGCGGGGGCAGCGGCATCGGCGCCGCCGTAGCCCGGCGGCTGCTGGACGCGGGGCAGAGGGTGGCCGTCACAGGCCGCGGCGAGGAGCGGCTGCGCGGCTTCGCGAAGGAGCTCGGGGAACCGGAAGGGCTGGTGACGATCCCCGGGAACGCGGCCGAGTACGACGACGTACGGTCCGCGGTCGACACCGTGCTGACGGCATTCGGCCGACTGGACACAGTCGTCGCCAACGCCGGTTTCGCCACCCATGATTCGGTCGCCGAGGGCGACCCCGCCGGGTGGACCGAGATGGTGCTGACCAACGTTCTCGGCCCCGCCCTGCTGATCAGGGCCTCCATCGATGCTCTGAAGGAGACCCGCGGACGGATCGTCCTGGTCGGCAGCGTCGCCGGGTTCGTGCCGACGCCGGGCAACCTCTACGGTGCGACCAAGTGGGCGGTGACCGGGCTCGCCGAGAACGTCCGGCGGGAGGTCACCGAGTGGGGCGTCGGTGTCACCCTCGTCGCGCCCGGCCGCGTCGAGACCCCGTTCTGGGACTCGTACGGCAGCCTCCCGCCCGGTCATCTGCTCACCGCCGACCGGATCGCGGAGTCGGTCGTGTGGGCGATGCGGCAGCCGGCCGGGGTGGACGTCAACACCATGGTCGTCCGTCCCATCGGCCAGCCCAACTGACGAGCCCCGGCCGGACAGCCGGGCGGCGGCCGCCGCCGCAAGGGGGAGGCCGCCGCCGCATCCGTGGCCCGGGCGGGCCGGAGGTCAGTTCACCGTCGCCGGGTCCGAGCCCAGACGGCGGTCCTCGTCGAGGGCGCTGATCGCCGCGAGGTCCTCCGCGTCCAGGCTGAAGCCGAACACGTCGATGTTCTCCTTGATCCGCGACGGCGTCACCGACTTGGGGATGACGACGTTGCCGAGCTGGAGGTGCCAGCGCAGCACGACCTGGGCCGGAGTACGGCCGTGCTTTTGGGCGATGGCCACGATCGCCGGGACCTCCAGCAGGCCCTTGCCCTGGCCGAGCGGCGACCATGCCTCCGTGGCGATGCCCCGCTCCGCGTGGTACTCCCGCGCGGCGGGCTGCTGGAGATGCGGGTGCAGCTCGATCTGGTTGACGGCCGGTACGACCGACGTCTCGTCGAGCAGGCGCTCCAGGTACTCGGGCAGGAAGTTGGACACGCCGATGGCACGGACCCGGCCCTCGGCGTACAGCTTCTCGAACGCCCGGTACGTGTCGACATAGCGGTCGTGGGCCGGTGTCGGCCAGTGGATGAGGTACAGGTCCACGTAGTCCAGGCCGAGCTTGGACAGGGAAGCGTCGAAACCGCGCAGGGTGGCGTCGTACCCCTGGTCGTCGTTCCAGAGCTTGGTGGTGACGAAGAGGTCCTCGCGGGGAACGCCCGAGGCGGCGACGGCCCTGCCGGTGCCCTCCTCGTTGCCGTACACCGCCGCGGTGTCGATGCTGCGGTAGCCCGCCTCCAGCGCCGCCGCGACGGCCGTCTCGGCCTCGGCGTCCGGTACCTGCCAGACGCCGAAACCCAGTTGGGGCATCACGACGCCGTTGTTCAGGGTGATCGGGGGGACCATGCTCACGAGCTCTCGATCCTTCGGTCGGGGTCCGGTGGAACTCCCATGGTCAACGATCACCGCCCGTGATGCATTCCTGACGGCACAATTCCCGTACGGTGAGCGCACTTCCGGGTCGCAAAGCACCGTCGTGTGGCGGTCCTCACGTGCGGCACAGCGTCTCGACCTCTTCCTCGTACGCTTTCTGGTACGCCTTCTCGATCGTCCTGCGCTTCAGCTTCAGCGACGGCGTGAGCAGCCCGTGCTCCTCGGTGAACGGCTGCGCCAGAATCCGGAAGGTCCGGATCGAATCCGCCTGCGAGACCAGGGTGTTGGCCGCTGCCTCCGCCCGCCGTACCTCCGCCCGCCGTACCTCCGCCCGCCGCGCCACTGCCCGCCGCACCTCCGCCTCCAGCGCCGCGTCCCGCACCAGCTCGGCCGGCGACAGACGAGGGGGTGGGGTGTGTCGGGCGGGCGCGGGGCGGGAGTTCCGGGCTCGCATGGTGGGGCTTGTGCGTCGGAGCGGGTCCCGGTCGGCGGGTCCCGGTCAGCGGGCCTGGCGGCCGGTGCGGTGCAGGCGGTCGCCGCCCGACAGGATCGCCGCCGCCAGCGCGTGCGCCGCGCCCTGCGCGGAAGGGCGCCGCCGGCCGTGCGCCACCACGAAGTCCACCTGGCCCGGCTCCGGCAGCTCCGCCCGGTCCGGCATCCGCACCAGCCCCGGCGGGATCATCCCGCGCGCGTGCACCATCACGCCGAGCCCGGCGCGGGCCGCCGCGATCAAGCCGTTGAGACTGCCGCTGGTGCAGACGATCCGCCACTCACGGCCCTGCCGCTCCAGCGCCCGCAGCGCGAGCTCGCGGGTGATGCCCGGCGGTGGGTAGACGATCAGCGGCACCGGACGGCCGGGATCGAGACGCAGCCCCTGCGCACCGATCCACACCAGCTCGTCGTGCCACACCAGCTCGTCGTGCCACACCAGCTCGCCCCGCAGGTCCTTCGGCCGCCGCTTCGCGAGCACCAGGTCCAGCTCGCCCGCGGCCAGCTTCTCGTGCAGCGTGCCCGACAGCTCGACCGTCAGCTCCAGGTCCACCTCCGGGTGCTCGTACCGGAACCGCTCCAGGATCTCCGGCAGCCGGGTCAGGACGAAGTCCTCCGACGCCCCGAACCGCAGCCGGCCGCGCAGCCGGGTGCCGGTGAAGAACTGCGCCGCCTGCTCGTGGACGTCCAGGATCCGCCGCGCGAAGCCCAGCATCGCCTCGCCGTCCTCGGTGAGCTCCACCGAGTGCGTGTCCCGGGTGAACAGCTGCCGCCCGGTGGCGTCCTCCAGCCGCCGCACATGCTGGCTGACCGTCGACTGCCGCAGCCCGAGGCGGCGCGCCGCGTGCGTGAAGGACAGCGTCTGCGCCACGGACAGGAAGGTCCGCAGCTGCGTCGGGTCGTACATCTCGTCCGCCATCCCGGCAGATTAGCGTGGCTATCGCGGTACGTGATGACAGTGAGAGCGGTATACGGGATTCCCGATCACGGAAGGAGGGAGCAGGATGGGGAGGGGTTTCGCGTGCCCGTGCGGGGTGCTCCCGGCGGTGCCCTCGGCCCGGGGCAGCCCCGAGGAGCCCTTGGCGCCCCCCGGCGAAACCCCGGCGAGCCGCAGGGGAATCCCGGCGGAACCCCGGTGGACCCCGAGCGCGCACCGGAGTGCGTTCCCCGAGTGAGTGGAGCAAGTGAAACACCGTGAAACGCCCGCACTGGCCGAGCCGGATGCCGGTCGACCCGTACATCCTGCTCCTGCTCGGGACCGTGGGCCTGGCCGCGCTGCTCCCGGCGCGCGGCACCGGCGCCGACATCGCCTCCGGTGCCTCCACCGCAGCCATCGCCTTCCTCTTCTTCCTCTACGGAGCCCGCCTCTCCACCCGTGAGGCACTGGACGGGCTCCGGCACTGGCGGCTCCACGGCACCGTCCTGGCCTGCACCTTCGTCGTCTTCCCGCTGCTCGGCCTGGCCGCCCGCGGGTTCGTCCCGGCCGGGATTCTGAGCGACCCCCTCTATCAGGGCCTGCTCTTCCTCACCCTCGTCCCGTCCACCATCCAGTCGTCGATCGCCTTCACCTCCCTCGCCCGCGGCAACGTGCCCGCCGCGATCTGCGCCGGCTCCTTCTCCTCACTGGCCGGCATCGTGGCGACCCCGCTGCTGGCGGCGGCGCTGCTCGGCGGGGGCGGGGGCGGCGACGGGAGCCTGGGCGCCGGCGGGTTCTCCGCCGACTCGGTGACGAAGATCGTGCTGCAACTGCTGGTGCCGTTCGTCGCCGGGCAGGTGCTGCGCCGCTGGGTGGGGGAGTTCGTCCTCCGCCACCGGAAGGTGCTCGGGCTCGTCGACCGGGGCTCGATCCTGCTCGTCGTCTACACCGCGTTCAGCCAGGGCATGGTCGAGGGCATCTGGCACCGGGTGAGCCCGGCCCGGCTCGGCGGACTGCTCGCCGTGGAAGCCGTACTTCTCGCCGCGATGCTGCTGCTGACCTGGTACGGGGCCAAGGCGCTGAAGTTCGGCCGGGCGGACCGGATCGTGATCCAGTTCGCCGGTTCGAAGAAGTCCCTGGCCGCCGGACTGCCGATGGCGAGCGTGCTGTTCGGCGCGCAGGCCTCGCTGGCCGTGCTGCCGCTGATGCTGTTCCACCAGATGCAGCTCATGGTGTGCGCGGTGATCGCCAAACGCCGCTCGCGCGACGCCGTCGACCCGCCCGAGGCGGTCACCTCGGCGGTCGCCGAGGAGGTCACCGTCCCGGTCCCAGCCGGACGGTCACGAACCGCGGCCGGTACAGGGACACGTTCCGGCTGAGCGTCACGGCGGCGCCGGCGCCGGACGTCTCGAGCAGGTTCACGTCGTAGCTGAGCACCAGTCGTCCGTCCCCGCTGAGTTCCGGGTGCGCCTGCGGGTTGTACGCGCCGGTCCCGCCGGGCGGCAGCGTGGGGCTGAACTCCTTCGCCGGGCCGCGCCACGGTCCGGTGGGGGAGCAGGACCAGTACGCCGCCACCGTGGTCAGCCCCTTGACGCCCGTGGCCATCGTGAACAGGACGTACGTCCCGCCCTCCCGCACCACCGAGAAGGCGCTGCCCACCCCGGTGCGCTGTCCGTCCCCGAGCACCGGGCGCGGGCGGGTGCGGGTCTGCCACGCCGTGCCCTCCCAGTACTCCCAGGCAGCCGGGTCGGCGAGCCCGCCCTCCGGGACCCGCGCCACGTACGCCTGCGAGGCCTCGCGGGAGACGGCCCGGCCGTCGTCACCGCCGAAGACGTACGTCCAGCCGTCCTCCTCGACCAGGGTCGTGCCGAACAGCACCCGCCGGGACGGATCGGGCACGTCCCGCTGGTCGAGCACCGTCTCCACCGACTCCAGGCGCAGATCGGGCAGGGAGAGCGTGGCGACCTCGGTGGCGGTGGGCACTCCGTAGATCCACGGGGACCGCCCCGCCGTACGCACCCACAGCAGGACGCGGACGACCTGCTCCGTGGAACCGGGGGAGCGGGGCTCCACCCGGGCGCCGACCGGCCAGCGCCACTGGTCCGGGGCAGGGTCGGGGAAGAGCGGGGCGGGGAGCGTGGACTCCAGCCGGCCGTCGCGCATCAGGACAGCCGAGTTGCGCACCATCGGCGCGGTCATGTCCCGCCAGGCGTACGACTCGCCGACCGGGTTGGGCGGGCTGTGCACGCGGCCCAGAAACGTGTCGGAGAACAGCCACAGCAGTCGGCCGTCGGGCAGCCGCACCGAGTGCGTGCCGTCGCCGCCCGTCCAGTCGTCGGTACGGGCCCCGTCGTCGCCGTAGCGGGCGAACTCGGCGGTGAGGGCGTCGTCCTCGGCCCAGGAGGCGACGGTGTGCGGTGTGCAGGCACCGCCGTCCTGCCGCCCGTCGTCGTGGTCCGGGAGGCCGAGGACCAGCACGGTCCCCAGGAGCAGGGCCAGGGCCAGGGCGAGGGCGAGGGCCAGAACCAGGCCGATCCAGGTCCCTGTCCCCCGTCGTGTCCGCGGCTGTGGCTGTGCCGGTTTCGGTGTCTCCGTGCGTGTTCCTGCGCGTGCTGGCGCTGCGTCGTCGGGCACGCTCCGGGACGTTAGTGGCCCCAGTGGCCCGGGTCCATGGTGCCTGCTGCCCTGCCTGCCCTGGCGCATGGCGCGATGGCCGTGGGTTCGAGGCGGGGCCCCCGCGGCGCAGGGGGCGCTCCCCGCCGGCAGGGACCCCGCCGCCGTGCCGCGGGGGACCGGTCAACCCTGGGAAGCCGCCGCCCGCAGGGCTATGCGGTCCTCACCCGCGTACACGTTCATGGAGGTGCCCCGCAGGAACCCGACCAGCGTCAGACCCGTCTCCGCCGCCAGGTCCACGGCCAGCGAGGACGGCGCCGAGACGGCCGCGAGCAGGGGGATGCCCGCCATGACCGCCTTCTGCGCCAGCTCGAAGGAGGCACGGCCGGAGACCATCAGGACGGTCCGGGACAATGGCAGGTTCCCGCCCTGCAGGGCACGGCCGACCAGCTTGTCGACCGCGTTGTGCCGGCCCACGTCCTCCCGGACGTCCAGCAGTTCCCCGGCCTCGTCGAACAGGGCCGCCGCGTGCAGGCCGCCCGTCCGCTCGAAGACCCGCTGGGAGGCGCGCAGCCGGTCGGGCAGGCCCGCCAGCAGCTCCGGGGTGACACGCAGCGGCGGACTGTCGGCGATGGGGTGGCGGGTCGTGGTGCGCACCGCGTCCAGACTCGCCTTGCCGCACAGGCCGCAGGACGAGGTCGTGTACACGTTCCGCTCGAGCGTGATGTCCGGGATCCGCACGCCGGGGGCGGTCTGCACGTCGACCACGTTGTACGTGTTCGACCCGTCCGCGGTCGCGCCCGCGCAGTACACGACGTTCCGTAGATCGGATGCCGTCGCCAGGACTCCTTCGCTCACCAGGAAGCCGACGGCCAGCGCGAAGTCGTCACCCGGGGTGCGCATCGTGATCGCCAGCGGCTTCCCGTTCAGCCGGATCTCCAGGGGCTCCTCGGTGACGAGCGTGTCCGGGCGGCTGGACACCACCCCGTCCCGGATGCGGACCACCTTGCGTCGTTCTGTGACTCGTCCCATGTCCCCAGTCCCTGGTCGGTGCCTGGTGTCAGTCCCGGTTCTGTACGTGCTGATAGCCGAAGCGGCCCTTGATGCACAGGTTGCCGTGGGTCACCGGATTGTCGTGCGGTGAGCTGACCTTCACGATCTCATTGTCCTGCACGTGCAACGTGAGGTTGCAGCCCACTCCGCAGTACGCGCACACCGTCGTGGTCTCCGTCTGCGCCGACTCGTCCCAGGTGCCCGCCGCCCGCATGTCGAACTCCGACTTGAACGACAGGGCGCCCGTCGGGCACACCTCGATGCAGTTCCCGCAGTACACGCACGCCGATTCGGTCAGCGGACCGTCGTGCTCGACCGCGATCCGCGCGTCGAAACCACGGCCCGCGACCGAGATCGCGAAGGAGTTCTGCCACTGGTCGCCGCAGGCGTCCACGCACTTGTAGCAGAGGATGCACTTGCCGTAGTCGCGCACGTACAGGTCGTTGTCGACCCTCGGTTCCTCGTCGACCCGGGCCGCGTCCGGGCCGAAGCGGTCCGGTTTCGCCCCGTACTCCTTGATCCACTCGGCGGCCCGCGGGGTCGTCGACAGGTCGACGGAGGACGCGAGCAGTTCGAGGACCACCTTGCGACTGTGCCGGGCCCGTTCGGTGCCGGTACGTACCTCCATGCCCGGCTCCGCCTTGCGCGAGCAGGCCGGGACCAGGGTGCGAGCGCCCTCGACCTCCACCACGCACACACGGCACGCGTTCTTCGGCGTCAGTGTGTCGCCCTCGCACAGGGTCGGCACGTCCTTCCCGGCCGCCCGGCAGGCGTCCAGGATCGTCGACCCCTCGGGCGCCCGGACCGGCTCGCCGTCCAGGGTGAACTCCAGCAGACGGCGGGGAATCCCCAGCGGTGTCACGGTCATTCGTAGGCCCCCAGGCGGTCGATGGCGGATTCCACGGCGTTCCACGCGGTCTGGCCCAGACCGCAGATCGAGGCGTCCCGCATCGCGCTGCCCACCTCGCGCAGCAGGGCGATGTCACCGGCGGCCCCGGCCCCGGTGCGCTCCACGATCCGGGTGAGCGCCTCCTCCTGGCGCACGGTCCCCACCCGGCACGGCACGCACTGCCCGCACGACTCGTCACGGAAGAACTGGGCGATGCGCAGCAGCAGCCGGGGCAGTGGGACGGTGTCGTCGAAGGCCATGACGACCCCCGAGCCGAGCGTCGTGCCCGCCTCCCGGGTGCCCTCGAAGGTGAGCGGGATGTCCAGTTCGTCGGCGCGCACGAAGCCGCCGGCCGCCCCGCCGAGCAGCACCGCCCGCAGCCCGTCCCGCACGTCGGCCAGCTCCAGCAGCTCGCCCAGCGTCGCGCCGAACGGGACCTCGTAGACGCCGGGCCGCCCGACACTGCCGGAGACGCAGAACAGCTTGGGGCCGGTGGACCGTTCGGTACCGATCGCCGCGTACGCCGGGGCGCCCATCGTCAGGACGGGCAGAACGTTGACGAGTGTCTCGACGTTGTTCTCCACCGTCGGCTTGCCGAACAGGCCCTTCTCCACCGGGAAGGGCGGCTTGGAGCGGGGCTCGCCCCGGTAGCCCTCGATGGAGCTGAACAGCGCGGTCTCCTCGCCGCAGATGTACGCGCCCGCGCCGCGCCGGATCTCGATGTCGAAGGCGAAACCCTGGCCGAGGATGTCGTCGCCGAGCAGCCCGCGCGCCCGCGCCCGGTCGATCGCATACCGCATACGGTGCAGCGCCCGCGGGTACTCGCCGCGCAGATAGAGGTATCCCTTGTGCGCGCCGGTCGCGTACGCGGCGATGGTCATCGCCTCCACCAGCGCGTACGGGTCACCCTCCATGATCACCCGGTCCTTGAAGGTCCCGGGCTCGGACTCGTCGGCGTTGCACACGAGATGGTGCGGCCGGTCCGGCTGGGACGCCGTGGCCTGCCACTTGCGGCCGGTGGGGAAGGCGGCACCGCCCCGCCCGACCAGACCCGAGTCGGTGACCTCCCGGATCACCCCGGCCGGGCCCAGCGCGAAGGCCCGGCGCAGGGCCGCGTAGCCGCCGTGGGCGCGGTAGTCGTCCAGCGATTCCGGGTCGGCCACCCCGACCCGGCGCAGCAGCGTCAGCGTGGTGTCCCCTGCCTGGGGCACGGCCATCGCCGCGGGCGGCTCGTCGGGCGCCGCGTCGGGCGCGGTCGCCGCGAGCACCGCGGCGTCCACCGTCGCCGGCGCCGACACCGCCGTACGCACCGGCTCCCCGGCCCTGATCGTCAGTGCCGCCGGGGCGCGTTCGCACAGGCCCAGACAGGGGCTGCGTTCGACGCTCACCCCGCTGCCGGGCCCGAGGCGTGACTCGATCCCGGCGCACAGCGCGCCGGCCCCGGCCGCCGCGCACGCGAGGTCCGTGCACACGTGCAGCACGGTCGCCGGGCGCGGTTTGACGGAGAACATCGCGTAGAACGTGGCCACCCCGTACGCCTCCGACGGCGGCACCGTCAGCCGTCGGCACAGATAGTCCAGGGCGCCCTCGCTGATCCAGCCCACCCGGTCGTTGACCGCGTGCAGCCCCGGCAGCAGCTGGTCGCGGCGGTCCCGGGCCTCCCGCCCGCCACGGGCCCACCTCAGATCGGCGGCCCTCATCTCGTCGCGGTCGGCGCCCTCCCACGAGGACTCGGGAGGACCGAGCAGCGCGTCGACCGCCGCCCGCTCCTCGTCCGTCGGTTTGCTGTCACCGAAGCGCAGGTCCACTTACGTCACCTCACTGTGGGGTCGCACGGGTCGCACGGGTCGCACGGGTCGTACGGCTCGGAGCCGGGAGCTTCTCGATCCGGATCGCCGAGGCCTTGAACTCCGCCGTCCCGGCGATGGGACAGTTGGCCTCGATGGTCAGCACATTGGTGTCCACCTCGTCGGGGAAGTGGAAGCTCATGAAGGCGAGCCCCGGCCGCAGCGCGGTGTCCACCCACACCGGCGCCAGCACCGACCCGCGCCGGGACGTCACCCGCACCTCCTCGCCGACCACCACCCCGTACCGCTCGGCGTCCTCCGGACACAGCTCGACGGCCTCGCCACGCCGCAGGGGCGAGGAGTAACCGCCGCTCTGCACACCGGTGTTGTACGAGTCGAGCCGACGCCCGGTGGTGAGCCGGATCGGGTACTCCTCATCGGTGAGGTCGACCGGCGGGTCGTGCTGCACGATCCCGAACGGCGCGGACCTGCCCCGCCGCTGCGGATCCGGGTCCCACAACCTGCCGTGCAGATACGGTGGCTCGAGCGCATCGGTGCTCGGGCACGGCCACTGGATGCCCTGGTGCTCCGCCAGCCGCCCGTAGGTCATGCCGTGGTGGTCGGGGGAGACGGACCTGAGCTCGTCCCAGACGGCCTCGGCGTCGGCGTACTTCCAGTCGTGGCCGAGGCGGGTGGCGAGATCGCAGATGATGTCGATGTCCTCGCGTGCCTCACCGGGCGGCACCACCGCCCTGCGGACGCGCTGCACCCTGCGCTCGCTGTTGGTGGTGGTGCCGTCGGTCTCCGCCCACCCTGCGGTGGCCGGCAGGACGACGTCCGCGAGTTCGGCGGTCTTCGTCAGGAAGATGTCCTGCACCACCAGGAAGTCCAGCCCGCTCAGCCGCCGGACCGCCTGATCGGCGTCCGCCTCGGACTGCGCCGGGTTCTCACCGATGCAGTAGACGGCCCGCAGCGAACCGTCGTCCATGGCCTCGAACATCTCCGTCAGGGTCATCCCGTAGCGCGGCGGGAGGACGGTGTTCCAGGCGGACTCGAACTTCAGCCGGATCCCGGGGTCGAGGATGTCCTGGAAGCCGGGCAGCCGGTTGGGGATCGCCCCCATGTCACCGCCGCCCTGCACGTTGTTCTGGCCGCGCAGCGGCTGCAGGCCGGCGCCGTAGCGGCCGACCTGGCCGGTGAGCAAGGACAGGTTGACCAGGGCGCGGACGTTGTCGGTGCCGTTGTGGTGCTCGGTGATACCGAGGGTCCAGCACAGCTGGGCGCGCTCGGCCCGGGCATAGGCGTGCGCCAACTCCCGTATGGCGGCTGCCGGGACGCCCGTCACCTTCTCGGCGAGGGACAGCGTCCACGGTTCGACGAGTTCTCGGTACTCCTCGAAACCGGTGGTTGCCCGCCGGACGAACGCCTCATTGACCAGACCGGCGTGGATGATCTCGCGGCCGATCGCGTGCGCCATCGGGATGTCCGTGCCGACGTTCAGCCCGAGCCAGCTCTCCGCCCACTCGGCGGTCGACGTCCGCCGCGGGTCGACCGCGTACATGCGGGCGCCGTTGTGGATGCCTTTCAGCGCGTGCTGGAAGAAAATCGGGTGTGCGAAGCGGGCGTTGGAACCCCACATCACGATGACGTCGGTGTGCTCGATCTCCTCGTACGACGACGTCCCTCCACCGGAGCCGAAGGCGGCCGACAATCCGGCCACGGACGGGGCGTGACAGGTGCGGTTGCAGGAGTCGACGTTGTGGGTGCCCATGACGACCCGGGCGAACTTCTGCGCCACGTAGTTCATCTCATTGGTCGCGCGGGCACAGGAGAACATTCCGAACGCGCCGCGCGCGGCGCCGATTCCCCGGGCGGCCCGCTCCAGGGCCTCGTCCCAGGTGGCCCGCCGGAACGGCTCGTCACGCGAGTCGCGGACCAGGGGATGGGTGAGCCTGGTGTAGGTCTTCGGGCTCCGGTCGCGTTTCCTGGTGCTCTTCATGCGGCGCTCCTCAGCGCGAGCAGGTCCGAGAGGGCGTGCACGGTGCGCAGGGTGGGCACCTCCACGCCGGTGATCTCCGCCAGCTCGACGACGGCGGCGAGCAGTACGTCGAGCTCGAGCGGTTTGCCGCGCTCCAGGTCCTGGAGCGTGGACGTGCGGTGGTCGCCGACGCGCTCGGCACCGGCCAGCCGGCGCTCCACGGACACGCCGACCTCGCAGCCCAGGGCACGGGCGACCGCGAGCGTCTCGTTCATCATGATCTCGATGACCCTGCGGGTGCCGCCGTGCAGACACATCTGCCGCATGGTCGCGCGGGCGAGGGCGCTGATCGGGTTGAAGGAGATGTTGCCGAGCAGCTTGACCCAGATGTCACCGCGCAGTTCGGGCTCCACCGGGCATTTCAGCCCGCCGTCCACCATCGCCCCGCTGAACGCGAGGCAGCGTGCGGAGACACTGCGGTCGGGCTCCCCGATCGAGAACCGGGTGCCCTCCAAGTGCCTCACCACGCCCGGCCCTTCGAGCTCGGTGGCCGCGTAGACGACACAGCCGATCGCTCGCTGTGGCGCGAGCACCGCACCGACCGCGCCGCCGGGGTCCACGCTCTCGAGACGGTGGCCGTCGTGAGGGCCGCCGTGCCGGTGGAAGTACCACCAGGGGATGCCGTTCTGGGCGGCCACGACCGCCGTGGTGTCGTGCAACAAGGGTGCGATCAGCGGCCCGCACGCCGCGTACGCGTTGGCCTTGAGGCCGAGGAAGACGTAGTCGACCGGGCCGACCTCGGCCGGGTCGTCGGTCGCGTGGGGGCGGGCGGTGAAGTCGCCGCGTGGGCTGAGCACCCGCACGCCGTGCTGCCTCATGGCCGCCAGATGCGGTCCACGGGCGACGAGGTGCACATCGGCACCCGCGCGATGGAGCGCGGCGCCGACGTAGGCGCCGATGGCCCCGGCGCCGAGAACTGCCACTTTCACTGGGGAACGCTCCGTTCGGTCGAGGGTGTACCGCGGAGGTGGCTGCCGACGGATCAGATTCCACATCATGTCGACGAAATATTGTCTACAGTATGGAAGGGGGTGCAGCAAGGGTTCGCGCACGGGTCTGCCCCACGGCCTACCGCACGGCCCGCCGTCCGGCCCCACCGCACGGCCCGCGCTGAAGAAACCGGTTGGTCCGACCGTTCGCCGCAGACCGCATACCGTTCACCGCATACGATCGACCCGTGGGTTCTCAGATCCCTCATGATCTCCCTACCGTCCGGGTTTCATGAGTCCTCCCGTCGCACCCCCGGGCTGGAGCCGCTGGCTCGTACCGCCCGCCGCTCTCGCAGTCCACCTCTCCATCGGCCAGGCCTACGCATGGAGTGTGTTCAAGCCGCCGCTCGAGTCCGCCCTCGGCCTCAGCGGCACCCAGAGCGCGCTGCCGTTCCAGCTCGGCATCGTCATGCTCGGCCTGTCCGCCGCCTTCGGCGGCACCCTCGTGGAACGCAAGGGGCCGCGCTGGGCGATGACCGTCGCCCTGATCTGCTTCTCCTCCGGCTTCCTGCTCTCCGCCCTCGGCGCGGCCACCGAGCAGTACTGGCTGATCGTCTTCGGCTACGGCTTCGTGGGCGGCGTCGGCCTGGGCATCGGCTACATCTCGCCCGTTTCGACCCTGATCAAGTGGTTCCCGGACCGGCCCGGCATGGCCACCGGCATCGCGATCATGGGTTTCGGCGGCGGCGCGCTGATCGCCTCGCCGTGGTCGGCGCAGATGCTCGAGTCCTTCGGCGGCGACAACGTTGGCATCGCGCTCGCCTTCCTCGTGCACGGGCTGACGTACGCCGTGTTCATGCTGCTCGGCGTCCTGCTGGTGCGGGTGCCACGCACCGCGCAGCCGGCGGCCGGTGCTCCCGCCGCCGCCCTCACCGGACCGCAGGTCTCGGCCCGCGGCGCCCTGCGCACCCCGCAGTTCTGGCTGCTGTGGCTGGTGCTCTGCATGAACGTCACCGCGGGCATCGGGATCCTCGAGAAGGCCGCCCCGATGATCACCGACTTCTTCGCGGACACCTCCGCGCCGGTGTCGGTGACCGCCGCCGCCGGCTTTGTCGCCCTGCTGTCGGCGGCGAACATGGCGGGCCGCATCGGCTGGTCCTCCACCTCCGACCTGATCGGCCGCAAGAACATCTACCGTCTCTACCTGGGCGTCGGCGCGCTGATGTACGCCCTGATCGCGATGTTCGGCGATTCCTCCAAGCCGCTGTTCGTCCTGTGCGCACTGGTGATCCTCTCCTTCTACGGAGGCGGTTTCGCGACCGTCCCGGCCTATCTGAAGGACCTCTTCGGCACCTATCAGGTCGGCGCCATCCACGGGCGGCTGCTCACCGCGTGGTCCACGGCCGGTGTGCTCGGCCCGCTCATCGTGAACTGGGTCGCCGACCGGCAGGAGGAGGCGGGTCGGCACGGCTCGTCGCTGTACGGACTGTCCTTCATGATCATGATCGGGCTGCTGGTGGTCGGCTTCGTCGCCAACGAACTCGTCCGTCCTGTGCACCCCCGGCACCACGTATCCCGCCCCGACGAGACGAAGGAGGCCGCCGATGAGCGGCGAGAGCAGCACGAGTCCGCCTGACGCGGCCGCGGCGGGCCCCGACCGCCGCGGGCTGATCGTCTTCGCCTGGCTGTGGGTGGGCCTTCCCCTCGCCTACGGCCTGTACGAACTCGTACGGAAGGCGACCCAACTGTTCACCGGATGACGGCCGGCCCCGGGCGCACCCACGGGACGCGCCGAAGGGCGCGTCCCGGCGTCCGCGGCCCTGACCGAAGCCGACAAGCCCGGCCCCCGAATCCTGTCGTATCACCTGTCGGCGTACCCGCGGGTCACTGATCAGACTGGTGAATCCCGCAACCGCAACACAAGGGGGACCCACCCATGATCGGCTCGCGCATCGCCGCCGTCGGCCACTACCAGCCCGCCCGGGTGCTCACCAACGAGGACCTGGCGGGCATGGTCGACACCAGCGACGAGTGGATCACGAGCCGGGTCGGCATCCGCACCCGCCACATCGCGGGCCCCGACGAGCCCGTCGACGAGCTGGCCGCGCACGCCGCGGCCAAGGCGCTGGCGTCGGCCGGCCGCACCCCCGCCGACATCGACCTGGTGCTGGTCGCCACCTCCACCGCGATCGACCGCTCGCCCAACATGGCGGCCCGGGTCGCCGCACGCCTCGGCATCCCCGGCCCCGCCGCGATGGACGTCAACGTGGTGTGCGCCGGATTCACCCACGCGCTCGCCACCGCCGACCACGCGGTCCGGGCCGGCTCCGCGCGCCGCGCGCTGGTGATCGGCGCCGACAAGATGTCCGAGGTCGCCGACTGGACCGACCGCACCACCTGCGTACTCGTCGGCGACGGGGCGGGCGCCGCGGTCGTCGAGGCGACCGAGGCCCCCGAGGAGCCCGGGATCGGGCCCGTGCTGTGGGGCTCGGTGCCCGAGATGGGCCACGCGGTGCGGATCGAGGGAACGCCGCCGCGGTTCGCGCAGGAGGGGCAGAGCGTGTACCGCTGGGCGACCACGCGGCTGCCGTCCATCGCCCGTCAGGCCTGCGAGAAGGCGGGGTTCGCGCCGGAGGACCTCGCCGCGGTCGTGCTGCACCAGGCCAACCTGCGGATCATCGAACCCCTCGCGCTCAAGATCGGTGCGGTCAACGCGGTCGTCGCCCGGGACGTCATCGAGTCGGGCAACACCTCGGCCGCGAGCATCCCGCTCGCCTTCGCCAAGCTCGTCGAGCGGGGCGAGGTGTCGTCCGGCGACCCGGTCCTGCTGTTCGGCTTCGGCGGAAACCTCTCGTACGCGGGGCAGGTCGTCCGCTGCCCCTGACACTTCTTCGTACGAAGTCCTTCGTACGGGTGTGACGCGGTCGACTCTCCCTCCCCCTGGCATCTGTGCGCCGTAGACTGTAGACGAAAGCCAATCATTACTGACGGTGCCGTACGACCGGCCGTGCGGCCGGGCGGGGGCTGCCGAGGAGGGGGACCGCGATGCTGTCGACCGGACTGCCCCAGGGGGCGGTACCCAAGCTCGAACGACCGGGCCCGCTGCGCGACCGTGTCTACGAGGCACTGCTCGAACTCATCACCACACGCGCCCTGAGGCCCGGCCAGCATCTGGTCGAGAGCGAACTCGCCGGCCATCTCGGCGTCTCCCGGCAGCCCGTGCGCGAGGCGCTCCAGCGGCTGAACACCGAGGGGTGGGTCGATCTGCGCCCCGCCCAGGGCGCGTTCGTGCACGAGCCGACGGAGGCGGAGGCCGACCAGCTCCTCACCGTCCGCACGCTGCTGGAGGCCGAGGCCGCCCGGCTCGCCGCGCTCAACGCCGACAGCGCGGGCATCGAGGCCCTGGACGAGATCGTGGCACTGGGTCTGCAGGCCGTCGCCTCCGACGACGTGGACGAGGCCGTCGCCCTCAATGCCCGCTTCCACGCCAAGATCATGGAGCTGGCCGGCAACGCCGTCCTCGCCGAACTCGCCGCCCAGGTCGGCCGCCGTGTGCGCTGGTACCACACTCCCGTCGCCCGCCGGCGTGGCGGGAAGTCCTGGGCCGAGCACCGCGACCTCATCACCGCGATCGTGAACCGCGACGAGCGGCTGGCCGAGCGGCTCATGCGCGAACACACCGAGCACACCCGGCGCTCGTACCTCGAACAGGCGAAGTCCTGACGGCAGGTACCCGGAAAAGTGGCTCCGCGCCGGCCTCTTTGTCCTGTGAGTGGAAAAAGTAGGGGGCAATTCCTGCGCGACTTCTTCCCACCTCCGGCAGCCGCTGCTACGTTCCCTTCGAAAGCACGCCACACACGTGGCCGGAATCCGGCGCGCAGAGGCCGATCGAGGCGGGGAGGGGTTCGTGAGACGCATGACGGCACGGCCCGCGAACGCCCATCAGGCCCGACTGCTCAGGCTGTTGCGCGACGGTGGACCCAACTCCCGTGCCCAGCTGGGTGACCAGGTCGACCTCTCCCGGTCGAAACTGGCCGTGGAGGTGGACCGGCTGCTGGAGACGGAACTCGTCGTGGCCGACGGACTCGCCGCCTCGCGCGGCGGCCGGCGCTCCCACAACATCCGCCTCAACCCGCACCTGCGGCTCCTCGGCGTCGACATCGGCGCGACCTCGGTCGACGTCGCCGTCACCAACGCCGAACTGGAGATCCTCGGACACATCAACCAGCCCACGGACGTACGTGACGGGCCGGTCGCGGTCTTCGAGCAGGTGCTCTCCATGGCGGCGAAGCTGAAGGCCTCGGGGCTCGCGGAGGGGTTCGACGGCGCCGGTATCGGCGTCCCGGGCCCGGTCCGCTTCCCCGAGGGCATCCCGGTGGCACCGCCGATCATGCCCGGCTGGGACGGCTTCCCCGTGCGGGAGGCGCTCAGCCAGGACCTCGGCTGCCCGGTCATGGTCGACAACGACGTGAACCTGATGGCGATGGGGGAGCAGCACGCGGGCGTCGCCCGCACCGCCCCCGATTTCCTCTGCGTCAAGATCGGTACCGGCATCGGCTGCGGCATTGTCGTCGGAGGTGAGGTCTACCGCGGTACGACGGGCAGTGCCGGCGACATCGGGCACATCCAGGCCGTACCCGACGGCCGCCCGTGCGCCTGCGGCAACCGGGGTTGTCTGGAGGCCCACTTCAGCGGCGCGGCCCTTGCCCGGGACGCCCTGGAGGCCGCCCAGCAGCAGCTCTCCGCCGAACTCGCGAGCCGTCTGGAGACGAATGGCACGCTGAGTGCCGTCGACGTCGCCGCCGCGGCGGCCGCGGGGGACGCCACCGCGATCGACCTGATCCGCGAGGGCGGCAGCCGCACCGGCCAGGTCATCGCCGGCCTGGTCAGCTTCTTCAACCCCGGCCTGGTGGTGATCGGCGGCGGGGTGACCGGTCTCGGCCACACCCTGCTCGCCGCCATCCGTACCCAGGTCTACCGTCAGTCGCTGCCCCTGGCGACCGGCAACCTGCCCATCGTCCTGGGGGAGTTGGGCCCCACCGCCGGAGTCATCGGCGCGGCCCGGCTCATCAGCGACCACCTGTTCTCACCCGCGTAAGCAGCCCACCGCTCCACCGCACACAGCAGTAAGCCCGGCTCCACCGCACGCAGAAGCTCTGCCCTCCACCGTGCAGAGCAGCCCACCGTTTCCATCGACGGAACAGCGCACCGGCACCACGTACCCTCACCCGACGCACATACGGCCCAGCGCCACCTCAACCGCCCGCGCCACCCGCGCCCCACACCGTCCCTCCCACACAGCGCCGCACCGTCCCGGCACCCCGGCCTGCCCGAAAACACCTTCCCCGCAAGGGGATCGCCCTGACACCGGCCCGCACGCCCGCCGAGGGGAATCCGCATGGCACCCGAACCACCGCTGCTCAGTATGTCCGGCATCACCAAGTCGTTCCCCGGCGTCCGGGCCCTGGACGGCGTCGACCTCGACGTCCAGGCCGGTGAGGTGCACTGCCTGCTCGGCCAGAACGGCGCCGGCAAGTCCACCCTGATCAAGGTGCTGGCCGGCGCCCACCAGCCCGACACGGGCACCATCCGCTGGCGCGGCGAAGCCGTCACCCTGCGCTCGCCGATCGCCGCCATGCGCCTCGGGATCGCCACCATCTACCAGGAACTCGACCTGGTGGAACACATGACGGTCGCCGAGAACGTCCACCTCGGCCAGGAACCGACCACCGCCGGGTTCGTCGTCCGTCCCAGGACGGCCAGGGAGTCGACGGCCGAGCTACTGACCCGGCTCGGGCACCCGGAGATCGAACCGGGCCGTACGGTCGGGGAGTTGTCGGCAGCCCAGCAGCAGATCGTCTCGATGGCGCGGGCGCTCTCGCACGACGTGCGTCTCATCGTGATGGACGAACCGTCGGCCGCGCTCGACCCGGACGAGGTCGACAACCTCTTCCGCATCGTCGCCGACCTCACCGCCGACGGGGTCGCCGTCGTCTACATCTCGCACCGCCTCGAGGAGATCCGACGCATCGGTGACCGGGTGACCGTGCTCAAGGACGGCCGCGCCGTCGCGGGCGGGCTGCCCGCCAGGTCGACGCCCACCCGTGAGGTGGTCGCCCTGATGACGGGCCGCGACGTCGAGTACGTCTTCCCCCGGCGGCCCGCCTCCCCGCCCGCCGGCGAACCGGTGCTGACCGTCGAAGGCCTGTCCCGCAAGGGCGAGTTCGCCCCCCTCGACCTCCAACTGCGCCCCGGGGAGATCGTCGGGCTCGCGGGGCTCGTCGGCTCCGGGCGTTCCGAGATCCTGGAGACGGTCTACGGCGCCCGTAAACCGGACTCCGGCCGGGTCCTGGTCGACGGACGCCCCCTGCGGCCGGGCAGCGTGCGCGCCGCCGTCCGCGCCGGGATCGGACTCGCCCCCGAGGAACGCAAGGCGCAGGCCCTGCTCATGCTGGAGTCCGTCACCCGCAACGTGTCGCTCTCCGCCATGTCCCGCTTCTCGCGCGCCGGCTGGATCGACCGCGGCGCCGAACTCGGCGCGGCCCGCGCCGCCACCCGCGAACTCTCGCTGAGGCCGGACAACCCGAACGTGCCCGTGCGCACCCTGTCCGGCGGCAATCAGCAAAAAGCCGTGCTCGCCCGCTGGCTGCTGCGCGGCTGCCGGGTGCTGCTGCTGGACGAACCCACCCGCGGCGTCGACGTCGGCGCCCGCGCCGAACTGTACGCAGTCATACGGAGGCTGGCCGACGAAGGCCTCGCCGTCCTGCTCGTCTCCAGCGAGGTGCCCGAGGTACTCGGGCTCGCCGACCGCGTCCTGGTGCTCCGGGAGGGTGACGTCGTCCACACGGCGCCCGCCCGGGAGCTCGACGAACACCGTGTACTCGACCTAGTCATGGAAGGAAGCCCGGCGTCATGACGCAGCCCGTCTCCCCGCCACGGGACAGCACCGACAAGGTGCCGGCAGCCGGCGCAACACCCGCCTGGCGCACCGTGCTGTTCCGCGCCGACGTCCGCACCCTGTCGCTGCTCGGCGTCCTCGCCGCACTCGTCCTCATCGGCGGCATCACCAAACCGGACGAGTTCCTGGACACCCGCAACCTCCAACTCGTCCTCACCCAGGCCTCCGTCATCGGCGTCGTCACCGTCGGCATGACCTTCGTCATCACCTCCGGCGGCATCGACCTGTCGGTCGGCGCGATCGTCGCCCTGGCCTCGGTGTGGGCGACCACGGTGGCCACCCAGGAGTTCGGGTTCGCCGGCATCCTGTTCACCGCCGTCCTCGTCGGCGTCGGCTGCGGTCTGGTCAACGGGGTGCTGATCGCGTACGGCGGGATGGTCCCGTTCATCGCGACGCTCGCCATGCTCGCCTCGGCCCGCGGCCTCGCCCTGCAGATCACCGACGGGCGGACCCAGATCGTCACCATCGGCAGCGTTCTCGACCTCGGCGAACGCGACGCCTACGTCCTCGGCATCCCGCCCCTGGTCATGGTGTTCGCGGCGGTCACCGTCATCGGCTGGCTGGTCCTCAACCGGACCACCTTCGGGCGCCGCACCGTCGCCGTCGGCGGCAACGCGGAAGCGGCCCGGCTCGCCGGCATCGACGTCCGCCGCCAACGCCTCTACCTGTACCTGCTGTCGGGGCTGTGCTGCGGCATCGCGGCCTTCCTGCTGATCGTCCTGGCCGGCTCCGGCCAGAACACCAACGGCAACCTCTACGAGCTCGACGCCATCGCCGCCGCGATCATCGGCGGCACCCTGCTCACCGGAGGCCGCGGCACCATCGTCGGTTCCGTGCTGGGCGTCCTGATCTTCAGCACGATCACGAACATCTTCATCCTGAACAACCTGCAGAGCGACGTCCAGCAGATCGCCAAGGGCGCGATCATCGTCGCCGCCGTGCTGGTCCAGCGCCGTACCGCGAGCACGACCTGACGAAAGGGTTCACCGCCATGCCAGAGCCGATGCCTTCCACGAGCCGCAGAGGGCTGCTCTTCGGAGCCGCCGCCGTGTCCGCCGGAGTCCTCGTCACCGGCTGTACCAGCAACGAGCCGAGCGACGCCGAGCCGGCCGCCAGTGACCGGCCGGCCGCCGACGACAAGCCCGGTAAGCCGGTCACCATCGGCTTCGCGGGACCGCAGGCCGACCACGGCTGGCTCAACGCCATCAACGACAACGCCAAGAAGCGCGCCGAGACGTACTCGGACGTCACCATGGAGACCACCGAGGGATCCAACGACACCGCCCAGCAGATCGGCCAGATCGAGACCCTCATCAACAAGAAGGTCGACATCCTGGTGGTGCTCCCCGCGGACGGCAAGGCGCTCACCCAGGTCGGGCTGAAGGCGATGCGCGCCGGCATCCCCGTCGTCAACCTCGACCGCGTCTTCAACTCTCCGCAGGCGTACCGCTGCTGGATCGGCGGCGACAACTACGGCATGGGCCTGAACGCCGGGCACTACATCGGCGAGAAGCTCAAGGACACCCCCGACGCGCGCGTCATCGAACTCGCCGGCCTGGACAACCTCGAGCTCACCAAGCAGCGCACCCAGGGCTTCGACGACGCGCTGAAGAACTACCCCAACATCAAGAAGGTGGCCCGCCAGGCCGCCGACTTCACCGTCGAGTCCGGCCAGGCCAAGATGGCCCAACTCCTCCAGGCCCAGTCGAAGTTCGACGCACTGTGGAACCACGACGACGACCAGGGCGTGGGCGCGCTGCGCGCCATCGAACAGGCCGGGCGCGACGACTTCCTCATGGTCGGCGGGGCGGGCGCGCTCTCCGCCTTCCAGGCCATCAAGGCGGACAACGGCGTCCTCAAGGCGACCGTGCTCTACCCGCCGTCGATGGCCGCTTCCGCGATCGACCTCGCCCGCGCCCTCGGCCAGGGCAAGGGCGTCGGCGGCCTCGCCGAGTTCGAGATCCCCACCTCGCTGACCTGCTACTCGGCCGTCGTCGACAAGGAGAACGTCGACCAGTACATGTCCACCGGCTTCAAGTGAGGAGCCCCGCCCCACGGGCCTGACCAGCCCACCGGGCCTGACCAGCCCCACTGGGCGGGGCCAGCCCACCGGGCGGGGCCACCCCCGCCCGCCACGACGACGAGGAGGACATCCGTATGGCACAGCCGCAGCAGTCAGACGGGGCGGGAACGGGGAAGCCACCACTGCGCGTCGGCATGGTCGGCTACGCCTTCATGGGCGCCGCCCACTCCCAGGGCTGGCGCACCGCGGGCCGCGTTTTCGACCTGCCGATGAGCCCCGAACTGGCCGTCGTCTGCGGCCGGGACGCCATCGGGGTGCGCGCGGCGGCCGACCGCCACGGCTGGGCGGACACCGAGACCGACTGGCGCGCCCTGGTCGAACGGGACGACGTCGACCTCGTCGACATCTGCACCCCCGGCGACAGCCACGCCGAGATCGCGGTGGCCGCGCTCGCCGCGGGCAAGCACGTGCTGTGCGAGAAACCCCTCGCCAATACCGTCGCAGAGGCCGAGGCGATGGCCGACGCCGCTGAACAGGCATGGCACCAGGGCCGGTTGGCGATGGTCGGTTTCAACTACCGCCGGGTCCCCGCGACCGCGCTGGCCCGGCGGATGGTGACCGAGGACCGCATCGGCACCCTCCGGCACGTCCGGGTGACGTACCTTCAGGACTGGCTGGTGGACCCCGCGTTCCCGCTGACCTGGCGGCTGCGCCGGGAACAGGCCGGCTCCGGATCGCTCGGCGATCTCGGCGCGCACATCGTCGACCTCGCCCAGTACCTGGCGGGGGAGCGGCTGGCAGGCGTCTCCGCGCTCACCGAGACGTTCGTCCGGCAGCGGCCGCTGCCCACCGCGCCCGCCGGCGGACTGGCCACGGTCGACGCCACCGGCACCGGCCAGGTCACCGTGGACGACGCCGCCCTGTTCACCGGCCGCTTCGCCTCCGGCGCCCTCGCTTCCTTCGAGGCCACCCGGTACGCCACCGGCCGCAAGAACGCGCTGCGCATCGAACTCAACGGCGAGCGCGGGTCGTTGGCCTTCGACCTGGAACGGCTCAACGAACTCTCCTACCACGACGGAACCGAGCCCAGGGCGCACGCGGGCTTCCGCCGCATCCTGGTCACCGAACCAGACCACCCCTACCTGGATGCCTGGTGGCCACCGGGCCACGGCCTCGGCTACGAGCACACCTTCGTACACCAGGCCCGCGACCTGGTCCACGCGGTCGCCGAGGGCCGCACGCCCGAACCCTCCTTCGCCGACGGGCTGCAGGTGCAGCGCGTCCTGGCGGCGGTGGAGGAGAGCGCCGAGAAGAACTCCGTCTACACGCTGATCACCGCCTGAGGAAAGGCAGACCCACATGCCCCGCGACTTCACGCTGTTCACCGGCCAGTGGGCGGACCTCCCCCTCGAGGAGGTCTGCCGGCTCGCCCGTGACTTCGGCTACGACGGACTCGAACTCGCCTGCTGGGGCGACCACTTCGAGGTCGACAAGGCACTCACCGACCCGTCCTACGTGGACTCCCGGCGCCGCCTCCTCGACAAGTACGGCCTCAAGGTCTGGGCGATCTCCAACCACCTGGTCGGCCAGGCAGTGTGCGACGCCATCATCGACGAACGCCACCAGGCCATCCTGCCCGCCAGGATCTGGGGCGACGGCGAGGGCGAGGGCGTACGGCAGCGGGCCGCCGCCGAGATCAAGGACACCGCGCGCGCCGCGGCCCTCCTCGGCGTCGACACCGTCATCGGGTTCACCGGCTCGGCGATCTGGCACCTGGTCGCCATGTTCCCGCCCGCGCCCGAGTCGATGATCGACCGCGGCTACGAGGACTTCGCGACGCGCTGGAACCCGATCCTGGACGTCTTCGACGCCGAGGGCGTGCGGTTCGCGCACGAGGTCCACCCCAGCGAGATCGCCTACGACTACTGGACCACCGTCCGCACATTGGATGCAGTCGACCGCCGACCGGCTTTCGGTCTCAACTTCGACCCCTCCCACTTCGTGTGGCAGGACCTCGACCCGGTCGGCTTCCTGTGGGACTTCCGCGACCGGATCTACCACGTCGACTGCAAGGAGGCCCGCAAGCGCCTCGACGGCCGCAACGGCCGCCTCGGCTCCCACCTGCCCTGGGGCGACCCCCGGCGCGGCTGGGACTTCGTCTCCGCCGGACACGGGGACGTCCCCTGGGAGGACGTCTTCCGCATGCTGCGCTCCATCGACTACCAGGGCCCTGTCTCCGTCGAATGGGAGGACGCCGGCATGGACCGGCTCCAGGGCGCCCCGGAGGCGCTGACCCGGCTGAAGGCGTACGACTTCGACCCGCCGTCGGCCTCCTTCGACGCGGCGTTCAACAGCTGAACCGCACGCCCGACGGCAGGTCGGGGACGGGGGCCGGAAAATCCGCCGGTCCCTGGTCCGACCTGCCCGGATCCCGCTTTGTCCTGTGTTGGGGAAAAGTTCAACCAGCTCCGACCCAAGGGGTGTTCGCCCCGGATGAACGAGGTTACCGTCCCTGAAGTGCTCAGGACACCCACACCGCTGGGTGACGGCGCACCCGGCGCCCGCACCGCACGTCTTCACACCCGTTCCGTACGGCCCACCCCGTTCCCGGAGGGATTTCGTGCACAGAAGCAGACTCACATCCACCCACACCACGAGGCGTCCCAGACTTCGCACCACCCTCGCCCTGGTCACCGGCCTGATGCTGGCCGTGGGCACCCCGGCCACCGTCGCCGGCGCCCACCCCGGCCACCCGGAGCACGATGGACCGGCAGCCGCCGAGGGGCAGTTCCAGCAGGTACCGCTCGCCAAGGGCGAGCCCGAGACGGGCGAGCCGATGTCGCTCGCCGTGCTCCCGGACCGCAGCGTCCTGCACACCTCGCGCGACGGCACGCTGCGCCTCACCGACCAAGCGGGTGTCACCAAGGTCGCCGGCAAGATCCCCGTCTACAGTCATGACGAGGAGGGCCTGCAGGGCGTCGGCATCGACCCGGACTTCAAGAAAAACCGGGCGGTCTACCTCTACTACGCCCCGCCGCTCGACACCCCCGCGGGTGACGCCCCGGAGACCGGCACCGCCGCGGACTTCGAGAAGTTCGACGGCGTCAACCGCCTCTCCCGCTTCGTCCTCAACCCCAACGGCACGCTGGACATGGCCAGTGAGAAGAAGGTCCTGGACGTCGCGGCCTCCCGCGGCATCTGCTGCCACGTCGGCGGCGACATCGACTTCGACGCCGAGGGCAACCTCTACCTGTCCACCGGCGACGACACCAACCCCTTCGCCTCCGACGGCTTCACGCCGATCGACGAGCGGCCGGACCGCAACCCGGCCTTCGACGCCCGCCGCAGCTCCGGCAACACCAACGACCTGCGCGGCAAACTCCTCCGCATCAAGGTCGCCGAGGACGGCTCGTACACCGTCCCGGAGGGCAACCTCTTCGCCCCCGGCACCGAGAAGACCCGTCCCGAGATCTACGCGATGGGCTTTCGCAACCCGTTCCGGGTGAGCGTCGACGACAAGACCGGCACCGTCTACGTCGGCGACTATGGCCCCGACGCCGGCGCCGCCGACCCGAAGCGGGGCCCGGCGGGACAGGTCGAGTTCGCCAAGGTCACCGAGGCAGCCAACTTCGGCTGGCCGTTCTGCACCGGCGACAACGACGCCTACGTCGACTACGACTTCGCCACCAAGACCTCCGGTGAGAAGTTCGACTGCGACGCCCCGAAGAACACGTCCCCGCACAACACCGGTCTCACCGACCTGCCGCCCGCCCAGCCCGCCTGGATCGCATACGACGGCGGTTCCGTGCCCGAGTTCGGCAGCGGCTCCGAGTCCCCGATGGGCGGGCCGGTCTACCGCTACGACCCGAACCTCGACTCCAAGGTGAAGTTCCCCGAGGAGTACGACGGCGACTTCTTCGCCGGCGAGTTCGGCCGCCGCTGGATCAAGCGGATCGAGCAGAACGCGGACGGCTCCGTCGCGAAGATCAATGACTTCCCGTGGACCGGCACCCAGATCATGGACATGGAGTTCGGCCCCGACGGCGCGCTCTACGTCCTGGACTACGGCCTCTCCTGGTTCCAGGGCGACGCCAACTCCGCGCTGTACCGGATCGAGAACGCCCAGGACGGCTTCTCCCCGATCGCCGAGGTGAGCGCCGACAAGACGTCCGGCGCGGCCGGCCTGAAGGTCGCCTTCACCGCCTCCGCCAAGGACGCCGACTCCCCGGACCTCACCTACAGCTGGGACTTCGGCGACGGCACCAAGGGTGAGGGCCTCAAGCCCACCCACAAGTACAAGAAGATCGGCACCTACACCGCGACCTTCACCGCGAAGGACCCCGAGGGCAACACTGGCAACGCCAGCGTCCGGATCGTGGTCGGCAACACCGAGCCCAAGGTGAAGATCGAGGTCCCGGGCAACGGCAGCCTGGCCGCCTTCGGCGAGCCCGTTCCGTTCAAGGTGACCGTCACCGACCCCGAGGAGACCATCGACTGCTCCAAGGTCAAGGTCGCCTACAGCCTCGGCCACGACTCCCACGCCCACGAGCTGACCAGCGAGACGGGCTGTGAGGGCACCCTCAAGCCGCCCGCCGGAGACGGCGGTCACGACCCCAACGCCAACATCTACGGTGTCGTCGGCGCCAGTTACACCGACGGAGGGGCCAACGGCCAGGAGGCCCTGACCGGCACCGCGCGCACCGTGCTCCAGCCGCTGCACCGCCAGGCCGAGCACTTCACCACCCAGTCGGGCGTGAGGACCTACGACAAGACCGGCGCCCACGGCGGCAAGACCGTCGGCGACATCAACGACGGCGACTGGATCTCCTTCAGCCCCTACCGGTTCGACGGGCAGAAGAAGCTGACCGTGCGGGCCTCCTCCGGCGGCGCCGGCGGCTTCGTCGAACTGCGCACCGGCTCGCCCGACGGCAAGCTGCACGGCTCGGCGTACATCCCGCCGACCGGCAGCTGGGAGACGTTCCAGAACGTCGACGTGCCGCTGCGGTCGCTGCCGAAGCAGACCACGGAGATCTACCTGGTCTTCAGGGGCGGCGACGGCGCGCTGTACGACGTGGACGACTTCGAGTTCTCCACCGAGCCGTTCAAGGGCGGCAAGAAGGTGCTGGTCTTCTCCAGGACCGCGGGCTTCCGGCACGACTCGATCCCGGCCGGTATCGCCGCCCTCAAGGAGCTCGGTGCCCCGGCCGGCATCACGGTCGACGCGACCGAGGAGGCCGGACAGTTCACCACGGCCAACCTCGCCAAGTACGACGCGGTGGCCTTCCTGTCCACCACCGGTGACGTTCTCAATGCCGCCCAGCAGAAGGCGTTCGAGAACTACGTCAGCAACGGCGGCGGCTACCTGGGCATCCACGCCGCCGCCGACACCGAGTACGAATGGGAGTTCTACGGCGGTCTCGTCGGCGCCTACTTCGACTCGCACCCGGCCATCCAGAAGGCCACCGTGCGCGTCGAGGACCACGACCACCCGTCCACCGCGCACCTGGGCGACGCGTGGGAGCGCACCGACGAGTGGTACAACTACCGCACCAACCCGCGCGAACAGGCCAAGGTCCTCGCCACCCTCGACGAGACGACGTACCGGGGCGGCACCATGAAGGGCGACCACCCGATCGCCTGGTGCCAGAGCTATGGCGGCGGCCGCTCCTTCTACACCGGCGGCGGCCACACCAAGGAGTCCTACGCCGACGAGGCCTTCCGCACCCATCTGCTCGGCGGTCTGCAGTACGCCACCGGCCAGGTCAAGGCGGACTGCAAGCCGGGCAAGGACTACCGGAAGATCTTCAACGGCCAGACCCTGGAGGGTTGGAAGCAGGCCGGCCCCGGCAAGTTCAACGTCAAGGACGGCGCCCTGGAGTCCGAGGGCGGAATGGGTCTGCTCTGGTACCAGGCCAAGGAGCTGACGTCGTACTCCCTCAAGCTCGACTGGAAGATGCGGGGCGACGACAACTCCGGTGTCTTCGTGGGCTTCCCGGCCTCCGACGACCCCTGGTCCGCGGTGAACAAGGGCTACGAGATCCAGATCGACGCCACGGACGCGCCCGACCGCACCACGGGCTCCGTCTACTCGTTCAAGTCGGCGAACATCAAGGCCCGTGACCAGGTCCTGCGTCCGCCCGGACAGTGGAACTCCTACGAGATCAAGGTCCAGGGCGAACGGCTCCAGGTGTTCCTCAACGGAGTCAAGATCAACGACTTCACCAACAAGGACCCCGAGCGGAGCCTGACCGACGGCTACATCGGCCTCCAGAACCACGGGGCCGACGACCAGGTCTCCTTCCGCAACATCCAGCTGAAGGAACTGCCCGCCAAGGGCGACTAGAACGGCGGCGGGCGGAGGACGCCGGACCTCCGCCCGCCGTCTCGCCGGGCCCCGCGCCCGGCACCCCGCTCGTCCGCTTCCGGCGCTCGCACCCGGTTCGCGTACGACAAGGAGGCTGCCCATGTCCGCCGAACCGTCCCTCCCCATCCCCTTCCCGGCCCCGCGCTTCGGCGTCTGGCTCATCGGGGCGCGCGGATCCGTGGCCACGACCGCGATCGCGGGCTGCGCCGCTGTCGCCGCCGGACTCCAACCGCCGACCGGCATGGTCACCGAGACCCCCGACTTCACCTCGTGCGGCCTGCCGCCGCTGTCGTCCCTCGTCTTCGGCGGCCACGACACCGTCGACTGCCCGCTGCCCAAACGTGCCGAACATCTCGCCGCCGGCGGCGTCCTGCCGCACGGACTGCCCTCCGCCGTGCACGCCGAACTCGTCGCCGCCGACCGGGAGATCAGGCCCGGCGGCCCCCTGACCGGTGACACGGAGGGCGGCTCGGGCCGCCACGACGACGAACTGATCGACGTGTTCGCGGCCGACATGCGCGACTTCGTGCGCCGCCAGGGACTTGCGGGCGCCGTCGTGGTGAACGTCGCCTCCACCGAGCCCGCTCCCGCCGACGGCTCCCTGCCGCCGAGCTCCCTCTACGCGGCGGCCGCCCTGCGCGCCGGCTGCCCCTATGTCAACTTCACCCCCTCCGCAGGCCTGCACCACCCGGCGTTGGCCGAGCAGGCGGCGACGGCCTCCGTCCCCCACGCGGGCCGCGACGGCAAGACCGGGCAGACCCTGCTGCGCTCCGTACTCGGCCCGATGTTCCTGCAGCGCGCCCTCGCCGTGCGCGCCTGGTCCGGCACCAACCTCCTGGGCGGCGGCGACGGTGCCGCCCTCGCCGACCCCGCAACCGCCGCCGCCAAGAACGCCGGCAAGGAACGCGTTCTCGCCGATACCCTCGGCACCGCCCCCGAGGGCGAGGTCCACATCGACGACGTGCCCGCGCTCGGCGACTGGAAGACGGCCTGGGACCACATCGCCTTCGACGGCTTCCTCGGCGCCCGCATGGTCCTGCAGACCACTTGGCAGGGGTGCGACTCGGCGCTCGCCGCGCCGCTCGTCCTCGACCTGGCCCGGTTGGCCGCCCGCGCCCGGGAGAGGGGCCTGTCCGGTCCGCTGAGCGAACTGGGCTTCTACTTCAAGGACCCGGTGGGAGACGGCCCGTCCTCGCTGGCCGAACAGTACGCGGAGCTCAGGCGCTTCGCCGGGCGGCTGCGGGACGACGCCCTCGATCGCGGGGCGCAGCGGTGAGCCGCACGGCGGCCCCGGCGCAGGGCACACCCGCTACGGCCGGGTCGACGGCGGCAGACGACCCGGCCCCCCGGGACGCCTCCACACCCCTCCCCGGTCCCGCGCCCCGCGCCTCCCGCCCCGGCTCCGGCCGTGCGGGCGCCTGGGCCGAACTGCTGCGCCTGCCCGCGCTGTTCACCGTCCCCGGCGATGCCCTGGCCGGCGCGGCGGCGTCCGGCGCGCGCCCCGGACCCCGCACCCTGCTCGCCATCGGATCCTCCCTGTGCCTGTACGAGGCCGGCATGGCCCTGAACGACTGGGCGGACCGCGCCGAGGACGCCGTGGAGCGCCCGCACCGCCCGCTTCCGTCCGGCCGTATCCGCCCGGCCGCCGCCCTCACCGCCGCCGGTGCCCTCACCGGCGTCGGACTGGCGCTCGCCGCCGGTGCGGGACGCCCCGCCCTCGCGGTGGCCGCGCCCCTGGCGGCGACCGTCTGGGCCTACGACCTCGGGCTGAAGCACACGCCCGCCGGTCCGGCGGCCATGGCCGCCGCCCGCGGACTGGACCTGCTCCTGGGTGCGGCCGCCACCGGCGGCGGCACCCGGACAGCGCTGCCCTCCGCCGCGCTGCTCGGCACGCACACCCTCGCGGTCACGGCCGTCTCCCGCCGGGAGACCACCGGCGGTTCGGTCCTGGCCCCGCTGGCGGCCCTCGCGACGACGGGGGCACTGACGCGGCTGGTCACCCGCCGCACCCGACCCCCGGCAGGCCGGCGGGCAGCAGCCGCCCCCGGCCTGCCGGGCTCCGGCCCGGCCGAGCGCCTGCCCCGGGCCACCGGCGTCCTCGTCACCGCCCTGGGCGCCGCCTACGCCGCCACGGCCGCCCGGCCCTACTTCCACGCCGCACTCAACCCCTCGCCCCCGCTCACCCAACGCGCCGTCGGCGGCGGCATCCGGGCCACGATCCCGCTCCAGGCCGCGCTCGCCGCCCGCTCCGGCTCGGCCGTCACCTCCCTGCTCGTCGCGGCCCTGGCCCCGGCCGGCCGGATGTTCGCGAGGAGGTCCGGCATGAGGAAGGTGAGCATCACGTGAGCCGGAACCCGAACGGCGTCTCTCCGCCTCCTCTCCGCTTCGGCTACGGCACCAACGGCCTCGCCGACCTCCGTCTCGACGACGCCCTCGCCCTGCTCGCCGACCTCGGCTACGACGGTGTCGGACTGACCCTCGACCACATGCACCTCGACCCGCTCGCCCCGGATCTCGCCGCCCGCACCCGCCGGGTCGCCCGACGGCTGGAGGAACTCGGCCTGGGCGTCACCGTCGAGACCGGCGCCCGCTATGTGCTGGACCCGCGCCGCAAACACGGCCCGTCGCTCCTGGACGCCGACCCGGACGACCGTGCCCGCCGCGTGGACCTGCTCGTCCGGGCCGTCGGGGTCGCCGCCGACCTCGGTGCGCACGCCCTGCACTGCTTCAGCGGCATCCTTCCCACGGGCACGGACGAGGACACCGCGTGGAAGCGCCTCGCCGAGGCGCTCACCCCCGTCCTGGACGCCGCCGCCACCGCGGGCGTGCCCCTCGCCGTCGAACCGGAACCCGGTCACCTCCTCGCCACCCTCGCCGACTTCCACCGTCTGCGCCGCACCCTCGGGGACCCCGAACTCCTCGGCCTCACCCTGGACATCGGCCACTGCCAGTGCCTCGAACCCCTCCCTCCCGCGGACTGCGTACGCGACGCCGCACCCTGGCTGCGCCATGTCCAGATCGAGGACATGCGCCGCGGTGTCCACGAGCACCTGCCCCTCGGGGACGGCGAGATCGACTTCCCGCCCGTCCTCGCGGCCCTCGCCGCCATCGGCTACCAGGGCCTGACCGTCGTCGAACTGCCCCGCCACTCCCACGCGGGCCCCCACTTCGCCGCCCATTCCCTCCCGTTCCTCCACGACGCCGCCCGCACCGCGGCGACCGCCACCGGCGACGGCACGGCATCCGTCCCCGCACCCCCGCTCGGCGCTCCCTCCGCCACCTCCGAAGGGAGCAGCACCCCGTGAACCACCCCCATGCCACCTCGGCGACCCCGGAGGCAGCCACCGTCAGCGGCTCCGAGGCGACCCCCCACCCCCCGGGAACCCCGGCAGCCGACGGCACCACCCTCGCCGCCCCTGCCGCCACCTCGATCACCCTCGCCGTCACCCCACCCGCCGAACTGCACCGTCTCCTCTCCGCCCGTCTCGGCGCCGCCGCCCGCGCCTGGCTGGACCAGGCCCTCGACGAGGCCGCCGCCCACCCCGGCGCCCATGGGCCCATCTCCGTATGGGAGCTGCGCCTGGCCGAGGCCGGCCGCCGCTGCGGTGCCGCCCACGCCGATGCCGCCCGCGTCCTGATCCTGCACACGGCCCGCGCCGACACCCAGGCGCTCACCCGGGTCTACCACCAGGGCACCGCCGACGAACGCCGGGCGGTCCTGCACGCCCTGCCCCACCTGGTGCCCGGCCCCGAGGCCCGCCCGCTCGTCGAGGACGCCCTGCGCACCAACGACACCCGGCTCGTCGCCGCCGCCGTCGGCCCGTACTGCGCCCGGCACCTCGACGCCCACGCCTGGCGGCACGCCGTACTGAAGTGCCTGTTCACCGGCGTCCCCGTCGACCGCGTGGCGGACCTGGCCCGGCGCGCCCGCGGCGACGGCGAACTCGCCCGCATGCTCGGTGACTACGCCGACGAACGCACCGCCGCCGGCCGCCCCGTCCCGGAGGACCTGCACCGCGTCCACACCCTGGCCCTGACCCCGGCCGCCGCCTCCACCCCGAGTCACACCACGGACGACCCCCACGGCAAGGAGTCCTGATGCGCCTCTTCGACCCCCACATCCACATGACGTCGCGGACCACCGACGACTACGAGGCCATGTACGGGGCGGGCGTCCGCGCCGTCGTCGAGCCCGCCTTCTGGCTCGGCCAGCCCCGCACCTCGCCGGCCTCCTTCGTCGACTACTTCGACTCCCTCCTCGGCTGGGAACCCTTCCGTGCCGCCCAGTACGGCATCGCCCACCACTGCACCATCGCCCTCAACCCCAAGGAAGCGAACGACCCGCGCTGCACGCCCGTCCTCGACCTGCTGCCCCGGTATCTCGTCAAGGACAACGTCGTGGCCGTCGGCGAGATCGGCTACGACTCCATGACGCCCGCCGAGGACACCGCGCTCGCCGTCCAGCTCCAGCTCGCCGCCGACCACGGCCTGCCCGCCCTGGTGCACACACCGCACCGCGACAAGCTCGCCGGACTGCGCCGCACCCTCGACGTCGTACGGGAGTCCGCGCTGCCCATGGAGCACGTCCTGATCGACCACCTCAACGAGACCACGGTCAAGGAGACCAAGGACAGCGGCTGCTGGCTCGGCTTCTCCGTCTATCCCGACACCAAGATGGACGAGGAACGGATGGTGGCGATCCTGCGCTCCCACGGCCCCGAGCGGGTCCTGGTGAACTCCGCCGCAGACTGGGGAAAGAGCGACCCGCTCAAGACCCGCAAGGTCGCCGACCTGATGCTCGCCGAGGGTTTCACCGAGGACGACGTCGACCGGGTGCTCTGGCGCAACCCCGTCGCCTTCTACGGACTCAGCGGCCGGCTCACCCTCGACGTCACCGCTCCCGAGGCCACCCACGAGGGCAACTCCATCCAGCGCGGCGTACCGAGGGACGAGCCGCCGCGGACGGCCGGCGTCGCCGCCGCGGAGGCGTGAGCCATGCGCTTCCGCCACCCCGACGGGTCCACCGTCCACCTCGCCTACTGCACCAACGTCCACCCCGCCGAGACCCTCGACGGTGTCCTCGCCCAGCTGCGGGACCACTGCGAACCCGTCCGCCGCCGGCTCGGCCGTGACCGGCTCGGCATCGGTCTGTGGCTCGCCAAGGATGCCGCCCGCGCCCTCGTCACCGACCCGTCCGCCCTGCGCGGCCTGCGCTGCGAACTCGACCGGCGCGGCCTCGAGGTCGTCACCCTCAACGGCTTCCCCTACGAGGGATTCGGCGCCGAGGAGGTCAAGTACCGCGTCTACACACCGGACTGGGCCGACCCTGAACGCCTGGAGTACACCACCTCCCTGGCCCGCCTCCTCGCCGGTCTGCTCCCCGACGACGTCCCCGACGGCAGCATCTCCACCCTGCCGCTGGCCTGGCGCACCGCCCACGACACGGAGCGCGCCGAAGCCTCCCGCACCGCCCTGCGTACCCTCGCCGAACGCCTCGACGCACTCCAGGAGCTGACCGGGCGCTCCATCCGCATCGCCCTGGAACCGGAACCCGGCTGTGTCGTCGAAACCACCCACGACGCCATCGAACCGCTCACCGCGATCGGCCACGACCGCATCGGCATCTGCGTCGACACCTGCCACCTCGCCACCTCCTTCGAAGATCCGCACACCGCCCTGGACGACCTCGCCCGGGCCGGCATCCCCGTGGTCAAGTCCCAGCTCTCCGCCGCCCTGCACGCCGAGCAGCCCCATCTGCCCGAGGTCCGCGAGGCCCTGCGCGCCTTCGCCGAGCCCCGCTTCCTGCACCAGACCCGCACGTCCACCGCCGCCGGCCTGCGCGGCACCGACGACCTGGACGAGGCCCTGGCCGGCGACACCCTGCCCGACGGGGCGCCCTGGCGCGCCCACTTCCACGTTCCGCTGCACGCGGCTCCCACCGCGCCCCTCACCTCCACACTGCCCGTGCTGAAGGCCGCCCTGACCCGGCTCGTCGGCGGCCCGCAGCCGCTCACCCGCCATCTGGAGGTCGAGACCTACACCTGGCAGGCCCTCCCACCCGAGCTGCGGCCCAAGGGCCGCGCCCAGCTCGCCGACGGCATCGCCGCCGAACTCACCCTCGCCCGCGACCTGCTGACGGACCTAGGCCTGAAGGAACTCCCATGACCACGGACCCTGCGGCAGCCCCCACAACAGACCCCACCGCAGAACCCACGACCGCCGGCCCCACCCCCCTCCTCGTCCTCGACGTCGTCGGCCTCACCCCCCGCCTCCTCGACCACATGCCCCACCTCAAGACGCTCGGCCAGTCCGGCTCCCGCGCCCCGCTCGGCACCGTGCTGCCCGCCGTCACCTGCGCCGCCCAGTCCACCTTCCTCACCGGCACCCTCCCCTCCGAACACGGCATCGTCGGCAACGGCTGGTACTTCCGCGAGCTCGGCGACGTCCTGCTGTGGCGCCAGCACAACGGTCTCGTCTCCGGGGACAAACTCTGGGATGCCGCCCGCCGCGCGCACCCCGGCTACACCGTCGCCAACATCTGCTGGTGGTACGCCATGGGTGCCGACACCGACATCACCGTCACCCCCCGCCCGGTCTACTACGCCGACGGCCGCAAGGAACCCGACTGCTACACCCGCCCGCCCGCCCTGCACGACGAACTCACCGAGAAGTTCGGCACGTTCCCCCTGTTCCACTTCTGGGGCCCCGGCGCGGACCTCGTCTCCAGCCGGTGGATCATCGACGCCACCCGCCACATCAACCGCACCCGCCACCCCGACCTGACGCTGTGTTATCTCCCTCACCTCGACTACGACCTGCAGCGCTTCGGCCCCGACGACCCGCGCTCCCTCAAAGCCGCCGCCGACCTGGACGCCGCCCTGGCCCCGCTGCTCGACGACGCGCGCGCCGAGGGCCGTACCGTCGTCGCCCTGTCCGAGTACGGCATCACCCGGGTGAACCGGACCGTGGACATCAACCGCGCCCTGCGCCGCGCGGGCCTGCTGGAGGTGCACACGCAGGACGGCATGGAGTACCTCGACCCGATGGCCTCGCGCGCCTTCGCGGTCGCCGACCATCAGATCGCCCACGTCTACGTGCGCCGCCCCGAGGACCTCGACGCCACCCGGGCCGCCCTCGAAGGGCTGCCCGGCATCGACCAACTCCTGGACGACGAGGGAAAGAAGGCCCATCACCTCGACCATCCGCGCGCCGGCGAACTGGTCGCCGTCGCCGAACCCGACGCCTGGTTCACGTACTACTACTGGTTCGACGACGACCGCGCGCCCGACTTCGCGCAGCTCGTCGAGATCCACCGCAAACCCGGCTACGACCCGGTCGAGCTCTTCATGGACCCCCTCGACCCGTACGTCAAGGTGAAGGCGGCCACCGCGCTGGCGCGCAAGAAACTCGGCATGCGCTACCGGATGGCGGTCGTGCCCCTCGACCCGTCACCTATTCGGGGCAGCCACGGCCGCCTCCCGGCGAGCGACGACGACGGTCCGCTCCTCATCTGCTCCACCCCCCGTGCCGTCGGCGACCGCGTAGCGGCCACCGATGTCAAGCAACTCCTGCTCCAGCTCGCCGGACTCGGCTGACGCACCGCTACGTACGAACCTCCGAGATCCAGCTACTGGGAGTGAAACACACGGCACTGACAACGGTCGGTACCGGCGGCGCCGGAACCGGCCACGACCGAGAAGGCAGGCCACTCGTGACCCTGTACTCCGACCCCTCCCGCACCGAGGCCGTCACCGCCTCGGCCACCAACGCCCCGGACGAGGGACTGCGCCGCTCCCTGGGCGTGGACCGGCGCCGTTTCCTCAGCACCTGCACCGCCGTGGCGGCCGGAGCCGTCGCGCTCCCCGTCTTCGGGGCCGCCCCCGCCCTGGCCCACGACCGCGGCAGAGACCACGGCCACGGGCACGACCACGGCGGGCAGGTGCTCGTCCCGCCGCACAAGCGCGGCATCATCCTCTACACCGTCCGTGACGCCACCGGCCGCGACCCCCTGTCCACCGATCTGCCCTCCGGATTCCGCGAGGTGTTCAAGCAGCTGGCCCGCCACGGCTACCGCCAGGTGGAGTTCGCCGGCTACAACCAGCACGCGAACGCACCCGGCGGCGCCAGTCTCGAATCCGTCGCGGGCGCCAGGCTGCTGCGCTCCTGGCTCGACGACTACGGCCTGCGCGCCCAGGGCAACCACGGCTTCATCCCGTCCTCCTGGCCGTTGACCACGGCGGACCTGGACACCTTCAAGAAGCACCTCGAGATCGCCAACATCCTCGGCCTGGACCACATGGGCACCGGCAGCGACCCCACCGGCAGCTCCTACCGCGCCGACTGGGACGTGGCCGCCGACAAGTGGAACGCCCTCGGCGCGATCGCCCGGCGGGAGGGCATCAAGCTCTACACCCACAACCACGACGGTGCCTACGGCTTCCTGCTCGACGGCGGCCCACTGGACGCCCAGGGCCGGCCCACCCGCAGTTCGGGCATCCGGAAGCTGGAGTACTTCCTCAAGGTCACCGACCCGAAGACCGTCTGGCTGGAGATGGACATCTTCTGGGCGCACGTCGCCCAGTACAAGTTCCACACGTACACCGCCCACGACGGCTCCACCCGCAGGAACGTCTTCGACCCGGCCGGCCTGGTCGCCCGCAACAACAAGCGCTACCCGCTCTTCCACGCCAAGGACGGCGTCGTCAGCACGACCAACGGCATGGGCTACGAGATGGTTCCCTTCGGAACCGGCGTCATCGACTACACGACGTTCTTCTCCCGGGTCGGGCAGCGGAACTACCGCAACCCGATGGTCGAGGACGACACCGCCCCGAGCGCCACCGACCCCGGGCAGTCGCTGCGGGAGGCCAAGATCAGCTACGACAACCTGGCGGCCCTGCGCAAGCGGCGCCGCTGACCGCGAACACGGATCGGGCGGGCCCTCCCGCGTACTGCGGGAGGGGCCGCCCGGTCCGTGTGGACGGAGTTCTCGTGCCGGCGCTCCGTGGGGGACGGTATGCGGCTTCGGCGGCCCGTGGGATCAGGCCGTCTCCTCACCGAGCGGCTGCGGGTTGGGCGTGACGCCCTTGGGCTTGGGCCGCCCCGGGGGGTGCAGGAACACCGCGACGCAACCGGCGAACAGGGAGATCGAACCGGCCAGGACGAACGCGCCCGCGTAGTCCCAGGCGTTCACCACCACGATTCCCATGCCGGACCCGAGCAGACCGGAGACCAACTTCGAGGAGTACACCAGGCCGTAGTTGCTGGCGTTGTTGTTCTCACCGAAGTAGTCGGCAGTCATCGCGGCGAACATCGGGAAGATGGCACCGCCGCCGAACCCGGAGATCGACGAGAACAGCAGGAACAGCGGCAGGTTTCCGATGTTTCCGGAGAACAGGATGCCGTACTGGGACAGCCCGAGGATGATGCAGACGAAGATCAGGCACTGCTTGCGGCCGTACCGGTCGGAGAGCCAGCCGATGACACCGCGGCCGGTGCCGTTGACGATCGCCTTCAGGGACATGGCGGTCGCCACGATGCCGCCCGCGAAGCCCGCGTCGTCACCGAAGGGCACCTGGAAGGCGATACCGAAGATGTTCACCCCCGACGTGCACAGCAGACAGAACCACATCAGGCCCACCCGCCCGGTTCGCCACGCCTCCATGGGGGTGTACTGGTGCACGGCCGGCGGGTTCTTCTCCATCGCGCGCCGGGTGCGCGCGTCGGTCGGCTTCTTCAGCGGATCGATGTCGGCCGGCCACCAGTTCTTCGGCGGGTCCTTGAAGAAGTAGCCCGCCCCTGCCACCACACCGGCCAGGAACACACCCACCGCGACCAGCACCCAGCGGAAGTTGGTGAGATCCATGTAGCCGGTGAAGAGGAAGACGAACGGCACCGAACCGTAGGCGAAACCGCCGTTCACGAAGCCGGTCTTGCCGCCCTTGCGCTCCGGATACCACTTGGCGACCATGTTCACGCAGGTCGCGTACACCATGCCGGCACCTATACCGCTGAACATGCCGAAGCCGAGATACGCGACGATCACATGCGGCGCGAAGGCCAGCGAGACATAGCCCAGCAGGGTTCCCACCGCGCCGCACATCATCGCCCAGCGGGCCGGCAGTCTGCCGCTCTCCCGCAGCTTGCCCGCCGGGAAGGCCACCGCCGCCTGGAAGAACACCCACACGCCCAGCATCCAGAAGATGTGCGCGCTGCTCCACGAATGGGCCGTGTGCAGGGTTTCCTCGGCGGAAGCGAACGCGTACTCCGCCGAGCTGATGCCCATCATGCCGATCCACGGCAGGATGACCATCCACTTGCGTGTGCGGCCCATGATGTCGATGTCGGTCTCACCGAGGCGGTAGACGCGTCCGTTCGCGTCGGCCACCTCTCGGTAGGGAACCGGTTTACGCAGATCGGTCGTTGTCATGACGTGTCGCACCCCTTGCGTCGAAAGTTCTGGCCAGCGCCCCCTGTCCAATGCCTTTCGTGCGCGCTCGGGTCCCGGGGGCCGGCCGACGCGCACCGTCGGCCGGCCCCCGGTCCACTCACCTCATGAACCGCCCCCCAACAAACCCGCCGCCCGCGCCCAGCGGTACTTCGCCCCGAGCACCGCCACCGGCCGCTCGGTCGTGTACGGGTACGCCACGACGCCCCGCTCGAAGAGGTACTGGCACGCCTCCTCGACCTCCACATCGCCCGCCAGCGACGCCACCACCGGCTTCTCGACGCCCCGTTCACGGAACTCCGCCACCACCCGCGCGGTGAGCTCCGCGAACACCATGGGAGGCGTGACGATGGTGTGCCAGTAGCCGAGGACGAGCGCGTGGATGCGCGGGTCCTCCAGTCCCAGCCGGATCGTCGCCTCGTACGTCGACGGCGGCTCGCCCCCGGTGATGTCCACCGGGTTGCCGGCCGCCCCGAAAGGCGGGATGAACTCGCGGAACGCCGCGTCCAGATCCGGCGGGATCTCCATCAGCGACAGCCCGTTGTCCGTCACCGCGTCCGACAGCAGCACCCCGCTGCCGCCCGCCCCCGTGATGATCACGACGTTGTCGCCCTTCGGCGCGGGCAGCACCGGCAACGCGCGCGCGTACTCGAGCATGTCGCTGAGACCCGGCGCGCGGATCACACCGGCCTGCCGCAGGATGTCGTCGTACACGGCGTCGTCGCCCGCCAGCGCGCCGGTGTGCGAGCCCGCGGCCTTCGCGCCCGCCGCCGTACGCCCCGCCTTCAGCACCACGACCGGCTTCTTCGGCACCGTCTCGCGCGCGGCCCGTACGAACGCCCGCCCGTCCTTGAGATCCTCCAGGTGCATGGCGATGCAGTCGGTGTGCGGGTCCTGTCCGAACCAGGTCAGCAGGTCGTCCTCGTCCAGGTCCGACTTGTTGCCCAGCCCGACGATCGCCGACACACCCGTCCGCGTGGTGCGCGCGAACCCCAGAATGGCCATCCCGATACCGCCCGACTGCGACGTCAGCGCGACCCCGCCCTTGACGTCGTACGGCGTGCAGAACGTGGCGCACAGGTCCTGCCACGTCGAGTAGTAGCCGTAGATGTTGGGTCCGAGGAGCCGGACGCCGTGCCGCTCGGCGATCGCCACGATCTCGTCCTGGAGCTCGTGCTCACCGGTCTCCGCGAACCCGGAGGGGATGAGGACGGCGTTCGGAATTCCCTTGCGTCCCACCTCCTCCAGCGCCGCGGCCACGAACCTGGCGGGAATCGCGAAGACCGCCACATCCACCTCACCGGGGACGTCCGTGACACTCTTGTACGCCTTGCGGCCCAGAATGTCATCGGACTTGGGGTTCACCGGATGGATCTCCCCGGCGAAGCCGCCGTCCACCAGGTTGCGCATCACCGAGTTGCCGATCTTGCCCGGCTCGGCGGAGGCGCCGATCACGGCGACCGAACGCGGCTGCATCAGCCGCCGCATGGAGGTGAGGATCTCCTCACGCGAGTACTGGCGGCGCTCCTTCGGCATCTCGGTCGCCAGGATCACCCGGATGTCGGCGGCGACCGCGCCGCCCGGTGTGGCGATCACCGGATTGAGGTCCACCTCGGCGATCTCCGGGAAGTCCGCGACGAGTTCCGACACCCGGCGGATCTGCTCGGCGACCGCCCACCGGTCCACACCCGCCTGCCCGCGCACCCCGCGCAGGATCTCCGCCGCCCGGATCGAGTCCAGCATCGACAGCGCCTCGCCGGCGTCCACCGGCGCGAGCCGGAAGGTGACGTCCTTGAGTACCTCGACGAGCACCCCGCCGAGCCCGAACGCCACCACCTTCCCGAACGTCGGGTCCGTGACCGCCCCGACGATGACCTCCTGCCCCTGCGGCAGCAGCTCCTGCACCTGTACGCCGTCGATCCGGGCGGCCGGGTCGTACGCGCGCGCGTTCTCCACGATCCGGCAGAACGCCGCCCGCACATCGGCCGCACCCTCCACACCGACGATCACACCGCCGGCGTCGGTCTTGTGCAGGATGTCCGGTGAGACGATCTTCATCACGACGGGCCCGCCGAACCGCGCCGCGTACGCCACGGCCTCCTCGACGTCTGTCGCCAGCTCCTCACCCGGTACGGCGATCCCGTACGCGTCCGCCAGCACCTTGCCCTCGGGGGCGGTGAGCGCGGTGCGCCCGTCGGCGTGCACCGCGTCGAGCAGCGCGCGCACCCGCAGCATGCGGTCCTCGGCCATCACCTCAGATCACCCCGTTCGACTTGAGCAGGCGCAGTTCCTCGTCACCGAGGCCGAGTTCGCCGACGAACACCTCTTCGTTGTGCTCGCCGAGCAGCGGGGAGGCGACCACGTCGACGGGGGAGTCGGAGAGCTTCAGTGGGCTGCCGACGGTGACGAACTCACCGCGCTCGGGGTGCGGGACGGTGACGACCATCCCGTTCGCCGCCAGCGAGGCGTCCTCGATGATCTCCCTGGTGGACAGGATCGGCCCGCACGGGATGTTGTGCGCGTTCAGCCGCTCCAGCACCTCCCACTTGGGCAGCGTCGAGGACCACTCCTCGATCAGCTGGAACATCTTGCCGAGCTTGGGCAGCCGGGCCTGCGGTGTCGCCCAGTCGGGGTCCTCGGCCAGCTCCGGCCGGCCGATCAGCTCACTGACGGGCTTCCAGCCGACGGGCTGCACGATCACGTACACGTAGTCGTTCGGGCCGCCCGGCGCGCACTTGACCGCCCAGCCGGGCTGCCCGCCGCCGGACGCGTTCCCGGACCGGGGAACCTCGTCGCCGAAGTCCTCGTTGGGATATTCGGCGAGCGGACCGTGGGCCAGGCGCTGCTGGTCGCGCAGCTTCACCCGGCAGAGGTTGAGCACCGCGTGCTGCATGGCCACGTTCACCCGCTGCCCGCGCCCGGTGCTCTCCCGCTGGAACAGTGCGGCGAGGATGCCCGCCACCACGTGGATGCCCGTGCCCGAGTCCCCGATCTGGGCGCCCGTCGCCAGCGGCGGTCCGTCCTCGAACCCGGTGGTCGACATCGACCCGCCCATGGCCTGCGCGACGACCTCGTACGCCTTGAAGGCGGTGTACGGACCGTCGCCGAACCCCTTGATGGAGGCATAGACGATCCGTGGATTGATCTCCTTGATGCGGTCCCAGGTGAAGCCCATCCGGTCGACGGCGCCCGGCCCGAAGTTCTCGACCATGACGTCCGAGCGCCGGATCAGCTCGGTGAGGATCTCCTTGCCGCGCTCGGTCTTGGTGTTGAGGGTGATGCTCCGCTTGTTGCAGTTGAGCATCGTGAAGTAGAGGGAGTCGACGTCGGGGAGGTCGCGCAGCTGTTTGCGCGTGATGTCCCCGGTCGGGGCCTCCAGTTTGACGACGTCCGCGCCGAGCCAGGCCAGCAGCTGGGTCGCGGAGGGTCCGGACTGGACGTGCGTCATGTCCAGGACGCGGACGCCTTCGAGTGCCTTGGCGGTGCGTGCGTTCGTGGCGGTGGGCATGCTCGTGGCGGTCTCGGTGGTCACCGTGGGCACCTCACTTGTACATCGTTTGGTTCATGGTCCCGGGGGCGTACGCGTCCGGGTCCACCCAGACGTTGATCAGGGACGGCTTGCCCGACTCGCGGGCCCGGCGCAGCGCGGGGCCGATGTCGGCCGGGTCGCGGACCTCCTCGCCGTGACCGCCCAGCATCTGCGCGAACTTGTCGTACGGGACGTCGCCGAGGGTGTTGCCGACCCGCTCCCGTTCCTTGCCGTACTTGGCGGCCTGGCCGTAACGGATCTGGTTCATCGAGGAGTTGTTGCCGACGATGCCGACGAACGGCAGGTCGTAGCGGACGAGGGTCTCGAAGTCCCAGCCGGTCAGGGAGAAGGCGCCGTCGCCGAAGAGGGCGACGACCTCCTTGTCGGGCCGCGCCTGCTTGGCCGCGAGCACGAAGGGGACACCGACGCCGAGCGTGCCGAGCGGGCCCGGGTCCATCCAGTGGCCGGGTGACTTGGGCTGCACGACCTGCCCGGAGAAGGTGACGATGTCGCCGCCGTCGCCGATGTAGATCGAGTCCTCGGTGAGGAAGTCGTTGATCTCGCCGACCAGCCGGTACGGGTGGATGGGCGAGGCGTCCGACCTGAGCTGCGGCAGCCGCTTCTCCAGTGCGGTCTGCTCGGCCGCCCGCAGTTCGTCCAGCCACTCCTTGCGCCGGGAGGCCCCGCCGTTGACCCTTCCGGAGGCCGCCTCGGTCACCGACTTCAGCACCAGTCCCGCGTCGCCGACGATGCCGAGGTCGATGTCGCGGTTCTTGCCGACGGTGCGGTAGTCGAGGTCGATCTGCACGACCGTCGCGGTGGGGGAGAGCCGCTTGCCGTAGCCCATGCGGAAGTCGAAGGGCGTGCCGACGATCACGATGACGTCGGCGTTGGTGAAGGCGTACCGGCGCGACAGCTGGAAGTGGTGCGGGTCGCCGGGCGGCAGGGTGCCGCGTCCCGCACCGTTCATGTACGCGGGGATGTTGAGGGTGCGGACGAGTTCGATGGCCGCCTCGGTGCCCCGGGTGGTCCACACCTGGCTGCCGAGCAGGATCGCCGGCTTCTCGGCGTGCACCAGCAGATCGGCGAGTTTCTCGACGGCCTCGGGGTCGCCGGGCGAGCGCGTCGAGGTGCGGTAGGCGCCCTGCCGCGGCACGCGCGCCGTGGACGCCGGGACCTTGGCGTCCAGGACATCGCGCGGGATCTCCAGGAAAGAGGGGCCGGGAGCGCCGTGGTAGCACTCGCGGAAGGCCATCGACACCATGTCCGCGGCCCGCGCCGTGTGCGGCACGGTCGCCGCGAACTTGGTGATGGGACTCATCATGTCGACGTGCGGCAGGTCCTGCAGGGACCCCATCTTGTGCTGGGTGAGGGCCCCCTGACCACCGATCAGCAGCATGGGGGACTCGGCCCGGAAGGCGTTGGCCACCCCGGTGACGGCGTCGGTGGTGCCCGGGCCCGCGGTGACGACGGCGCAGCCCGGCTTGCCGGTGATGCGTGCGTAGCCGTCGGCCGCGTGCGCGGCGACCTGTTCGTGACGTACGTCGACGACCTCGATGCCCTCGTCGACGCAACCGTCGTAGATGTCGATGATGTGGCCGCCGCACAGCGTGTAGATGCGGTCGACGCCCTCGGCCTTGAGGGCCTTGGCGACGAGATGACCGCCGGAGACCAGGTCCTGTGTGTCGTCGGGCATGGCGAAGTCCTGTCCCTTCCTAGGGGGTGGGAACGCTCTTGTGCACCGCTCTCGCAGTACATTGCATACAGTCGACGAATACTGTATGAAGCTTGTTATCCCGCATCCCATGGGAGGTGTCCAGGGGGTGTGCGGCACTTTTCCACCGCCGGACTCCGGGCCGTCTCCCTTCCTCCCCGCGACCTTCCGGCGACTTCGCAGACAGGAGCCGAGATGGACCTGTACGAACACCAGGCACGCGAACTCTTCGAGGAACACGGCATCGTGGTACCGGCCGCCGAGGTCACCGACTCGCCCCAACAGGCCCGCGAGATCGCCCGCCGGCTCGGCGGACGAGTCGTCGTCAAGGCTCAGGTCAAGACCGGCGGGCGCGGCAAGGCGGGCGGCGTGAAGCTCGCCGCCGACCCCGCCGCCGCCGAACTGACGGCACGCCAGATCCTCGGCATGGACATCAAGGGCCACACCGTCGGCAAGGTCATGCTCGCCCAACCCGTCGACATTCAGGACGAGTTCTACGTCTCCTACGTCCTCGACCGCGCGGCCGGCCGCTTCCTCGCGATCGCCTCCGCAGAAGGCGGCATGGACATCGAGGAGGTCGCCGCCACCCGCCCCGAGGCCGTCGCGCGCATCCCCGTCGATCCCGTCGAGGGCGTCACCTCGGCGACCGCGGCCCGTATCGCCGACGCGGCCGGCCTGCCGCCGCAGTCCGTCGACGTCCTGGTCCGGCTGTGGGGGGTCCTCGTCCGCGAGGACGCCCTGCTGGTCGAGGTCAACCCGCTCGTCCGCACCCGTGACGGACGGATCATGGCTCTCGACGGCAAGGTCACCCTCGACGACAACGCGCTTTTCCGACAGGTCCGTTGGGGCACCGAGGACATCGCCCGCGAGGACCCGCTGGAGGCGGCCGCGGCGGCGAAGGGCCTCAACTACGTCAAGCTGGACGGCGAGGTCGGCATCATCGGCAACGGCGCCGGCCTGGTCATGTCGACCCTCGACGTCGTCGCCGGCTGCGGGGCCCGGCCCGCCAACTTCCTCGACATCGGCGGCGGGGCGTCGGCGCAGATCATGGCGGACGGCCTCTCGGTCATTCTCTCCGACCCGGCCGTGAAGTCCGTCCTCGTCAACGTCTTCGGCGGCATCACCGCCTGCGACGCGGTGGCCGACGGCATCGTCCAGGCCCTCGGCACCATCCGGCTGACCAAACCGCTCGTCGTACGCCTCGACGGCAACAACGCGGCCCAAGGCCGCGCCATCCTCGACGCACACGCGCACCCGCTCGTCGAGCAGGTCACCACCATGGACGGCGCCGCGCACCGCGCGGCCGAACTCGCCACCACAGCCTGAGGAGACGGCACATGGCGATCCACCTCACCAAGGAAAGCAAGGTCCTCGTCCAGGGCATGACCGGCGGCGAGGGCATGAAGCACACCCGGCGGATGCTCGCGGCCGGAACGAACGTCGTCGGCGGAGTCAACCCCCGAAAGGCCGGCCAAACCGTCGACTTCGACGACCGTGCGGTGCCCGTCTTCGGGTCGGTTGCCGACGGTGTACAGGCGACCGGAGCCGATGTCACCGTGGTCTTCGTACCGCCCGCCCACGCCAAGGCCGCCGTCATGGAGGCGGCCGACGCCGGCATCGGCCTGGCGGTCGTCATCACCGAGGGCATCCCCGTCCACGACTCCGTCGCCTTCACCGCGTACGCGCGGCAGAAGGGCACCCGCATCATCGGCCCCAACTGCCCCGGCCTGATCACCCCCGGACAGTCCAACGCCGGCATCATCCCCGCCGACATCACCAAACCGGGCCGCATCGGACTGGTCTCCAAGTCCGGCACGCTCACCTACCAGCTCATGTACGAGCTGCGGGACATCGGCTTCTCGACCTGTGTCGGCATCGGCGGCGACCCCGTCGTCGGCACCACCCACATCGACTGCCTCGCCGCCTTCCAGGACGACCCCGACACCGACCTCGTCGTCCTCATCGGCGAGATCGGCGGCGACGCCGAGGAACGCGCGGCGGCCTACATCCGCGAGCACGTCACCAAGCCGGTCGTCGCCTACATCGCGGGTTTCACCGCACCCGAGGGCCGTACCATGGGCCATGCGGGCGCGATCGTCTCCGGCTCCTCGGGCACGGCTCAGGCGAAGCAGGACGCCCTGGAAGCCGTCGGCGTCCGGGTGGGCGGCACCCCCACGGAGACGGCACGACACGTACTCGCCGTCCTCGAAGCCGGACGGTGACCAAAAGCCGACACCAGCCAGGGGCGGCCCCCCGGGCCCCCTCCTCTCGACTGTGCACCGAGAGCGGAGCGAACCGCATGACATCCACCCTCACCCTCAAAGCCGGCACATCCTGGACCGACGCCTGGCAGCGCTGCCTCGCCGTCGCTCCCGAGGCCTTTCAGGACGACCGGGTCCTCAACCTCTGGAACGCCGCCTGGCAGGCCGACGGCCGGGCGCTGCCCGCCGTCAGCCCCGTCGACGGCAGCCCCGTCGCGGGCCCGCCGCGCCTGGACCTGGGCACCGCCCGGCACGCCGTACGCGCCGCGCTCGACCAGCACCGCGCCTGGCGGCACGTCCCGCTGCCGGAACGCCGGGCCCGCGTCGGCGCCACCCTCGACGCCCTCACCGAACACCGCGCACTGCTCGCCCTCCTCCTCGTCTGGGAGATCGGCAAACCCTGGCGGCTCGCCCAGGCGGACGTCGACCGGGCCATCGACGGCGTGCGCTGGTACGTCGACGGCATCGACGCCATGGTCGCCGGCCGCGCCCCGCTGGACGGGCCGGTGTCCAACATCGCGAGCTGGAACTACCCGATGAGCGTGCTCGTCCACGCCCTGCTGGTCCAGGCGCTGGCGGGCAACGCGGTCATCGCCAAGACCCCGACCGACGGCGGTGTCGCCTGCCTGACCCTGGCCTCGGCGCTCGCCGCCCGCGAGGGCATCCCCGTGACCCTCGTCAGCGGCAGCGGGGGCGAGCTGTCGGAGGCGCTGCTGCGGGCGCCGGAGATCGGCTGCGTCTCCTTCGTCGGCGGCCGCGACACCGGAGCCGCCGTGGCCACGGCCGTCGCCGACCTCGGCAAGCGGCACATCCTCGAACAGGAGGGACTCAACACCTGGGGCATCTGGAACCACTCGGACTGGGACACGTTCGCGGCGGTCGTACCCAAGCTCTTCGACTACGGCAAGCAGCGCTGCACGGCGTACCCGCGCTTCGTCGTCCAGAGGGACCTGTTCGACGACTTCCTGGCCGCCTACCTGCCCGCGGTGCGCACGCTCAGGGTCGGCCACCCGCTCGCCGTGGAGCGGCCCGACGACCCCTGCCCGCAGTTGGACTTCGGCCCGGTGATCAACGCGGCCAAGGCGAAGGACCTGCAGGACCAGGTCGCCGAGGCCATCGACCGGGGCGCCGTCCCACTGCACCGGGGCACACCGTCCGAAGCCCGCTTCCTGCCGGGCCAGGACACCTCGGCGTACGTCCAGCCCGTCACACTGCTGGCCCCGCCCCGCTCCTCCCCGCTGTACCACGCGGAGCCGTTCGGCCCGGTCGACACCATCATCCTGGTCGACACGGAGGCGGAGCTGCTGGCCGCCATGAACGCGTCCAACGGCGCCCTGGTGGCCACCCTGTCCACGGACGACCGGGCCACCTACGACCGGCTCGCCCCGCAGATCCGAGCCTTCAAGGTCGGCCACGGCACACCGCGCTCCCGAGGCGACCGCGACGAGCTGTTCGGCGGGTTCGGCGCGTCCTGGCGCGGCGCGTTCGTCGGCGGCGGGCTTCTGGTGCGGGCCGTGACACAGGGCCCGGCGGGGGAGCGGCTGCCGGGCAACTTCCCGGAGTACCAGCTCATGCCGTGACGGGGGCCGGACTCCCGGTAACTGTTCCGCCACCCATGGTGCCGCCTCGGGACGAGACTCGGGAGGCGGTGTGTCCGGCGGTGTGCCCGTGCCCCGGGACCTCCGTCCCGGGGCACGGAAACGCAGGTGAAAGGCACTGCGAAACCTTGGTATGGTTGTCCACGTCGCCGCAGGGATCACCCCTGACAAGGCGGCAGACACCTGGTCCGGGTGGCGGAATGGCAGACGCGCTAGCTTGAGGTGCTAGTGCCCTTTATCGGGCGTGGGGGTTCAAGTCCCCCCTCGGACACGCGCTGTGGCGATAAGAACACAAGGGTCTCAACCTGACGGTTGAGGCCCTTTCTTCGTGTTCATGAAGGCGCCCGCAAAGACGCACCGCGGCCCCCTTCCCCCGCATAAGGGGAAGGGGGCCGCGGTGCGTGCCGGACGCCTCAAGGGGCCACCGAGGCGGCGGGGGTCTCGTCCCGATCGTGGCCGGCGGGGGACTCGCCCTCGTCGAGGGCGATGTCCTTGGTCTCCTTGCCGATGAGCAGCGAGACCAGGGTCAGCAGCGCCATCGCGGAGAGGTAGACGCCGACCAGCCACGGCGAGCCGTCGGCGGCCTCCCACAGCGCCACGGCGATGAAGGGGGCGACGGCCGCGCCGAGGATCGAGCTGACGTTGTACGAGATGCCGGAGCCGGTGTAGCGCACGCTCGTCGGGAAGAGCTCCGGCAGGAGCGCGCCCATCGGACCGAAGGTCATGCCCATCAGCGTGAAGCCGAGCACCAGCCACAGCACCACGCCGAGCGTGCCCATACCGATCAGCGGCACCCACACCAGCCCGAAGACCATGATCGCGACAGTGACCCAGATCAGCGTGGAGCGGCGGCCGTACTTGTCGGCGAGCGGGCCGGAGACCAGGGTGAACGCGGCGAAGAACAACACCCCGAAGATCATCATCAGGACGAAGGTGGTGTAGCTGTAGCCCAGACCGGGCACGGCGGCGTCCTCGGAGGTACGGCCGTAGCTGAGTGAGAACGTGGTCATCAGGTAGAAGAGCACGTACGTCGCCAGCATGAAGAAGGTGCCGAGGATCAGCTCCTTCCAGTGACTGCGGAAGACGGTGACCATCGGCAGCTTCCGCACCAGACCGGCCTCACGGGTCTTGGAGAAGACCGGCGCCTCGACGAGGCGCATCCGCACCCACAGGCCGATCGCGACCATTACGGCGGAGAACAGGAACGGAATGCGCCAGCCCCAGTTCAGGAAGGCCTCGGAGGGCTGCGAGGGATCGGCGCCCGCGCTGGACGGCAGCAGCGCGCCGATGATCAGGAAGAGGCCGTTGCCGATGATGAAGCCGAGCGGGGCGCCCAGCTGCGGGAACGTGCCGTAGAGGGCGCGCTTGTTCTTCGGGGCGTTCTCCGTGGCGACCAGGGCGGCGCCGCTCCACTCGCCGCCCAGCGCGAAGCCCTGCGCGAGCCGCATCAGCACCAGCAGCGCGGTGGCCGTCCAGCCGGCCTGCTCATAGGTGGGCAGTACACCGATGAGGAAGGTGGCGATGCCCATGGTGAGAAGGGAGGCCACCAGTGTGCCCTTGCGGCCGAGCCGGTCGCCGAGGTGTCCGAAGACGACGGCGCCGATCGGTCGGGCGACCATGGCGGCGCCGAACACCGCGAACGACGACAGCAGCGCCGTGGTCGGGTCGCTGTTCGGGAAGAAGAGCGCGGGGAAGACCAGGACCGCGGCGGTCGCGTAGATGTAGAAGTCGTAGAACTCGATCGTCGTGCCGATGAGGCTCGCGACGAGGACACGGGACCGCGAGTTGACGGGTGCCTGGGCTGTGCTGGTGGCTGGTGCGGGCATTTCTCGGTCTTTCGCACGAGGGCGGAGAACAGGCGCCGACGGTATGCGCCGACGGCCCGCACGGCAGCAGGCGTCTCCCTCGGGGGGGCGTGTGTACCGTACAGGCATCTTGAGGTTCTCAAGTATCTCACTTGGCAGTCGGCGCGTACCAAGATGTGGGACGAACCCGAGGTGCCGGGCGCGGCGCGCTGAGCGCGCGCGGGCGTGCGAGCGACGGGAGCCGGCCCCTGACTCCACGCCGACGGCCTGGAGGGTGGTTGAGAGTGACTCCGTGCTGGTGGGCGACTCCGCCGTACTCCGGCGCGCCCGGTTTTCTGTGACCGTCCTCGTCTGCCGCGCAGATGAGGACGACTGACCCCGCTGGTGCTTCCGGACCCGGGTGAGCGCGCCGCGGTGGACGGGAGCGCGCCGGGGCGGCCCCGGAACGGTCGGAGGGTGAATGGCGAACGGCGAGCGGCGAACGGCCTGCGGCGAGCGGCGAGCGGCGAACGGCCTGCGGCGAGCGGCGAGCGGCGAACGGCCTGCGGCCTGCGGCGAACGGCCTGCGTCACGGGCCGGGAGGAATCCCGGGCCTGTGCCGCAGGCCGTCGTCATGCCGCCGCACCGGAGTGCCGTTCGGCCCCGGCACCGCCGGATCGCGGCGGTGCCGGAAGGACCGGATCAGTCGCGGGTCTCGGCCTCCACCGGCTTCGGGATCATGAAGGACGTCGCGAAGGCGGCGGCCAGGATGACCACTCCGGCGATCATGCCGGCGGTGTAGTCGGCGGGCGACGTGGGGTCGTCCGGCAGGGCCGCCGTCTTGACCGCGTACAGCAACGCGAAGCTGAGACCGGCGCCGAGGTTGAACGCCCCCGCGTTGAGGCCGGGCAGGAATCCCGGGTTCTCCTTGGGGGACAGGACGATGCCGAGCCCGTTGAGCACGATGTTCGCCACGCCCGCGTAGGCGATGCCTACCAGGATCGAGGCCAGCAGCAGCATGGCGCGGGACTGGGAGTCGACCGTCAGGATCATGAGGACCACGGCGACCACGGCCCCGACCAGCCCCAGCCGCAGGATGCGGCCGTACCCGTGCGTGGCGGCGAGCCGGCCAGCGAGGGGTCCCATGGCCAGGCCGGCCAGGGCGTACGGGGTGAGGGTCCACCACGCGGACTGCTCGGCGGACATGCCGAGTCCGGCGTTCCCGTCCTGGGCGAGTGCGGGGATCAGTCCGTTCATGACGGCGAACACGCCCGTCATGGTGAGCAGGGTGGTGAGCAGGGTCGCCCAGGTCGAGCGCTGCCTCAGGTGCCGGGTGGCGACCAGGGGGTGCCCGCTGCGGTTCTCGGTCCGCCAGAACAGGCCGAAGGTGGCCGCGGCCACCACGACGAGGGCGGCGACGAGGAGCCAGTTGGCGTCGGCGAGCTTGCCGGCCTCGTTCAGCGCGATGAGCAGCGAACCGATCGACACGACGAGGAGTGCGACGCCGGGCCAGTCCATCCGGGTCGCGGCGGGTGCCTTGGTCTCGGGGGTCAGGGTGGCGACCAGCACGGTGGCGAGGACCGAGACGACGGCCATCGTCCAGAAGACCGACCGGAAGCCGTAGTTGTCGGCGAGGTAGCCGCCGGCGAGGGCGTCGATACCGGCGATGCCACCGTTGACGGCGGTGATCACGCCCAGCAGGGTGCCGTACCTCTTCGGTTCGGTCACCTCCTGCCGCAGCATGATCAGGCACAGGGGGACGACCGGGCCGGACACACCCTGGATGATGCGGCCGATGAACAGTACGGGCACGCTCGGCGCCAGTGCGGCGACGACGCAGCCGACGGCCATGAGCGCCAGCATGCCGGCCAGCACCTTGCGCCGGCCGATGACGTCACCCAGCCGGGGCAGGAAGAGCGAGAACAGGGCCGCCGAGGTGAAGAACGCGGTCTGGGTGAGGCCGATCTCGGCCGAACTGGCGCCGAAGCTCTCCTCGATGTTCTTCAGCGCGGGGCTGAGCATGCTCGCGTTGAGCTGGAAGGCGAAACAGGCAGCGAGGAGCGCGGCCATGAGCACGCCCACCCGGGTCGCGCGGCGGCCCGGCGCCTCGCCGGGCCGGTTCGTGGTGGTGGGCGCGCTCATGCCTCGACGTCCCCGATCCGCTCGAGGGCGTCCACCACGAGGTCCCAGAACCGCTCGCGGTCCAGCTCGACCGCGACCTGGGTGTGGCAGTCGGCCGGGGCCGGGGCACGGAAGTCCGTCACGGTCATGCCCAGGGTCAGGCCGCCGCTGAGTTCGACGTCCACGGGAGCCTTGCGCACCGTCATGACGGAGGGGTCGATCACGTACGCGACCGCGCACGGGTCGTGCACGGGCGGGTGCTCGAAGCCCTGCGCCTCCTTGTAGGTGGCGCCGAAGAAGTCCAGCAGTTCGCCGACGAACTTGGCGGGCTTGGTGCCCACCGCGGCGATCTTCTCGGCGACCTCGGGCGTCGCCAGGGCCTGGTGCGTCAGGTCGAGACCGACCATCGTGACCGGCCAGCTCTCGTTGAAGACGATGTGGGCGGCCTCGGGGTCGATGATGATGTTGAACTCGGCGACCGCGCTCCAGTTGCCCTCGTGGTAGCCGCCGCCCATCAGGACGACCTCGCGGACCCGCTCGACGATGCGGGGCTCCTTGCGCGCGGCGAGGGCGATGTTCGTCAGGCCGGCCGTCGGGACGAGGGTGATCTCGCCGGGCTCGTGCGACATCACCGTGTCGATGATGAGGTCGACGGCGTGCCGGCGGTCCAGCTCGAGGGTCGGCTCGGGCAGCACCGGTCCGTCCAGACCGGTCTCACCGTGGATGTCCGGTGCCGTCTCGATGGCCCGTACCAGGGGCCGCGGACAGCCGGCGGCGAAGGGCACGCCGGTGATCCCGGCGATGCGCGCCACGGACAGGGCGTTGCGGGTCACCTTCTCCAGCGTCTGGTTCCCGACCACGGTCGTGACGGCGACCAGGTCGATGTCGGGGTTGCCGTGCGCCAACAGCAGTGCGATGGCGTCGTCGTGTCCGGGGTCGCAGTCGAGGATGATTTTTTTGGCCATCGGGAGAGCCCCCTTGCTCAATGCGGAACGGTGGTGGAGTGGATCTCTGGAGCGCCTGAGAGGGCTGCTACCGGAGGGCGCGCCGGCTCAGATGCCCGGCGCCGGCGGTGGTGGCGGTCTCTGTCACCGGGGGCACGGCAGCGGCACGGGGCGAGGGGTTGTCGCCGACGATCGGAGTGAACACCGCTGCACATCTCCCTGGAAACGGTTGGGAAATCGTTCTCCAAAAAAATTCCTCATGAATCCACCGTTGTCAATGACGGACCTCTCACAAGTCAAGGTGGATGAGCCAGGGCTTGATGGTTGCCAGGTGATAACGTTTGCCCGAACAATCCCGGGAGACTGCTTCCCGCCAGTGAAATCCGCATCGAGCGAAGGCGCAGTCGAACCGAGTGAAGGGGGTCGGACAGTGACCGAGGTCACGCTGAAAGAGGTGGCTCGCGCATCGGGCTGCTCCGTCGCCACGGTGTCCCGGGTGCTGGCCGGGACCCGTCCGGTCGGGCCCGAGATCGCCCGCAGGGTGAGGGAGGCGGCCGAGAGCCTCGGTTACCGGCCCAACCAGGTCGCCCGCGCCCTGCGCAGCCGCTCCACCGGCACCATCGGCCTCGTCCTGCCGCAGATCACCAACCCCTTCTTCCCCTCCCTCGTGCGGGAGGTGGAGCATGCCCTGCACGCCGAGGGACGTGCCGTGCTGCTCGCCGACTGCGACGACGACCCGACGATCGAGGCGGCCCGGATCACCGCCCTGCTGGACCGGCAGGTCGACGCCCTGCTGGTCATCCCCGTCGACGAGAGGCACAGCCGGGCCGCGGTGGCGGCCGCAGTGGCCCAGGTGCCGCTGGTGCTGCTGGACCGCGGCTGCGGCCCCGGCATCGCCGACTCGGTCGCGACCGACAACACCGTCGGCATGACGCTCGTCCTGGACCATCTGGCCGCCACCGGCCGCCGCCGCCCCTGCTTCATAGGGGCGGCCGGAACCGACTCGGCGGCGGTCGAGCGGCTCGCGGCGTACGAGGCGGGGGCCGGTGCCCTGGACCCGGAAGCCCCCGGCCGCGTCGAACTCGGCGACTTCTCGTTGGAGTGGGGGCGGGCCGCGGTGGACCGGATCCTGCCCTCCCGGCCGGACGCCGTCGTCTGCGCGAACGACCTCATCGCGGTCGGCGCGCTGCAACGGCTGCGGCAGCTCGGCGTGGACGTCCCGGGCGAGATCGCCGTCACCGGCTTCGACGACATCCCCATGGCGGACCTCGCCGACCCGGCCCTGACCACCGTCCGCCAACCCGTGCGCGAACTGGCCGCAGAGGCCGCGCACCTGCTCGGCCATCGGCTGGCCGAGCAGAAGGACGGGCCGCGAAGGTCGGTCCGTCTCGCCCCCGAACTCGTCGTACGGGCCTCCAGCGCACCCCGCGCCGCCTCGGCCCCGGACCCCGGCACCACCCGCACCGCAGAGGAAGACCAGTGATCGCAGTCGTCGGAAGCCTCAACCTGGATCTCGTCGTACCGGTTCCCCAGCATCCTGTGCCGGGCGAGACGGTCCTCGGCGGTGACATCGCCCAGCACCCCGGTGGCAAGGGCGCCAACCAGGCGGTCGCCGCCGCCCGGCTCGGCGGGAACGTCGCCTTCGTCGGCCGGGTCGGCGAGGACGACGCGGCCGGTGTCATGCTCGACGCCGTCCGGGAGGAGGGCGTGGACACCGCGCACATCACCCGCACCCCGGACGTGGCGACCGGCCGCGCCCTGATCGCCGTCGACCCGGCGGGCGAGAACACCATCATCGTCAGCCCCGGTGCCAACGCACGCCTGGACGCCGCCGACTGCGAGGCCGCCGCGGGCCTGCTGCGGAAGGCGGCCGTGACCGTCCTCCAGCAGGAGGTCCCGGACGAGGCCAACCACGCCGCCGCCCGGCTGGCCGGCGGCATCGTGCTGTACAACCCGGCCCCCGCCGTCGCCGGCGCCGTCCCGCCGCCCCACGTCGACGTGCTCGTCCCCAACCGCACGGAACTGGCGGCCCTCACCGGCACGCCCGTGCCGGAGACGATCGACGACGTCGTCGCCGCGGCCCGCAAGCTGACCGGGGCGGGCGCGGTCATCGTCACGCTCGGCGGCGACGGGGTGCTCCTCCTCGAAGGCGCCTCACACCTGCACATCCCGGCCTTCACCGTCCGGCCCGTGGACACCACCGCCGCCGGTGACTCCTTCTGCGGCGCGCTCGCCGTCACCCTCGCGGAGGGCCGCACCCTCGAGCAGGCCGCCCGCTGGGCCTGCGCCGCCGCGGCGATCAGCACCACCCGAGCGGGCGCCCAGCCCTCGCTCGCCCGCCGCGACGAGGTCGACGCCTTCCTCGCGGGGCAGCGCTGAAGCACCGTTCCGGCGGGAGGCGCCGGGTCCTGCCATGGCTGAGGGGACGGGGCGCGCGGCGGCGAGCCGGCGCCTGAGCTTCCGGCGCCTCGCCCGGCACCCCATCGGCGTGCCCTTCGGCGCTCCGCGACGGGGTGGCCGATGCCCACGTCGACGCCGGCAGGACCACGATCACCGAGCGGATGCTTCACGCCACCGGCGCCACACGATTATCGCCGCCGCGTCAGCTGGGTCCGGAACGGTGACCGCCTCAACCTCACCGGCACACCCTGGCCATGGTGTTCGCCGACGAGGTGGAACGCTCCCTGCGCGTTCTCAGCGGCGCATCGGGTGGATCGTGCGGGTCCGGGCGGGACGCCCACCCGGACCGGGCCGTCGCCGGGGAGATCGTCGCCGTGGCGCGGGCTGAGGTCCGCCCGCGCGGGATCCATCGGGCCTGCGCCCGGGACCTCAGCGCGGCTCACGGCGGACCGCCGAAGTCGCGGCCCCCAGCCACGCCGCCGGTCCCGGCCCACGCCGAAGATCCCAACTTGAGAAAGAATCCGGACAAGAGCGTCTCGATGTGCCCTGCACCTGTTGAATAGCGGTTTCCTGAAGCCGTATATGCGGCTGTCATGCACCCTCACCGGGAGATCTGATGGTCCTCCGCTCTCTCTTCCGCAACGCACGGTCTGCCGACACCAAGCCGACACCGTCCCCAGCCCCGCCGACGGGCACGGGCGCCCGGACGTTCGTTGCCGACCCCGCCCTGGCCGAGATCTCCGGGGAATGGCTGTTCGACCAGTCGCACAGCACCATCGGGTTCGCCGCCCGGCACGCCATGGTCACCCGGGTCCGGGGGAGCTTCGCCGACTTCGACGGCTGGCTTCTCCTGGACGGTGAACGACCGGAACGCTCCGGAGCCGGGGTGGTCGTTCGGGCGGCCACCGTCGACACCCGCGTCGCGCAGCGCGACCGTCACCTCTGCAGCGCCGACTTCCTTGACGTCGAGCGCTACCCGACCATCACCTTCAGCAGCACCTACATCGAGCAGGTCGGTGAGGACCGCTTCCAGACGACGGGCGCCCTCACCGTCAAGGGCCGCACGCATCCGATCACCATTGACCTTCTCTACACGGGCTTGGTGGTCGACGCCTTCGGCGTCGAGCGGATCGGCTTCGACGGCACGGCCATCGTCAACCGCACCCAGTGGGACCTCACCTGGAACGCGATGCTGGAGACCGGTGGCCTGATGGTCAGCGAGAAGATCGAGCTCGAGTTCGACATCTCGGCAATCCGTGTGCCCTGACCGCGCCCGGCGGATCCCAGTACGCCGGCCGGCGCCGGGGTACCGCCCCGGGCGCCGGGTGTGGGTCAGCCTCCTCGGCTGACCGTCACCGGTCCCCGTGGTCCTCCACCAGGTTGCCGATGAGACCGGCGGGAGGGGCGTGGTCGTGGTGTCGTGGCCGCGGCGGTCAGTCCAGGTCGGCCTGCCACAGGTCGGGGCCGAAGACCTCGTACTGGATGTCGCGCGGGGCGACCCCGTGCTCGATCAGCCGGCTCCGTACGGCCTGCATGAAGGGCAGAGGCCCGCACAGGTAGTAGAGGGCGTCGCCGGGGACGTCGACGGCGGACAGGTCCATCTGTCCCTCGAAGACGCCGGCCACCGGTTCGAGGCTGTGCGCGTCCTTTTCGTACCAGAGGTACATCCGCGCGTCCCGCAGCGCCAGTACGTCGTTGACCACTTGCCGCCGCAGCGGGAGGGACGCCTCGTCGAGGTCGGCGTGGAGAACGGTGAGCGACAGTCCGGAGTCGGCCGCGACCAGGTGCGACAGCATGCCCGCCATGGGGGAGATCCCGATGCCCGCGCTGGCGAACACCACCGGCCGTCCCGAGTCGTCGAGCACCACGTCGCCGTACGGCAGCGACAGCGTCAGGAGGTCGCCCACCCCGACGGAGTCGTGCAGCAGCGCCGACATCTCGCCGTCGGGGTCGCCGTCCTCGCCGCGCACCCGCTTCACCGAGAACTGGCGGTGCTCGCCGTCGTCGGCGCGGGTCAGGCTGTACTGGCGCGGCTGGAGCTTCCCGTCGGGCATCCGCATCCGGACGGTGACGTACTGGCCCGGCAGTGAGGTCTTCACCAGGCGGTCGTCGTTCCGCTTGACCACGAAGGTGACCACCTCGTCGGTCTCCTTGATCTTCCGTTCCACCCGCCAGTCCCGCCAGACCGTCTCCGGCCGGACCCCGCGGGCGCTGTAGAGGCCGCGCTCCTGGTTGATCAGGGCGTTGGCCATCAGCCAGTACACCTCGTCCCAGGCCGCGGCCACCTCCTCGGTGACCGCATCGCCCAGGACGTCGCCGATCGCCCACATCAGGTGGTCGTGGACGACCTGGTACTGGTCGGGTCGGATACCGAGCGAGGCGTGCTTGTGGGCGATCCGGCTCAGCAGTTGTTCCGGCACCCGCTCCGGTGTCTCCGCCAGAGTCGTCGCGAACGCCGCCACCGAGCCGGCCAGGGCCCGCTGCTGATGGCCGTGCGCCTGGTTGCCGCGGTTGAAGACGCCGTCGAGGAGTTCGGGATGCGCGGAGAACATATGCCGGTAGAAACGCTGGGCGATCTCACCGATGTGGTCGGCGACCACGGGGAGCGTGGCGGTGATGACGGGACGGGACGTGTCGGAGAGCATGCGTTTTCCCTCCGGGGTCGGCGGGCACTCCTGATCCGCTCCAGGTACCCGTCACCTCCCGCGTGACACGGCCTGCCAACGGTCAATCTCGGCGTACGAGGGCCCCGGCGAAGGGTTCGCCGGGGCGTCGGGCACAGGCGTGATCGCGGAACACCCGCAGGCCCCCGTTCCGCCCGCCGCGCGCCGGCGCAACGTCCGAATCGTGCGGCCGCCCCGCCGCCTATGGGGCTGTATGTCTTGTTAACGTCGTCAACGGTCATCTTGCATTGATGCAGGTAGCCGGGCTGTGTACGGTAGAGGGTATGCCACAGACCCCGGCCACTCCGACGAACCCGTTGGTGACAGGTTCCGAGATCGCCCGAATCGCGGGTGTCACCCGAGCCGCCGTGTCCAACTGGAGGCGGCGGTACGACGACTTCCCCGCCCCGGCCGCAGGCGCGGCCAACAGCCCTCTCTTCGACCTGGCCGAGGTGCAGGCGTGGCTGAACAAGCAGCGCAAGGGGCAGGACGTCACCGACGAGGTCCAGCTGTGGCAGGTACTGCGCGGAGCCTACGGCGACGACATCCTCGGCGGGCTCGCGGACGTCGCGCAGGCCCTCGCCGCCCCCGGCGGCGAGGAGCCGTCCGTACTGCCTGGGCAGGCGGTCAGCCTGGCCCGCCGCATGGCGGAGGAGAGTTCCCCGGCCGACGTGGTGAACGGGCTGGCCGAGCGGTTCACGGAGTCCGTGCGACGGGCCGGATCCGATCAGGTGACCTCGCCCCGCGTCATTCGCGCCGTCCGGCACAGCGCCGGTGACCTTGCGGCCGACGCGGTGCTGTTCGACCCGGCATGCGGAATCGGCACCCTCCTCCTGACCACCGGGACGAACCGCGGCAGCAGGCGGTACGGCCAGGAAGTGGACACCCGCAGCGCACGGTTCGCGCGCTGCAGGGCCGAACTCGCGAAGCCGGCTCCCATCGAGGTCAGGCAGGGCGACTCCCTGCGCGCCGACCAGTGGCCGGACCTCAAGGCCGACCTCGTCGTCTGCGACCCGCCGGTGAGCGACACCGACTGGGGACGGGAGGAACTGCTCCTCGACCCGCGCTGGGAACTCGGCACGCCCTCTCGAGCCGAGGGCGAGCTCGCCTGGCTGCAGCACGCCTACGCACACCGCGCCGGGCGGCCGGGTCGTCATGGTGATGCCGGCGTCGGTCGCCTATCGCAAGGCCGGCCGTCGTATCCGTGCCGAGCTCGTCCGTCGTGGCATCCTGACCCAGGTCACCGCTCTGGCCCCGGGCACGGCTGCCGCGCACTCCCTGCCCGTACACCTGTGGCAGCTGCGACGGCCACGGACACCGGGCGATGCCGCCGCCACCATCCGCATGATCGACCTCACGGCCAACGACCCGGACGGGCCCTTGGAACCACGCCCCGAGCAGGTCACCGACATCGCTCAGATCGACCTGCTGGACGATCTGGTGGACCTCACCCCGAGCCGCTACGTCGACGAGTCCCACCGCGACTTCGTCACCGAATACGACGCCCTGCACCGCGAGTTGGCCGAGCAGGTGCAACGCCTGAGCGAACTGCTCCCCACCCTGGTCGCCGGCGAGGGACCCGGCGCCCTCGACGGGGCCAGTGTGAGCGTCGCCGACCTCATCAAAGCCGGACTGGTCGAGTACGAGGACCCGGAACCGGTCTCGGTCAGCGACCAGCTCGACACGGACTTCCTCCAGGGCTTCCTGCACAGCGCCGGCAACAGCCGCCGCTCCACCACCACCAGCGGCACCTTCCGGTTCGACGGCAAGGGCGCCCGCATCCCTCAGATGGACATCGCGGCACAGCGCCGCTACGGAGCGGCCTTCGGCGCACTCAGGGAGTTCGAGGAGAGGTCGCGAAGGGTGGCCGAACTCAGCAGGCAGATCGCCGCACTGGCGCGGGACGGACTCGGCAACGGCGCCCTGAAGCCCGGCGAGTGACGGGACGCGGCGGCGGACATCCCGGGCTCACCGGGGCAGGAACGGGCTGCCCGCCCCACTCCACGACACCGCGAGCGCCTCTCGGGACCTCGTGCACGCCACGAACAGCAGGCACCGTTCCCGCAGCAGTTCGGACTCGTGCTGCACAGTGTCCACGGAGGCCGGTGTCACCTCCCGTCACCCCTCGGCGAGATACTGCAGCACCTCGAACTGGTCCTCGGGCAACAGGGTGCCGAAAGCCTCCAGTTGGGGCTTGCCGATGACGGTCCGCACCGCACGGAGCACCTGGTCGTCGAGGCCGAGTTCACGCAGCACCGTGTCCGAGTACCGGGCGAACAGCAGGGAGCCGGCAGCGGCGGCGGCCTTCTCCAGTCGCGGCGTCAACTGCTCGATCGCCACCACGTTGCGGACTTCGAGCGCCCTGGTCGCCGCGTTCGTCGTGTACAGCCGCTTGGCGGCCCAGGTGTAGGCGTCGTCGTGCCGGACGACGTTCACCAGCAGGAAGACATCGCTGCCGTCGTCCGGGGTGAGGACCACACCGCGCCAGAAGTCGTTGATGCGGATGGTTCGCATCCGCGGATCGCGCGCCTTCTCGACGGACTCCAGATGCAGACCCTTGTCCGCCTGCAAGTCGGGCACGGTGAGCTGCTGGAACTTCCACATCGCCTTGCGCACACCGGTCTTGACGGGCTTCTCGAGAACGTCGTAGCTCTCCCAGAAGCTGTTGGCGAACGCAAGCTACGGCACGTGTCCCCCTGACCCTGAATGGACCATCCGGGGCCGGTCATACGCATCGGATGCACACCGTCCGACTGTCACCTCGGCGCGTGGACATCCTTGCAGTTCCGTTGACATTATCAACGGACTGCATCTACTGTTTACCCATACATCCTCGCCGTGACTGAGGTGGCGGGGTGCGTACGTGAACATCCGGCACTGCCCTTGGGGGGACCATGCACGCCCGTATCAGAATCGCCGCCGCCGTAGCCGCCGCCGTCGGCGCGCTCACCCTCACCGCCTGTGACACCGGCAGCACCGTCGTCGACAAGCCGAAGGACAACGCCGCCGCCCAGGCGGACAGCGGCAAGAACACCGCGAAGGAGAAGTCCGACGCTCCTGAGGTCGCCAAGGTCGGCGACACCCTCACCCTGGAGGGCTTCGAGGAGGGCAGCAAGCTCGACGTCACCGTCGTCAAGGTCGCCGACCCCGCCAAGTCGGCCGACGAGTTCATGGAGCCCGCCTCCGGCAAGCGGTTCGTCGGCGTTCAGTTCCAACTCGTCAACACCGGTAAGGCGGCCTACAGCGACAGCCCGTCCAACGGCGCCCAGGTCGCGGACAGCGAGGGCCAGCAGTTCGACGCCACCTTCGGGGACATCACGGCCGGGCCGTCCATGGCCTCCGGTCTGAAGCTCAAGCCCGGCGCCAAGGGCCTCGGCTGGATCGTCTTCGAGGTTCCCGAGGCGGCGAAGGTCGACACCGTGCAGTTCACCATGGACTCCGGGTTCGCCGACAAGACCGGCGAGTGGAAGCTGCGGTAACCGCGGTTACCGCAGTAGCAGGAGTCGCCCCAGGAGGTCGCGTCAGCCATTCCTCATGCGCCGCGCGACCTCCGTGACGTCGGCGAGCAGCCCCGCCGGCTCCTGGTCCAGGTCGAGGGCGTGCTGGTGGATCAGGATGCCCGCGTGGCGCACCCGGTGGACCGCGTGCGAGGCGTTGCCCTTCGCGTAGACCAGGTGCCCCGCGCTCAAACCGAGGGCGGTGCAGTACGCCAGCATCTGGTACAGATCGGCGTCCGGGTAACCGCTCCGCTTCTCCGCCTTGTACTTCGCGTCCGCGACCGCGCACGGGGTGCCGTCCGGCCCGTACAGCACGAAGTCCGGCCGCATGCGGATGGCGGCGGCCTCGTCGAGGTGGTGACTGTCCTGGAAATGGGAGGTGTGGCCCGACCCGCGCAGGGCATCGCGCAGGGCGACGGTCACGAACTCCTCGAAGAGGCGGTTCATGTCGAAGAGGAACCCCTCCATGCGCAGCCCGCCGGGCCCGTGCTCCGGTGAGGCACCCTCCCACACGGCCCGCGCCAGGTGCAGGGCGTGGTGGTACCGGGCGTTGAGGCGGCTCGGACGCCACTCGGGCAGGGGCCGACCGCGCACCGGCACCGTGACGTCCGCCAGCCGCGCCCGCTGGTGCAACAGCCTCCGGCGCACCTCGCGCGGTACTCCCGGCAGCCGCAACAGCCGCTCGACGGCCGCCCGCAGGATCCGGTTCTCCGCGATGTCCGTCGTGAACTCGTCGTACGTCACCTCCACCGGCAGCGTCGCCCCGAACCGGCGCCGTATCTGCTCGGCCTCCCGGATCCGGCCCCGCACGACCATCGAGGTCTCCTCCGTCACCCGGTAGCCCTGCAGCAGCCCTTGCCGCAGGGCCCGGTCCACCTGCCGTTCCACCGCATACGCGAGCGCCGGCAACAGGTCCCGGTGCTCGGCGACCTCGACCTCACCGTCCCGCCAGGCACCGGTGGGATCGAGGCTGTATCCGAGGAGGAATAAGAGCCGGACGATCGGCACCTTGGGGACGATGCGGACCGTGAGCGGATCGTCGTGACCCGGCACCGTGAGCGTGACGGCTCCGACCTTGCTGCCCGCCCGCAGCGACCAGCGGCCCGGGGAGTACGGGTCCGGCGCGGCGTCCACGACGCGCAGGGCCGCGAGCGCCCGCCCCACCTCGTCGGACATCGCTGGCACTGCCGCCGGGTGACGTGGACCTGGAGCCGCTGCTGCGGCCGTACGGCGAGGCCGCCGATGCCTACCGCTGGGAGCCGGTGGCGACCTGAGCCGGGACGGCTCCCATGACATCCGAGGGAACCGGCGCTTCTCTACTGCGCCGGGCCCGGGGCGCGGCTGCCGTGAGCGTTGGCACCAGTTCACCAAGTTTCTCGTCTGCGTGTCCCGTTACGAGGGCGCGACCGACTTCGAGTCGGCCTTCGCCGTCCCGACTGCGCACCAAGGTCCCCAAGGGCGTCGGCCTTCAGGACCGTGCGGTGGCCCTCCGTCCGTCGTCCGTCAGGAGTAGGTCCAGCGCCATGAGTTCGCGCTGTAGGTGCACTTGATCCGAGTGCCGCCGGCGGTCGTCGTCGTGGCTCCGTGGTCACTGTTCCGGCAGAACTGTCCTGCCTGGTAGCAGTTGCCCGCGTTGGAGACGATGGAACAGGTGCCGGTGCCAGTGCCGCTGCTGGTACCGGATCCGGCGGCCCTGGCGGTTTTGGTGACGGTGACGGTGACGGTCGGGCCGGGTGTGGTGACCTTCTTGGTCTTGGTGACCGTGGGGGTGGGCTTCGGCTTGGGAGTGGCGGTTACGGTGGCAGTCGCCGTGGTCGTCGCCGTCGCCGTGGCCGTAGCTGTGATGGTCGGCACGGGCTTGGCGGCCAGCGCCTGAGCGGCGTCGACCTCGCTCTGCGCGGACTGGGTGCCGCCGATCGCCCCCAGGGCGAACAGAGCGGCGCCGACGGCCCACAGTCTCTTGCGCTTGTGCAGCGGCCGTATGCCGGCCGGGTGCTGCGGCTGGTTCTGCGGATTCACGATTCCTCCCAGGAACGGTCGGTGATGGGAGAGGCGTTGCTGTCGGAACGTTTCGGACAGCGGGGATCAGTGGAGGGTGCTTCCTCGTGACCTGCGTGGGATCGCCCTCTTATGAGGTGCCGAGGTGTCGCCGGGTTTCCCGTGACGTCCGGTAGGGCCACGGCGGTTGAGGCGCAGGGTGCTGCCGGGTGGTTGTGTTGTTGCTGGCGGGAGCATGACGCATGCATGTTGGTAATGTCAACGGATAGTCACATCGCTTGCTGTCGCGTATGTGTACCATCGCCGGTGTGAGCCGCTGGGCGTGAGCGGCAATGCCGGACGTTCGACGGGATAGTGCACAACGAGATACAGCAGGCCTTTTATCGCCCCGCGGTAGTCCGGTATTAAAGTGTCTCCGCCGATGAGGGGGCGCATCGAGCCACTGCCACCTGTCCGTACGGGCCGGTCGCAGCCCGGTCGTCGACGCGGCCGGCCCCTGAAGTCGACCGCGCCGGGCCGATCAGTGGCCATGGGGGCGCAGAACACCAGGGGGGTACATGACTTATCAGCACGGTCTGTGTGAGCAGACGCTGTCCGTCGGACAGCCGTCCGCAGCGTCGGCAGGTGCACCGTGCCGGTGAACCTGCCCGCCCGCATCGGCCCCTACCGGCCGACCCGGCACCTCGGAACCGGCGGCATGGGCACGGTCTACTACGCGACCGACCCCGACGGCGGGCCTCTCGCCATCAAGGTCCTGCACCAGGACTTCGCCACCGACCCCGCCCACCGGGCCCGCTTCCGGCGCGAGACCACGATGCTCCGCAAGGTCACGGGCCCCTACCTCGTCCCGCTGGTCGACGCCGACCCCGAAGCTCCCGTGCCCTGGCTGGCGACCGCCTACGTCCACGGCAACACCCTGCACCAGCACGTCCGGGACGACGGGGCCATGGGGCCGGACAACCTACTGACCTTCGCGGCGGCCGTCGCCCACGCTCTGGCCTGCATCCATGACACCGGCGTCGCCCACCGAGACCTGAAGCCGACGAACGTACTCCTCGCGGCCGACGGGCCGCGCGTCGTGCACTTCGGCATCGCCCACCACCTGGACGCCACCGCGACTTCGGTGACGACCGGGACCCCCGGGTGGATGGCACCGGAGCAGCTCACCGACGGCACTACCCTTCCGGCCTGCGACATCTTCGCCTGGGGCGTGCTCGTCGCCTACGCCGCGGCAGCCTCCCACCCCTTCGGGGCCCCACGGGCATCACGCACCGTATCGTCAGTGCCGCGCCGTCGTTCAAGGGAGTGCCCGACGCCCTGCTCCCCCTCGTGCGAGAGGCCCTGCACAAGGAGCCCGGACGGCGCCCGAGCGCGGCGGAGGTTGCCGAGCGGACGGCAGCCGTGTACGGGCCGACGGGCACCGCCGTCTTCCCGACCGTGGCCTACACGCGGCCCCTCGACCGCGCTCCCGAACGGATTGACGTCGACGCCGATATTGGTGTCACCGTGCCCCTGGACCGCGCGCGCGATGGAACGTCCCCCTGCCCGCCGGGCATCCTGCCGAGGAAGCGCCTGCCGGCGAAGAACTTGCAAGTGACGCCTCCGCTCCTCCGCCCGTGTCCCCGGAACCGTCGTGTCCGGCCCCTCCGAAGCCGTCCGGAGAACCGACACCACCGGTAACCGCGCAGACCGCACCGTCGGTTCCCCCGACTCCCCCCTACCCACCGCTTTCCGCACCGCCCCCAGCGTCGGGACCGTTTCCTGCCGGGGCATCACCCGCCAGGCGCCGTACACGACGGCGGGTCCTCTGCCTGCTGGCTGCCGCCGCGGTCGTGGGTCTCGCCGCCGGGGGCGTAATGGCCGACGTGACCGCTGGTGACACCGAGACCGGAGCCGCCGACCGGCACACCGTCACCGACAAGACGGCCGAGCCGGAACAGACGGCGCCGAGTCCGGACGCGGCCACGGCGACTCCCGCCGTGGACGAGTCGCCGAGCGCGGACGATACCGCTGCCGAAGAGGAGCAGGAACCGGTTCAGGTGGCCGTCTTCGGCGGCCTGCGTATCACCGTTCCTGCCGACTCGAAGCTGATGTTCCAGTCGAGCGACGAAGACACGGACCCCGAAAGCGGCTGGCCTTCGGGCCCGACCGTCGCGACCAGTGTCGACTTCTCTCTGAGGGACGACCCCGACACCGGCGTACGCATCCTGTATTCCCCGTCCCTGACCCTCGATCAGATCCGTGAGGGACAGCTCGAGTCCGGTGCCATGTGGTCCACTGATAGCGAGGACGACTTCAGTTCCACCGACGAGTCGGTGATCTCCGTGAAGGACCGGCCGCTGACCGACATCGGCGGCAAGAAGGCCATGCACTGGAACATCGGCACCGATGTGCTCCCCGACTACGACGGCTCCCGCAAGAACAGCCACCGCGTGTGGTGGCTGCTGTACAGCAGGCACGCCACGGCCTCGGCGGAATCCTGAGCGCCCTGCCGGGAGCGCACTACGTCAACCACCCGTGGCGCAACCGGGCCGCCGAGTAAAGCCGGCCCAGCTCTCGGCCGCGGCGCGGTGCGGGCTGCACGTACCGCCGACGCTCCTCACCAACGACGCGGAGCAGGCACGGCGGTTCGTCCGCGACCACGGACCGGCCGTCTACAAGCCGCTGTACAACAGCGACTACACCGGCCGGGACGGCCACGGCCTCACGGTGTGGATCGAGGAAGTCGCCGCGGCCGATCTCGACGCCGGGGTCGGCCACACGATGCACCTGTTCCAGAGCCGCGTGGACAAGGTCGCGGACATCCGGCTCACCGCAGTGGGGAACCGGCTGTTCGCCGTGCGGATCGACGGGTCTCCGGGACTGGACTGGCGTCGGCACTACGACGACCTCCACTGCAGCCTCATCGCCACGCCGTCCGACGTGGCGAAGGCCGCGCACGACTACCTCGCCGTGTTCGGCCTGGTCTACGGCGCCTTCGACTTCGGGCTCGATGCCGCCGGACGGTGGCACTGGTACGAGTGCAATCCGAACGGACAGTTCGCATGGTTCCCCGAGCCCCTCACCGACCGGATCACCGCAGCCCTCGCCGACCAACTCCAGCACCCCGACCGGGACCGCCGATGAACAGCACCACGATCCTCCGCCAGAGCCTCGCCGGCGAACTCGCCACACAGGGCCTGCTCACCGATCCGGCATGGCGCGCGGCCGTCGAAGCCGTGCCCCGAGAGCTGTTCCTGGGCGACGCCGTCTTCCGTTCCGGCGCTCTGCATCAGGAACCCCCAGTCTCCGCAGCGCCCCGCGCGTACCACGGGGTCTGTTGGAGCGACTGCGAGGAGAGACATGAACGCGACGGAACTCGCCTGGTACAAGTCCAGCTACAGCGGCACTCAGGGTGACAGCTGCGTGGAGGTTGCCATCGCCGAGCGGGCCGTCCATGTGCGGGACTCCAAGGACGTGTCGCGGCGACCGTTCGCCGTAGGGCGGGAGGGCTGGGCGCACTTCGTGGGCTTCGCGGCCCGGGACTGACGGGCGGCCGGCCCTGGGGCGGCGCCTGGCGACCCGGCCCCACGGGTGTGTGCGTGCCGACTACGCGTGCGTGATTGTGCGCCGCTTGCCGTCGTGGCTCGGTGGGTGGTGAGGGCGAAGCCCGGCCGGGCTTCGCCCTTCCGCACGGTGTGACGGTGTTCAGGCCGTCCGGGCACCACTCGTGGGCGTGCGGGTCAGGAGTGCCAGCGGTCGCGGCCGTCCGAGCCGGGGCCGCAGACCATCGGGGTCCCCTTCTTGGTGACGCCGGTCGCGCCGGGCGGGGAGCAGTACGAGCCGGGGTGGACGACACCCACACCGCTTCCGCCGGTTGAGCCGCCGGACGACGAAGAAGAGTCGTCGTTGTCGGACGTGTCGCCGCCGGTGCTGCCGCTACCACCGCTGCTGCCGTTGTCCCTGTCCTGGCGGGCGGGGTCGTTGGCAGGGATCTTGTAGGTGGTGTCCTTCGCGGCCGGGCAGTCCTGGACCTGGCCGGCGTCGGACCACTGGCCCAGGTCGAGGTGGACCGTGGTGCTGGAGGTCACTTCGGTGTCCTCGTCCGGGTGTTGGAAGCACACCCGCCACTCGTCACCTTCCTCGGCGGCCTCCTCGGCCGTGGGAGCGTCGATGTCGAGGTAGACGTCGTCGAGCGTGACGCGGTCGAGGTCGATGCCGACCTGGTCCAACTCCTCGATGGCTGTGTTGTAGGTGCCGCCGACGAGGTCCGGCATCACCGGCCACGGGAGTGGGCCGCCGTCCTTCTCGGGGCAGGGCTCGCCGGCCTTGACTGCGGCGAAATCGATGGTCTTCGCCGCCGTGTCGGCCTTCTGGAAGCACACCGTCCATCCGGACCGCATGATGATCACGCGGTCCTCCTCGGCGGCGTCATGACGAACGGGGGTGAATCCCGCCGAACGTGCCCCCTTCTCGGCCTCGTCCAGTGGCTTGCCCGTGTAGTCGGCGAACTCAGGAGTCTTGGGCGCAGCTGGGGGCGGCGTGCCTCCGGCGTTCGCGACGTCCGCGGGCTTCGCGTCCTGCGCCCTGGCCTCGGACTTGGCGGTCCCGCTGTCGTCGAGCTGCCCGCTCATGCCTGCGCTGATCAGCAGTAGGAAGAACGCGCCGACCGTGGCCCCGAGCCGGGCGTACCAGCGCCACGCGGGCAGGACCCACACCGCCACCATGGCTGTGAGCATTACGAGAAGGCCGAGCCCGAAGCTCAGTGAGATCGTTTCATCCTGAAGTTGCAGGTCACGGGGCTGGTGTGGCCGGTCATGGGGGTG
>NZ_JBHSOA010000137.1:0-15959 GCF_042655885.1 Streptomyces chlorus
CACGGGAGCGGCGGCCACCGGTTCCGCCGAACTCCGGTGACTCGTTCGGCATCCCATTGAGCGATTCTGTCGGGGATCTTGAGGTTTCCAGGCGGAACGGCATGGTCGTCGGGCAGGCTCGGCTTGGTTCCGAAGGTCGACTGCCGTACATACGAGGTGAGCCGGTGTCCCTCCGCCCCCGCTCTGGCGAGCAAGTTCCGCCCTCGACCGCGCGGGTGGCGCGGGCAAGCAATCCGAAGGGCACGACGGCGATGTGGGTGAGAGACCGGCTGGACGGGCTGTGGCACGACGAGGACTTCGACGCCTGGTACCCGCGAGACGGGCGGCCTGGCCTGTCTCCGGCCCAGCTCGCCACGGTGAGCGTGCTGCAGTTTCTGCTGAACCTGTCGGACCGTCAGGCGGCCGAGGCAGTGCGCTGCCGGATCGACTTCAAATACGCCCTCGCGCTCGAGCTGGACGATCCCGGCTTCCACCACAGCGTGCTGGCCGACTTCCGTGACCGGCTGGCCCAGGACGACCGCGCCGATACCCTCCTCGACATCGCGCTGGCCCGGCTGAAGGAAGCGGGGCTGGTCAAGGCGTGGGGACGGCAGCGCACCGACTCCACCTACCTGAGGGCCGCGGTGCGTGAGCTGACCCGGCTGGAGCTGGTGTTGGAGACGGTCCGCGCCGCTTTGGAGGAGTGCGCCCGCACCGCACCGGAGATCCTCGAGGGCCTGGTGGACGAGGACTGGGCGCTGCGCTACGGACGGCAGGTCCGTCTGGTCAGCCAGCCCAGCCATCCGGCCGCCCGGCTCAAACAGGCCGGCGCCGACGCCGCCGAGCTGCTCGAACGCGTCCGCGGCCAGCACCCGGGCACACCACCGGGACCCGCGCTGGAGGCGCTTCGGCAGATCATGGTCCAGCACTTCCTTGTCGATGTCCGGGGACGGCTGCGTCCGCGGGCCGAGAAGGACGGTTTGCCGCCCACCGGCCGGCGCCTGGAGTCGCCCTACGACCTCGAGGCCCGCTACACGCGCCGCGGGCACCGGACCTGGGTCGGCTATCTCGCGCATACCACCGAGACCTGCGACGAAGGCAGTACCAACGTCATCACGGACGTGGCCACCACCGTCCCCACCGGCGACAGTGTGGCCCTGCCCGGCATCCACACCCGGCTCAAGCGGCGCCGTCTGCTGCCTGCCGAGCACCTCGTCGACAGCGGCTACACCTCCGTCGTGCTCCATGACACCGCCGCCCGCGCCCACCGCATCACCATGGTCGGCCCGGTCAAGACCGACAACTCCCGGCAGCGCAAGACCGGCGACGGTTTCGCCCGGGAGAACTTCATCATCGACTTCGACCGCCGCGAGGTCACCTGCCCCAACGGCCAGGTCAGCGGCAACTGGAACGAGCTTCCGGCGATGGCCCCCTACACGGTGGTCCGGTTCGACAAGCGGCACTGCGGGCCCTGTCCTGAGCGGTCTTCGTGCACCTCCGGGGGCACGGACGGTGAACTTCCTGCCCCGACGCCTGCACGAGCTCCAGGCCCGCAGCCGCGCCGATCAGCAGGACCCGCAGTGGCAGCGGCTCTATGCCTCACGCTCCGGCGTCGAGGGCACCATGAATGAGCTCGTCAACGGCCATCGGATGCGCCGCTGCCGCTACCACGGCGTTGCCAAGGCCCACGTCCAGCACGTCCTGACCGCGATCGCCGTCAACATCGAACGCCTCAGCACCCAGGAACCGGAAGACTCCACCTACCGCCCCCGTTCACCGACGGCGTTCCAGCAGTACCTCGACGACAACGAATTGCCCCGGCCCCGCTGGTGGCGCCAAGGACAGTGACCTTCGAAAACCAAGATCCCCGACAGAATCGCTCAGTGACTGGTTCGCCTCGCCCGTTGCTCGGGCCTCTCAGCGACCCGCATGAATAGTGCAGCAGTCCCGACAGCATTCGACAGCACCGCCCGGGCCGCCTGGGTTGCAGGTTGCTCTCCAAGCCCATTGCTCAATCCAGTCCACCCAGGTCAGTGCCGCGCAGCTGACCCGGGGCACATCAGGGACTCCACGAAACCGGGGTCAGCTCACCGGGGTGGTCGAAGGGCATGTGAGCCGGGTGAAAACACTCAAGCGGGCCATGTATGGCCGAGCCTCGTTCGAACTTCTCCGGACCCGCATCCTCGAAAACGGCCCATGAGACAGTCGGGCACAGCTCACCGATCGTCACCGAGGAGAAGGATCCATGAGAGCGTTGCCCGCCGTCACCGGCCGTGATGAGTTCGATGCCCTGGTCGTCAGGATCGACTACCTCGACGACCAGGCGTGGCAGGACGTGGTGGCGGCGCTGATGGAGCCCTGGGGAGACAGGCAGCACGAGGCACACGTCCACTTCATCGACGATCCGGCCTGGGCAGGGGCGACCGTTGACGAGGTGCTGACTGCGGTCTGCGGCGACGACAACCTGGCCGTTGTCTTTCTCGCCGACCGTACAACCATGCAGGCCGAGAGCCACCCGCTGCTGGCGGTCACCACGCTGACGCGGGAGGAGTGCGTGGACGAAGAGGACTACGAACAGCTGACCGAGTTCGGCCGCGGTTTCCGCACCATCCCCGCAGGGCTCCACGACGTCCACGCGAACCTGAGCATCGGCAATCTGGGCTTTGAGGAGTACGCGGCATCGGCTCACGATGATCCCGAGGGGATCTACCGGTCCTTCTGAACGGGCTCACGAAACTGCGGACAGAGCCTTAAAACAGCCGGGGCCGCTCTTCGCCCGCACTTGGTTGCGGGCTCAACCAGGTGGCGGGCCCGTCTGATATTCAGCCAGGTTCGAGTGCCGTCGAGGACTCTCAGGGGTGGCCGCAGGCCCTCGCGGAGCGACGCTCGATGAGCGCCCTTGACCGGCCGTGGCACTCCAGCACCCTCCGGGGGCCGGGCGGACCCGCTTCTGTGCCTTGAGCGCTCCGGTCGGCCCGTCGGGCCGACCGGAGCGCTCAAGGGAAGTGCTGGAGCGGTCGCTGGAGATGGGGGGTACCGCCCCGGCGTCCGGTCAGCGGGTGGCGAGGAGCTCGAGCGTGTCGATCACGCGGTTCGAGAAGCCCCACTCGTTGTCGTACCACGCGACCACCTTGATGTGGCGGCCGCTGACGCGGGTGAGGGCCGAGTCGAAGATCGACGAGGCGGGATTGCCCGTGATGTCGGACGACACGAGCGGGTCGTCCGAGTACTCGAGGACACCGGCGAGCGGCCCCTCCGCTGCGGCGCGGTATGCCGCCAGCACGTCGTCGCGCGTCACGTCGCGGGCGACGGTCGTGTTGAGTTCGACGAGCGAACCCACCGGCACCGGTACGCGGATCGAGTCGCCCGACAGCTTGCCGTCGAGGTTCGGCAGCACCAGGCCGATCGCCTTGGCGGCGCCGGTCGTGGTCGGCACGATGTTGACGCCGGCGGCCCGGGCGCGACGGGCGTCGCGGTGCGGACCGTCCTGCAGGTTCTGCTCCTGCGTGTAGGCGTGCACCGTCGTCATGAACCCGTGCTCGATGCCGGCGAGTTCGTCGAGGACCGCGGCCAGCGGCGCGAGCGCGTTGGTGGTGCAGGAGGCGTTCGAGACGATCGTGTGCACGGCCGGGTCGTAGGCGTCGGTGTTGACCCCGAACGCGAGCGTGACGTCGGCGCCGTCCGACGGCGCACCGACGAGCACCTTCTTCGCGCCCGCGTCGAGGTGGGCGCGGGCAGCCTTGGCCGAGGTGAAGCGGCCGGTGGCTTCCAGAACGATGTCGACGCCGAGTTCGGCCCACGGCAGCCGCGCGGGTTCGCGCTCGGCCAGCACCGTGATCCGACGTCCGTCGACGACGAGGGCGTCCCCGTCGACGGTCACCGGACGCCCGAGCCGGCCGGCCGTGCTGTCGTAGGCGAGCAGCCGGGCGAGCGTGGCGGGCTCCGTCAGGTCGTTGACGGCGACGACCTCGAGGGCACTGTCGCGTTCGAGCAGTGCGCGCAGCACATTGCGTCCGATGCGGCCGAATCCGTTGATGGCGATGCGAGTCATGAGTGAGGTCCCTTTCCTTCACCCCCAGGCTCGCCCGCGGCTCGCGCCGCTGACAGTGGCGAGATGGCCATCGTTCAAAAGGATCCCGCCACGGTGCTATGCGCCCCGGGTGAAGGTGCGCCGGTACTCGCTCGGTGTGGTGCCGAGGACGCGCTGGAAGTGCAGGCGCAGGTTCGCGCCGGTGCCGAGGCCGACGTCGGCGGCGATCTGTTCGACGCTGCGCTGCGACCGCTCGAGCAGTTCGCGGGCCAGGTCGATGCGGGCCCGCATCACCCACTGCATCGGCGTATAGCCGGTCTCCTCGACGAAACGTCGGGAGAACGTGCGCGGCGAGACTCCGGCCTGTCGCGCCAGTACATCGAGGGTGAGGGGCTCACCTAGCCGGTGCAGCGCCCACTCGCGGGTGGCGCCGAAGCGCTCGCCGAGCGGCTCGGGGACGCTGCGCGGCACGTACTGGGCCTGGCCGCCGCTGCGGTAGGGCGCCGCGACCAGGCGGCGGGCCGCGTGGTTGGACGCGGCCACCCCGAGGTCGCCGCGCAGGATGTGCAGGCACAGGTCGATGCCGGAGGCGGCGCCGGCCGAGGTGAGCACGCTGCCCTCGTCGACGAACAGCACGTTCTCATCGACCTGGACGAGCGGATGCCTGACCACGAGTGCCCGCGTGTAGTGCCAGTGCGTCGTGGCGCGCCTGTTGTCGAGCAGGCCCGTGGCGGCGAGCGCGAAGGCGCCCGTCGAGATGGCGGCGAGCCGCGCGCCCCGAGCGTGGGCGGCGATCAGTGCGTCGACGACGGCCTGCGGCGGGTCGTCGCGGTCCGGGAACCGGTAGCCGGGGACGAAGACGATGTCGGCCCACGCCAGCGCGTCGAGGCCGTGGGCGACGGAGTACGACAGGCCGTCGCCGCCGGTCACGAGACCGGGTGTCGCCCCGCACACCCGCACCTCGTACGGCATGCTCGCGCGGGTCGTGAAGACCTGGGCGGGAATTCCGACATCGAGCGGCTTCGCACCCTCGAGCACGAGGACGGCGACGCGATGCAGGCGGGAGGCTGGCATGGGACAGAGGCTACGTGGGGCGCGACGTCGATCTCTGGCTGCGGACACTGCACCCCTGGGGCCGACGTGTGAGCGCGTCTCCGATCCTGAACCGCCCGTTCCGCCCCCGCTGCCGGAAGGCGGACGACGTGTGCGCCACCGCCTTCCCCACTGTCAGTTTCCGAAGTCGGCTGCGCGGATGACTGGAATCGGCTGCGTGCGCTAACGGCGGCCTCAGGCACCACGCCCCTCGCAGCGGTTTTCACCGCCTGCTCGCGCTCAGATCTTCCCGATGCCGAGCGTGGTCTCGCGGGGCAGCATTCCTGAGCCGAGGACCTCCAGCCAGAGCGGGCCAAGGAGATCGGCGAGCCGCGTGGTGTCCTCGGCGCCGAGCGCGTGCCAGGGGGCAGCGGCCAGTTCGTCGGTGCGGCGCTCGACCTCGGCGCGCAGGGCGTGGCCCACGTCGGTCGCGGCACCGTCGGCGTCCAGCAGTCCCCGCGCGATGAGCCGTTCGCGGGCGGCCGCCCACTCATGCTCGCTCCAGCCGCGGCTCGCGAAGACCTCGGCCGGCGCCGCGCCGATCGCGGCGAAAGACACCAGTGCCTCCACAGAGTCGAGTCCTACGGTCAGGAGGGCGGCGAGGTGGCCGTCACCGCGGTGCTCACGCAGGATCGTCGCGGCTTGCCACAGCACGAGGTGAGGCTCCTGGGGCCAGGGCAGCGCGGCATTGGCGGCGGCGAGCGGGCGGCCTTCGGTGTGCGCGGCCTCGGCCGCCCGGCGGGCGAGCGCGGCTGCCTCGGCGAGATCGGGACTGTCCGTCCGCTCATCGATGAGCGCGCGGTACGCCCGGTCGACGCCGCGCGTCCGGGCCTCAAGCACCTTGTCCGGTGCGGCGACGTCCCAGGCAGCGGGGATGTGCTCGGCGACCATGCGCGGACTGAAGCTGTAGAACGCGGAGGCCACTTGACGGGATCCGGGTGCCCCGAGCGGCGCCGCTCGCAAGGCGAAGTAGCTCGGCCAGCGTTCGCCGGTGTCGTAACCGAGCGCTGTTACTTCTTCGAAGACCTCGGGAGCGTAATAGAGGACGGCGTGCAGAGGCTCCAGCAGGTGCCACATCTGCCGTACGCGTCCGTTGTCGTTACTCATATGGCGATCCCTCTTCCCGTGACTCGCTCATCTTGACGTCGACTAGATTCCATTCGACGGCCGAACTTGTCAACGTCTAGATTGCGCGTAACCTGCTGATCATGACCACTGAACGCGCCTACCATCACGGGGACCTGCGACAGGCCGTGCTCACTGCGGCCCTCGACGTCATCGCCGCCGAAGGACCGGCGGCCCTGTCCCTGCGCGACCTGGCCCGCCGCGCAGGCGTTTCCCACGCCGCGCCCGCGCACCACTTCAAGGACCGCGCGGGCCTGCTCACCGCCATCGCGGCCGAGGGCTACGGCTTCCTGTCCGCCGCCCTCGACGAGGCGGAGGACCTGCGCGGCCTGGGCGTCCGGTACGTGCACTTTGCCACCACGCACCCGGCGCACTTCCAGATCATGTTCCGCCCGGAGCTCCTGCGCCCGGACGACCCGGAGCTCCTCGCGGCGCGCGAGCGGACGCGGAGCCGGCTCCGTACGGCAGTGGAGGGCTACGGCAACGACCCGATCATCGGTTTCATGGCTGCCTGGTCGGTGGCCCACGGCTTCGCGACGCTGCTGCTCTCCCACAACCTGGACGGCCCGCTGGACGGGCGGGACCCCGAAGAGACCTTCCGGGCGCTGGCGGACGAGATGTTCCAGCCTGCTGAGAACCCCGCGACGGGCTGACTCGTACCTACGGAGCCAATGGAGCGACGGCCATTCAGCTTGCGATGTTCATGACTTAACTGAACATGGTGATCTTGTGTTCGTCGACCAGGCAGCCCGAGCCTGGAGCAGTGCCCTCGCTGCCCCAGCTGTGGGCGAGCCGGCTTCAGTACGACTTCGCCGATGAGCCAGTGTCGTCCGATGATCTCGATCTGCTGCGGATTTAGGCGCGATGCCATCAGCGAGTCCCGTTCGATGCATCGTCGGCACTTGGCGTCGCGAGGTAGCGGTGGAGGGAGGTCTTGGGGATGCCGGTCTTCTCAGCGATCTCGCCGAGGCTGCCGCCCTGCTGCTTGAGGAGCTTGGCGTACTCGATCTTTTCGGCCGGGTGGGCGACGGGGCGGCCTATGCGACGGCCGGCGGCTTCGGCGACAGCGCGGGCGTGGGCGGCGCGTTCGGCGGTGAAGGTGCGTTCCATCTCGGCGAAGAGGGCCAATAGGAGGAAGGCAATGCGGGCCATGCCCTCATCGGCGGTGTTGATCGGCAGGGGGTCGGCCAGTGAACGCACCCCGATCTGCTTCTCGTTCAGGTCGTGGACGAGGTTGAGGACTTCGCGCAGGTTGCGGCCGAGCCGGTCGAGTGTGTGCACGACGATGGTGTCCCCGGGGCGGGCATAAGCGAGCAGGGCGGTCAGACCCGGGCGGTCGACGCTGGTCCCGCTCTTCTTGTCCACGTGGATCCGGTCGTCGGGGATGCCTGCGGCTTCAAGTGCGTCGAGCTGGCGTTCCAGGCTCTGTTTGATCGTTGAGACCCTCGCGTACCCCAGGGTGAGCCCACTGACGGGGTGTGAGTTGTCGGTTCGCATAACCGGACCGTACCGGAAGTCGGCTCCGTACGGGCCTTTCGGAACGCTTCTTGTGGAACGACTTGCGGAACGATCCCCGGAGTGATTCGCCCAGGATGCACGTCCTCTGGCGGGCCGTCGGGAGTGCTGTTCCATATCCAAGGATGTGGAACACGGATGTCAGGTGAGATCGGCGCGGCCGAGTTCGCGGGCACTGGGCAGGAAGTCGGCGGAGACGCCGGCACCGAACAGGAAGGCGCGTTCTTCTTCGAACCGGTTGATGGTGCGGCAGCCGAGGGTGAGGAGGATCAGAAGCTGGCGGGCGGCGTCGCGGTCGGTGCGGGCCAGGGCGAGCGCCGTCTCTATCTGATCCATGGCCTCCTGCCAGGAACTGCGGTGCGGTGCGGACGGGGCGCCGTCGTAGACGTGGCGGTGCTCCGGACGCAGGGTCGAGGCGAGACGGCCGCAGGCGATCACGGTCCCTTTGGCGGCCAGGTTCAGCGCGGTGCCGGCGGCATGCAGCATCGCCTCCTGGACCTCGGGGGCCAGGTATTCGTAGGGCCGCCAGGTGGTCAGTCCGGCGCGTTGTTCTCGGCCGGTAGCCTCCCAGACGTGTTCCAGCGTGGCCCGGCCGTGACTGCTGCGGCCGGTCAGGGAGAGGCTGACCTCGTCCAGCAGCGAGCGCAGCAGCCGGAACCACACCCCGGCGTGCACGGTACGGCCGGGGAGGGTGACCCGTCCGGTGGTGAGCCCCTCGTAGGTGTAGCGGTCCACGGTGGCCAGAGGTTCGGCCAACAGCGTCGGCCCCGGCCCTTCATGCCCCAGGGCGAGGGCGGCATCGACTGCGGCGGCTTCTTCCAGGCGGCACCCGTGCTCGACACAGCCGGTCATCAGCGGCAGCCGCCAGATCAGGGCCCGCCCACGGTCGGGGTCGGCGGCGCACACCGGGCAGGCCCGGTGCAGCGACCATCCGAGCCACGGGCCCGGCCAGCGCTTCCAGCGGTTGACCTGGTTGGTGCCGGCCTCGCCCGGGGCCAGGAGCACGGAGTGGTCCCGCACGTAGGCGTCGAACATCGGCTGTGTCTGATCGATCGGCACGGTGAGTGTGTCGAACAGCCAGGGCTCCCAGCCCGCCAGCGTCATCGCCCGCAGTCGGGCGAGTTCGACGCCGGTGCGTTCGGCCAGCGCGGCGAGCATCGCCGCCGGTGGGTCGTAGTCCAGGTCGGCCGGAACGGCCAGGCCGACCAGGCCGAGGTTGCGGGTGAGCAGGTCCGTCACCGGCATCTCGTACAACCGGGCCAGTCGGCCCAGCCACGACGAGAGGGCTTCCAGCGGGCCGGGCTGCGGGTGCAGTGGCCACCGCCGAACGCCGCTCACGTCAGCTCGCGTTCGAACAGCCGGCGCCGCTCGCTCGGCCCGGCATACGGGGCCAGCAGCAGGGTGCGCTGGTTGATGGCCTCCTCACCGGATTCGATCGCGGCCACCGCGGCGTCAGTGAGCAGGTGGGCCAGCTCTCCGATCGTGCCTTCGCTGCGGGTGAGCAGGTAGCCGGCCATCTCGGCGGTGGCGATGGGCGAGGGCCTGCGCAGCGGGAACGCCGCGGCGAAGCTGGCCAACAGCGAGCAGGCGTCGGCGCCGGTCTCCCAGCGCGGCAGCGTTAGTGGCGCGAACCGGTTCTCCAGCTGGTCATCGGCCCGGATAGCCAGATAGGCGTCCCGGGTGCCGACGCCGACCAGCGGGATGCGCAGTTCGTTGCCCAGGAACCGCAGCAGGTTCAAGAACTCCCGGCGCTTGTCGCCGCGCCCGCCGAGGACGTTGTGCAGCTCGTCGATGACCAGCATGCGCACCCCGGCCGACCGCAGCATCCGCAGCGCCAACTGTTCGACGTCGGCCAGCCGGTAACGGGCCCGCAGCGGAGCGCCGAGCGCGGCCAGCAGCGCGGTGTAGAAGCGGATCACCGTTGGGTCGGAGGGCATCTGCATCACCAGCACCGGGATCTCCTCGCGGTCCGGGTGCGAGACCGGCACGTGTGCGCGGCGGAACTTCTCCACGATCATCGACTTGCCGTTGTTGGTCGGCCCGATCAGCAGCAGGTTCGGCATCCGCTGCTTGGACGGCCAGGCCAGAAGCGTCTCCAGCCGCTGAACCGCCTCGGCGGCCCGCGGGTAGCCGATCCACCGGTCCGCCCGTACGTACCGCAGCCGCTCGGCAACCGACAGCCGCGCGATCTGCTGGGCGGCCGGGTGCAGGTGCGACAAGTCCTCGTTCACCAATGTTCGATCACCTCGAACGGCCTGACCGCCGCCTCCCCGTCCTGCCCGGCCGACGGAGCAGGCGGCTTCGGCGGCAGCGAGGGCCCCGTCCCGGGCGGCGCGTCGCTGCGGCGCTGGCGGTCACGGCGAGCCTTGCGGGTGACCGCACTCGCGGTTTCGGTGATCTGGCGCATCTGCGCCACCATGGCGAACAGCGTGTCCTCATCGACCTCGGCGCGGCCCAGCTCGCGCAGCCGCGCGACAGCCGCCTTCTGTTCCCACGCGCTGATCGGGGGCCGCGACAGCGTCCGGTAGGGCACCTCCAGATAGTCGGTGCCATCCGGGTCCAGGACCCAGATCCGGCTGATGTCACGCGGATCACGGCGCAGGACGAACCGGCCCAGCTCGTCGCGGCGGGCGATCCACGGCCTGAGCGCGTCGCTGTAGTACTGCACGTAGTCGATCACGAACCCCGACCGGGACAAGGTCCGGCGGACCACAGGCAGGAAGTCCACCAAGAACGCGGTCTCGTTGGTCACGGTCACCAACTCGGCCCCGGCGGCCTTCTCCGCCCAGACCCCGGCCGGAGTACGGCTCAGGGTCTCGTGCACCTGGCCGTGGTAGCAGGCCACCGCCAGCGCCAGCCACCGCTGAAGCTCCCGCAGCGTCAGCACGGCCTTACCGTCGCTGTCATAGGTGCCGCGGTCGGCGATGCTGGAGAACGTCGTGCCCGGCAACTCGTTGACCAGCTCCATCATCGTGCCGATCAGCCGCTCAACGATCCCGCCGAAGTGCGGCAGGCCCGGCGGCCGGTACCTCAAGCCGATGCCGTGCTGGTCGCAACCGCGGCGAAGCGCCTCGCTCTTGAACTCGGAGGCGTTGTCCAGGTACAGCTCGCGTGGCTTGCCGCTCATCGGCCAGGCCGCCTCCACCCCCAGCCGCTCCAGCCACGGCCGCTTGTCGGTGACCACATGCGCCAGGCACAGCCCGACCGAGGTCGCCGACGGCGCCTCCAGCGTCACCACCAGGCCCACCACGCACCGGCTGACCACATCGATCGCCGCCGTCAAATACGGGCGGCCGATCGGCATCCGGTGCTGCTCGTCGACCACGATCACGTCCACCGGCGTGTGGTCGACCTGGACCTGCTCCAGCAGATCGACCACCGCAGGCGGCACACCCCCGGCCGGCCGCAACCGGCGGGCCGCCTCGCTCCCCTCCCGCGCGACCGTGGAAGAGATCGGCTCCAGCCGCGTGATCCGCCGCACCACCGACCCCCGCGACGGAACCCGCAGCCCACCAACGCGGCACTGGCGTGCGATCTCCCGGTGAACGGCCGCCACACTCCGGCGCTGCCGCGTCAGGTACCGCCTGCGCAGCACTTCCGCAACGATCGCCTCGACCTCATCCGGCAGCCGCCCACTCCCGCGGCCACCACTGGATCGGCCCGGCAGCAGGTCCGAGACCACCCCGACACCCGCGCGCCACCGCCCCACCAGCACATACACCTGGCGCCGGGATATCCCCAGCATCGCGGCGGCCTCATCTGCATCCGCCAGCCCCACCCTGGCCTTCTCGGCAAGAGGCCCGATCACCTCGGCCTGCCGTACCGCGGCATCCCACACACCGGCCGGAGCGGTCAGCACCCCACGCTCGGTCACCGGTCCCTCCGCCACCCGGCCCCCTCCGCAAACGCGCACATGACTACGGACCAACTTGACCGTAGTGCAGGCGACTTCGTGACGCGGGAGAGTTCACAGTTCCCTGCGTTGCGCGACGAAACCCCAGCTCATCCGTGCACGCGAGTACGAACATTCACACCCACGGTGACCGGCACGCCCGACGGGCACCGGCGGCACGGCGTACACCCGCAGACGCCCGGTGAGGACGCCGTCGCGGCATCCCTGCCGGAAAGCGCGGCGAGCGCCACGTGACGACCGCCGGACGGCGCGCGGTCGGCCGCGCACCGGCCGGTGGTCACCGACGGCGTCAACCGGGATCCATTCACGCCCCGTAAGAGTGACGAACTGGAGTGCGCAACAACGCTGTTGAGACGTAAGTTGTGGGGCAACACACCCGCTGGCTGAACACGCCTGCCTCGGCTGAGAGACGGACCGTACCCATGAGCGACCCCGAGACGACGCCCGGAACCGCCGCACACCAGAAGATCGACACCTCGGTGCCGCATTCGGCCCGGATCTGGAACTACTGGCTGGGCGGCAAGGACAACTACCCGGTCGACGAGGAGGCCGGCGACGCGTACACCGGCGTCTTCCCCGGCATCGTGACCATCGCCCGCAGCAGCCGGGCCTTCCTGCAGCGCAACATCACCTATCTGGTCGCCGAGGCCGGCATCCGGCAGTTCCTGGACATCGGGACGGGCCTGCCGACCGCCGACAACACCCATGAGGTCGCCCAGCGCATCGCCCCGGAGAGCAGGATCGTCTACGTCGACAACGACCCGATGATCCTGGCGCACGCCCGCGCCCTGCTCTACTCCACTCCCGAGGGGGCGACCGCCTACGTCGACTCCAACGTGCTGGACCCGGAGCGCGTCCTGGCCGCCGCCACCGCGACACTGGACTTCTCCCGCCCCACCGCCCTCATACTCAGCAACATCCTGGGCCACATCGCCGACCACGACGAGGCGCGCTCCATCGTGACGCGGCTGATGGACGCGCTGCCGTCCGGCAGCTACCTGTCCATCAACGACGGTTCCCGGGGCGTCGACCCGGAGTTCGAGCACGCCCAGGACGGCTACAACAAGAGCGGCGCCGTCCCGTACAACCTGCGTACCGCCGACGAGATCACCTCGTTCTTCGACGGCCTGGAGCTCCTGGAGCCCGGCGTGGTCTCGGTCACCCAGTGGCGACCGGACGCCGACGCACCCGACGCGCCGGTCATCGCCGAGCACGGCGGCCTCGCCCGCAAGCCGTGACGCCCTGACGGGCCACGGGCCCCTGCGGCCCGTGGCCCGGACCCGCGCGTTCCCACCGGCTCGCCCGCGGGAACACCCCGACCGCCTCCGGTGTTGATCCCGTGCGACGGGACGAAAGGCGGAGACGGTGCACGGTGAGTACAAGGTCCCCGGCGGCAAGCTGGTCGTCGTGGACGTCGAGGTGACGGACGGCGTCCTGCGGAACACGCGGGTCGCGGGCGATTTCTTCCTCGAACCGGACGAGGCGCTGGACGCCGTGAACCACGCCCTGAACGGCGCCCCGGCGGACATGGACGCGGCCGGTCTCGCCGCGCGGATCGACGCCGCGCTTCCCGAGGGGACCGTGATGTACGGGCTGACCTCGGCGGGCGTCGCCGTCGCGGTGCGCCGCGCGGTCGCCCGCGCCACCGACTGGTCGGACTACGACTGGCAGCTGATCCATGAGGGCCCGCAGCCCCCGGCTCTGCACATGGCGCTGGACGAGGTGCTGACGGCGGAGGTCGCCGCGGGCCGTCGTCCGCCGACACTGCGGGTGTGGGAATGGGGCGGTCCCGCGGTGATCATCGGCAGCTTCCAGTCGCTGCGCAACGAGGTCGACCCGGAGGGGGCCGAGCGGCACGGCATCGAGGTGGTGCGCCGCATCTCCGGCGGCGGCGCGATGTTCGTGGAGCCCGGCAACACCATCACGTACTCGCTGTCCGTTCCGGAGTCCCTGGTGCAGGGCCTGTCCTTCCAGGACAGTTACGCCTACCTCGACGACTGGGTGCTCGGCGCTCTCGGCGACATGGGGATCAGGGCCTGGTACCAGCCGCTGAACGACATCACCACCGACCAGGGCAAGATCGCCGGCGCCGCCCAGAAGCGGATGGTGGGCCCGGACGGCGGTCCGGGTGCGGTGCTGCACCACGTGACGATGGCGTACGACATCGACGCCGGCAAGATGCTCGAAGTGCTGCGCATCGGGCGGGAGAAGATGTCCGACAAGGGCACCGGGAGCGCCAAGAAGCGCGTCGACCCGCTCCGCCGGCAGACGGGCCTGCCCCGCGAGACGGTCATCGAGAACATGATCGACTCCTTCCGCGCCCGATACGGCGTGTCCGGCGGCAAGGTGACCGACCAGGAACTGGCCCGCGCCCGGGAGTTGGCGCGGACCAAGTTCACGACCCCTCAGTGGACCGCCCGCGTGCCCTGACCCACCCGGCGGCCCGCCCGGCGGCCCGCTCCGCGCCCACCCGTCGGCCGACGCCGCGATGTCGCCGCGACGCCTCAAATCGCCTGAATCCAGGGGAAGTACGGCAAATCAACACCCCCTCGTGACGCTCCCCCGTCACCCCGCGCCTACGGAGCGAGTTCGCCCTTCCGCCCCACCGGGAAGCATGTGAGACTGGCGTCCCGTCCGCAGTGCGGGCACCCTTCCGCACCGACCCCCACGAGAAGTGCGCCGTGCGTTCCTTTCCTCTGCCGATAGCCCTGACCGCGCGCCTGTCCCCGGTGGTCGTCCTCGCCGCGGCGGGCTGGGCCCTGTCGTCCGGATCGTCCTCCGCGCCGCAGGCCGCCGAGAAGAAGCCGCCGGAGACGACGGCGTCGCAGTCCGCCTCCGCCCCGTCGACGACGGCCGCGCCGAAGACGTACACCGCCGCTCCCGCGCCCTGCGGCAGCATCGCCGAGAAGACCGTCACGTCCCTTGTGCCGGGGGCGAAGGCGGCCGGCAAGGAGATCAAGTCCACCGACTCCGCGCTGCGCCGGACCTGTTCGTGGAACGCGCTCGACGGCTACGAGTACCGCTGGCTGGACGTGTCCTTCGAGGTCCTGCAGTCGGACGACGCGGCCGAGAAGTCGTACCAGGGGCGGTTGAAGGACAGGAGCGGCGGAGGCGCGGTCCCCGGACTCGGTGACGCCGCGTACTCGGTCGTGGACCTCACCACCGAGGACAAGCAACAGACCCGGGAGGGCGTAGTGGTGGCCCGCGCCTCCAACGCGCTGGTGGTCGTGACGTACAACGGCAGCGACTTCGAGTCGAAGAAGGCCCCCTCCACGGACGAGATCAACAAGGGCGCCATCAAGGCCGCCAAGGAAGCGATGGCGGCCCTGCTGGCGGGCAAGGAGTAAGCAGGAGGTGCGTCCCGGCGGCCGGGACACCGGCCTTGGGGGCGCGAGTCAGCCGTTGAGCGCCGGGATCACGTGCGTCCCGTAGACGTCGATCACGGTCTCCGGGGCGTCGTGCATGTCGTAGACGGCGAACTGGTCGACGCCCAGCGCGCGGAGTGCCTTCAGTTTCCCGACGTGCTGTTCCGCCGTGCCGATCAGGCAGAACCGGTCGACGATCCGGTCGGGCACGAACGCGGTGTCGGGGTTGCCGCTGCGGCCGTGGTGGGCGTAGTCGTAGTCCTGGCGGGAGGCGATGTAGTCGGTCAGTTCGTGCGGGACGACGCTGCTGTCGGCGCCGTACCGGGCCACCAGGTCGGCGACGTGGTTGCCGACCATCCCGCCGAACCAGCGGCACTGTTCACGCGCGTGGGCGAGTGCCTGCGGTGAGTCGTCCTCGGTGACGTAGGCCGGGGCGGCGACGCAGACGGTCACCTCGGCGGGGTCGCGCCCGGCGGCGACGGCGGCGTCCTTGACGGCCTTGACCATGGTCCCGGTGAGGTAGGGGTCGGCGAGCTGAAGGATGAAGCCGTCGGCCTCCTCCCCGGCCATCTTCAGCGCCTTCGGCCCGTACGCGGCCATCCACACGGGGAGCCGGGAGTCCTTCCCGATCCAGGGGAAGCGGACGACGGTGCCGCCGCCGAGGTCCGCCTCCCCGCCCTCGGCGAGGGTGCGGATGACCTTCATGGCCTCGCTCACGCGGGCCAGGGTGTTGGGGGCGCGGCCGGCGACCCGCATCGCGGAGTCGCCCCGGCCGATTCCGCAGACGGTGCGGTTGCCGAACATGTCGTTGAGGGTGGCGAAGGTGGAGGCGGTGACTGAAGCTTCCCCTTGATCGTGGACACCTGGAAACTGGGACCTGAGAGGTCGTTAAGTCCCTTTCCGGTAGAGGCCCCGTCCGGGCTGGGTGAGGAAGCCTTGG
>NZ_JBHSOA010000138.1:0-197726 GCF_042655885.1 Streptomyces chlorus
CGAAGATCACAAGCGGCAAACATCCAGGTCAGACACTTGATCGCTTGAAAAACAGCTTCTGAGCTTGGCGTTTAACGTCGCAGGTCACTCGACCTGCTGAGATCCCCGGGAACCGGCGGCACATGACGCGGCCGTTCTTCACGCTTCGAGATGTCGAGTAACGAAGCACGAGAGAACGGCCGCTGCGTATGAGTCTGCCCGTCGAGGCGCCCGCAGGCGAGGCATTGGGCGTGTTGTCCCGCTTTCGGGTCGAGTTCTACGACTGCCTCTACTCCCGCGCGGACGCACTCTTCGAGCTCACCGACGCGGTGCTGTGCGCGGACGGGCCGGTGAAAACCCTGGTCGAACTGTCGCTGGCGGTCGAGCACCGGCGCGGGCACGGTGCCCTGTACTCCGCCCTGGACCGGGGCTGGCTGGAGCCGACACGGTTGCGCCGCACGCTGGCCGGGCTGCCGCTGCCGAGGGCGGCCGACGGGCGCATCGTGCTCGCCGTGGACGTCAGCAACTGGCTGCGGCCCGACGCTCCCACCAGCGACGACCGACTCTTCTGCCACGTCTACGGACGCGGCGACCGCAGCTCGGACCAGCTGGTGCCCGGCTGGCCCTACTCCTTCGTCGCCGCCCTGGAGTCCGGCCGCACCTCCTGGGTCGCCCTGCTGGACGCCGTACGGCTCGGGCCGGCGGACGACGCGACCACTGTCACGGCCACCCAACTCCGCGATGTCATCGAGCGGTTGACGAGCGCAGGCCACTGGGCACCGGGCGATCCGGACATTGTGATCGTGATGGACTCCGGCTACGACGTCGCCTACCTGACCCACGCTCTCACCGACCTTCCCGTCGCGCTGGTCGGACGGCTGCGCTCGGACCGGGTCATGCTCCGTGACCCCGGCCCCGCCCGGTCGGGCCCCAGGGGCGGGCGTCCCCGACGGCATGGCGGCGTCCTCACGTTCAAGAAGCCCGACAGCTGGCACGAGCCGGATGTCACGACCGCCACGGACACCACCCGTTACGGCACGGCCACCGCGACGGCCTGGGACCGGATGCACCCCCGACTCACCCACCGCGGCCCCTGGCTGAACCATGCCAAGGAAGAACTCCCCATCCTGCACGGCACGTTGATCCGCCTTAAGGTCGAGCGCCTGCCCGGCGACCGCGACCCGAAACCGGTCTGGCTGTGGTGCTCGGCCACCGCCGCCGCACCGGCGGACGTGGACCGCTGGTGGCAGGTGTTCCTGCGCAGATTCGACCTGGAGCACACCTTCCGGCTGATGAAACAGACCCTCGGCTGGACCGCCCCGAAGGTCCGCCACGCGGACACCGCCGACCTGTGGACCTGGCTGATCATCGCCGCCCACACCCAGCTCCGTCTGGCCCGGCCGCTCGCCGAGGACCTGCGCCGCCCCTGGGAACGGCCTGCCGCACCGCGTCACCTCACCCCGGCCCGGGTGCGGCGGGGGTTTCGCAACGTCCGCGCGGCCACGGCCCGTCCGGCGGCCGCACCGAAACCGTCCCGGCCGGGGCCAGGACGGCCTGCAGGCTCGAAGAACAAACACCGGGCCAGGCACCACGACGTCGGCAAGACCGTCAAACGCGCCGAATCGATCAAGGAACACCAAGCCCAGCGACGTTAAACGCCAAGCTGAGATCTCGCCTCCGTTCGTGCGGCGCTGGCGTGCGGACAAGCTCGCCTCTGGTACCGGCCCGACGACGATCGCGAAGGCGTACGCCCTACTGCGGGCGATCCTGGGCACGGCCGTTGCCGACCAGATGATCCGGCGCAACCCTTGCACGATCAAGGGTGCCAGCACGGTGCACACTCCGGAGCGGCCCACTGCCACGGTGCAAGAGGTCTACGACTTGGCCGACGCGATCCAGCCGCGCTATCGGGCGCTCGTGCTCATGGCCGGGTTCCTCGGCCTGCGTTGGGGCGAGCTGATCGGGCTGCACCGCCGGGACATCGACCTGGAGGCCGGCGCTCTGCGGGTCCGCCGGGCGGTCACCGAACTGAACAACGGCGAGCGTGAGATCAAGGCACCCAAGAGCGCTGCGGGTAAGCGCACGGTGTCGATTCCGGCCGTCATCGTGCCGGACATCCGTGACCACCTGGAGCGCTACGCCGAACCTGGGGCGGACGGCCGGGTCTTCATCGGCGGCAAGGGGGCGACCCCGCGTCGGAACCACTTCAACCGGCTGTGGCACAAGGCGTGCGAAGCCGCGGGAATCAAGGGCCTGCACTTCCATGACCTTCGGCACACGGGCAACACCTTGGCCGCGTCCACGGGGGCCAGCACGCGGGAGCTGATGTCCCGGATGGGTCACAGCACTGCCCGCGCCGCGCTGATCTATCAGCACGCGAGCGCCGACCGCGACCGGCTGATCGCTGACGCGCTGAGCGGCCTGGTCGACAGAGGTCGGAAGCCGAAGGGGCACGCAGGGGACACGGCGGACTGAACACCGCTTCGGGAAACGATCAGGGCCAGGCTGAGGAATGATCCTCCGACCTGGCCCTGAGCCGTACAGAGCGGGCGACGGGAATCGAACCCGCGTAGCTAGTTTGGAAGACTAGGGCTCTACCATTGAGCTACGCCCGCACATCGCGTACCGCACGCTCTGGGGGCGCGGCACTGACAGGCATCGTAGCGGGTGGTGCGCCCTCGCCGCACACCGCGTGCCCGTTTCGGCCCCGGCGTCGCACCACGCCCGGTGGAATGCGGCGGCCCGACCGGGCGGCGGCATGTACCCTACGTGTCGCACCAGACGGGGTGTGGCGCAGCTTGGTAGCGCGTCCGCTTTGGGAGCGGAAGGCCGTGGGTTCAAATCCCGCCACCCCGACCAGTCATCCGATCACCGCCAGTGATCGACTTTGGGACGCTGTAGTCGCTGCCGTTACTATGCAAGCTGCACGCCCGTGTGTCTCATCGTCTGAAGTCTCCGGGCTGCGAAACGGCCGGACCGTTCTGGTCCCGGTGGAAATCCAGAAGTCAGCCACAAGGAGACCGAACCGTGAAGAGCGCCGTGGAGACCCTGAACCCGACTCGGGTTCGGCTCACTGTCGAGGTGCCCTTCGAGGAGCTCAAGGACAGCCTCGACGCGGCGTACAAGAAGATCAACCAGCAGGTCACGGTGAAGGGCTTCCGTAAGGGCAAGGTCCCGGCCCGGGTCATCGACCAGCGGTTCGGCCGCGGTGCGGTGCTGGAGGAGGCGGTCAACGACGCGCTCCCGAAGTTCTACACCGGCGCGGTCAACGAGGCCGAGCTGAACCCGCTGGGCCAGCCCGAGATCGACATCACGGAGCTGAAGGACGGCGAGACGCTGAACTTCACCGCCGAGGTCGACATCCGCCCGACCATCGAGATCCCGGACTACTCCGGCATCGAGGTCGAGGTCGACGCCGTCGAGGTCACCGAGGAGGACATCGACAAGGCCGTCGAGGAGCTGCGTGAGCGCTTCGCCTCCACCTCCCCGGTCGAGCGCGCCGCCGAGGACGGCGACGTCGTCACGATCGACCTCGAGGCCAAGGTCGACGGCGAGGTCCTCGAGGACGGCATCGCCAACGGCGTCTCCTACACCATCGGCTCCGGCGAGCTGCTGGACGGCGTCGACGCCGCGGTGACGGGCCTGTCGGCCGACCAGGAGGCCACCTTCGCCTCCGAGCTGAAGGGCGGCTCCGCAGTCGGCAAGGAGGCCGAGGTCACCGTCAAGGTCACCCAGGTCGCCAAGCGCGAGCTGCCCGAGCTGGACGACGAGTTCGCGCAGCTCGCCTCCGAGTTCGACACCCTCGAGGAGCTGCGCGCGGACAGCCGCAAGCGCCTGGAGAACATGAAGCAGTACGACCAGGCCACGCAGGCCCAGGAGCGCGTCCTGGACAAGCTGCTCGAGCTGGTCGAGGTTCCCGTCCCCGAGAAGCTGCTCGAGGACGAGATCAACACCCGTAAGCACAACCTCGAGCACCACCAGCTCGGCCAGATGGGCCTCGACCTCGAGAAGTACCTCGAGATCCAGGGCAAGACCGCCGAGGAGTTCGACACCGAGACCCGCGAGGCCGCGGTCAAGGGCATCAAGACCCAGTTCGTGCTCGACGAGCTGGTCAACCAGGAGAAGCTGAACGTCAACCAGGAGGAGCTCACCGAGCACCTCATGCGGCGCGCGGCCTCCTCCGGCATGTCCCCCGACCAGTTCGCGCAGGCGGTCGTCGAGGGCGGTCAGGTTCCGCTCCTGGTCGGCGAGGTCGCCCGCGGCAAGGCCCTGGCCGCCGTGGTCGAGAAGGCCGTGGTCAAGGACACCAACGGCGAGATCATCGACCTCGACGACGAGGACGAGGACGAGACCGCCGAGGCCCCCGCCGCGGACGCCGAAGAGGCCCCTGCCGAGGCCAAGGCCGCCGACGCCGACGCCAAGGCCGACGATGCCAAGGCCGAGGAGAAGACCGAGGGCTGACCCTCGCGTCGCCGCTGACGGACGTATGACGGGCCCCGGACCTTCACGCCGGGGCCCGTCTGCCGTACGGCAGGGCAGCACGCCCAGGGGGCGCGCGGGGCTGTACCGACGTGAGGCTCCGCCGCGTGGGCGCGACCAGCCACTCACGACCCGCAGACCCGCACCGGCGGATCCGCCCACGGCGCGAGGACCCGGCGCACCCGGCGGAGCAACCTGCGCTCACAGCGAACACCCCCCGCTGCGGGATTCCCTGAAGGGGCCCGCGCGTTAGGGTCCATGAATACGAGGGCAGGGGAGTCCGCGAGCACGGCCGGACGGCCCCACGCCCCGGCAGAACACGTGAGACGGCCCGGCGCCGTCGTAAGACGAGCAGGTGGATACGTGACGAATCTGATGCCTTCAGCCGCCGGCGAGCCTTCCATCGGTGGTGGCCTCGGCGACCAGGTCTACAACCGGCTGCTCAACGAGCGGATCATCTTCCTCGGCCAGCAGGTCGACGACGACATCGCCAACAAGATCACCGCACAGCTGCTGCTCCTTGCCGCCGATCCGGACAAGGACATCTACCTCTACATCAACAGCCCCGGCGGCTCGATCACCGCCGGCATGGCGATCTACGACACCATGCAGTTCATCAAGAACGACGTGGTGACCATCGCCATGGGCCTCGCGGCCTCGATGGGTCAGTTCCTGCTCAGCGCGGGCACGCCCGGCAAGCGCTTCGCGCTGCCGAACGCGGAGATCCTGATCCACCAGCCCTCCGCCGGCCTGGCCGGCTCGGCCTCGGACATCAAGATCCACGCCGAGCGACTGCTGCACACCAAGAGGCGCATGGCCGAGCTCACCTCGCAGCACACCGGCCAGTCGGTCGAGCAGGTCACCCGCGACTCGGACCGCGACCGCTGGTTCGACGCCTTCGAGGCCAAGGAGTACGGCCTCATCGACGACGTCATCCCCACGGCCGCGGGCATGCCGGGCGGCGGCGGCACCGGGGCGGCCTGAGCGGCCCACGGGAGCCACACGGCCCCGTAGGACCCCCCACCGGACCCCTCCAGGGTCCGGTGGCAGCCCCAGCAGCCCCGGCGACCGCCTCAGCCCCTTTCCAGGAGACACCGTGAACGACTTCCCCGGCAGCGGCCTGTACGACCGCACCCGTGCCGAGTACACCGGCCCCGCGGCCGAGTCCCGCTACGTCATCCCGCGCTTCGTCGAGCGCACCTCCCAGGGCATCCGCGAGTACGACCCGTACGCGAAGCTCTTCGAGGAGCGCGTGATCTTCCTCGGCGTCCAGATCGACGACGCCTCCGCCAACGACGTCATGGCGCAGCTGCTGTGCCTGGAGTCGATGGACCCCGACCGGGACATTTCCGTCTACATCAACAGCCCCGGCGGCTCCTTCACCGCCCTCACGGCGATCTACGACACCATGCAGTACGTGAAGCCCGACGTGCAGACGGTCTGCATGGGCCAGGCGGCCTCCGCCGCCGCCGTGCTGCTCGCCGCCGGTACGCCCGGCAAGCGCATGGCGCTGCCGAACGCGCGCGTGCTGATCCACCAGCCGTACAGCGAGACCGGCCGCGGCCAGGTCTCCGACCTGGAGATCGCCGCCAACGAGATCCTCCGCATGCGTGCGCAGCTCGAGGACATGCTGGCCAAGCACTCCACCACGCCGGTCGAGAAGATCCGCGAGGACATCGAGCGCGACAAGATCCTCACGGCCGAGGACGCGCTGAGCTACGGCCTGATCGACCAGATCATCACCACCCGGAAGATGGACAACTCCAGCCTGCGCTGACGCGTGGGGCCCGAGAGGCTGTATCGTCTGCCGCCCCTTGGCATGGTTCATGACGCTCCACGTCGAAGCGAACCGTGCCGAGGGGGGCCCGAACGGGGGGCCCGGCAAGGTACCGTCGGACATAAGGCAGCACCAGGAGTCGCTGGACGTTGACGTCCAGGCGGCTCCCAGGCGAAGGGGAAGCACACCGTGGCACGCATCGGTGACGGCGGCGATCTGCTCAAGTGCTCGTTCTGCGGCAAGAGCCAGAAGCAGGTCAAGAAGCTCATCGCAGGGCCCGGTGTGTACATCTGCGACGAGTGCATCGACCTCTGCAACGAGATCATCGAGGAAGAGCTCGCCGAGACCAGTGAGGTCCGCTGGGAGGAACTTCCCAAGCCCCGCGAGATCTACGAGTTCCTCGAGGGATACGTGGTCGGCCAGGAACCGGCCAAGAAAGCCCTCTCCGTCGCGGTGTACAACCACTACAAGCGAGTCCAGGCCGGGGAGAACGGCGGCGCCCAAGGCCGCGAGGACGCCATCGAGTTGGCGAAGTCCAACATCCTGCTGCTGGGCCCCACCGGCTCCGGCAAGACCCTTCTCGCCCAGACCCTCGCCCGCATGCTGAACGTCCCGTTCGCGATCGCGGACGCCACCGCCCTCACCGAGGCCGGGTACGTCGGCGAGGACGTCGAGAACATTCTGCTGAAGCTGATCCAGGCCGCCGACTACGACGTCAAGAAGGCCGAGACCGGCATCATCTACATCGACGAGATCGACAAGGTCGCGCGCAAGAGCGAGAACCCGTCGATCACGCGCGACGTGAGCGGCGAGGGCGTCCAGCAGGCCCTGCTGAAGATCCTCGAGGGCACCACCGCGTCCGTCCCGCCGCAGGGCGGCCGCAAGCACCCGCACCAGGAGTTCATCCAGATCGACACGACGAACGTCCTGTTCATCGTGGGCGGTGCCTTCGCGGGCCTGGAGAAGATCATCGAAGGCCGGGCCGGCGCCAAGGGCATCGGTTTCGGCGCGACGATCCGCTCCAAGCGGGAGATCGAGTCCAAGGACCAGTTCGAGCAGGTCATGCCGGAGGACCTGGTCAAGTTCGGCATGATCCCCGAGTTCATCGGCCGGCTCCCGGTCATCACCTCGGTCCACAACCTCGACCGCGAGGCCCTGCTCCAGATCCTGGTCGAGCCGCGCAACGCGCTCGTCAAGCAGTACCAGCGCCTCTTCGAACTCGACGGCGTGGAGCTGGACTTCGAGCGCGAGGCCCTCGAAGCCATCGCCGACCAGGCCATCCTCCGTCAGACCGGCGCCCGCGGCCTGCGCGCCATCATGGAGGAAGTCCTCCAAGGCGTCATGTACGAGGTCCCGTCCCGCAAGGACGTCGCCCGCGTGGTCATCACCGCGGACGTGGTCCTCTCCAACGTCAACCCGACCCTGATCCCGCGCGACGCCCGCGGCCGCGGACCGGGCGAGCAGAAGACGGCGTAGCGGCCGGCGGCAGCAGCCGTTCCCCGCACAGGTGAAGGGCCCCGGTCGAGTGACCGGGGCCCTTCACGCTTCACGTACCACGCCGGGACACGCGCGACGTACTACGCCGGGACGCGCACGTCGTTGCGGAGCTTCGTGGTGATGTCCGCGGCGGTGTCCTTCGTGATGTCCTTGGTGTTGTCACCGGGGGAGACGACGGCGACCGTGCTGTAGTCGGCCCAGATGCAGAACCAGTTGGTGGTCGGCTTCTTGGTGAGGTTGTTGTTGCCCTTGCCGGCCTGGCACTTCATGACCGCACCGTCGAGGTCGACCGCCTCGGGCTCGCCCACCAGCTCGGTCAGGAGCTCGTTGGACGAGTTCTCCTTGGTCTCCTTCTTGATGTTGGCGAAGAGCTTGTCCACGGCCGCCTCGGGGTCCTCGACCTTGCCGTAGGCGCCGATGAACGTCACGCCCCTCGCCGTGAGCAGCTCTTCCTTGCCGGGGATGTCGGCCGGGTCGGGGTCCGTGGGGTCGTACCTGCTGAAGTCGGCCGTCGAGTAGGAGGCACCCACCGACTTGCCGTTCTTCACACCGCCCTTGGCCAGGTCCTTCGTGGTGCTGGAGCTCGAGTCCTCGCCGCCTTCACCGACACGCGTGTACTCGCCCATCACCTTCTCCGGCGCCGAGAGCTTGTGCGGGCCGTCGTCCTCCAGGCCACCGCCGCCCCCGCCGATCACGAAGTACACGCCGACACCAATCGCCGCCACGACCGCCACCGTGCCGATGATCCAGCCGGCCTTCTTGGCGCTGCCGCCCGGCGGCGGGGGCTGGGGCGCGCCGTACGGGGCCTGGCCGTACGGGGGCTGCTGCGGCGGGACACCCTGGCCGGGCTGGGGCGGGTAGCCGTACCCGGGCTGGCCGGGCGGCGGGCCCTGCTGGGGGTAACCGTAGCCGGGCTGCGGAGCCTGCGGCTGCTGGCCGTAGGGACCCGGCTGACCGTACGGTCCGGGCTGCTGGGGCTGCCCGCCGTACGGGCCCGGCTGGTTGTAGCTCATCGTCTGGGTTCCCCTCCAGATGCTTATGTGTCGTTGACATCCTGTCTCAGCTGCGGCGTGATCAGGCCATCGGGGGGTGCACCGTTACAAAGGAATCGCGTTTCGGGACTGGGCCGTGACACCTCTAAACTGAGGCGCGTGACCGAGAACTCTCAGCAGCCGCAGCCGCCCACCTCCGAACTGCCGACCCAGTACGCGCCGGCCGATGTAGAGAGGCCGCTGTACGAGCGCTGGGTGGAGCGGGGCTATTTCGAGGCGGACGCGAAGAGCGAGAAGCCCCCGTACACCGTCGTCATCCCCCCGCCGAACGTCACGGGCAGCCTGCACCTCGGGCACGCCTTCGAGCACACCCTCATCGACGCCCTGACCCGTCGCAAGCGCATGCAGGGGTACGAGACGCTGTGGCAGCCCGGCATGGACCACGCCGGCATCGCCACGCAGAACGTCGTCGAGCGGGAACTCGGCAAGGAGGGCAAGTCCCGGCACGACCTGGGCCGGGAGGCATTCGTCGAGCGGGTCTGGCAGTGGAAGGGCGAGTCCGGCGGCCAGATCTCCGGGCAGATGCGCCGCCTCGGCGACGGCGTCGCCTGGTCCCGCGAGCGCTTCACCATGGACGAGGGGCTGTCCCAGGCCGTCCAGACCATCTTCAAGCGGCTCTACGACGACGAGCTGATCTACCGTGCCGAGCGCATCATCAACTGGTGCCCGCGCTGTCTGACCGCCATCTCGGACATCGAGGTCGCGTACCAGGACGACGACGGCGAACTCGTCTCCATGAAGTACGGCGACGGGGACGACACCATCGTCGTCGCCACCACCCGCGCCGAGACGATGCTCGGCGACACGGCCGTCGCCGTCCACCCCGAGGACGAGCGGTACCGGCACCTGATCGGCAAGCTCATCAAGCTGCCGCTGACCGACCGCTCCATCCCGGTCGTCGCCGATGAGCACGTCGACCCCGAGTTCGGCACCGGCGCCGTCAAGGTGACCCCGGCCCACGACCCGAACGACTTCGAGATCGGCCGCCGCCACGACCTGCCGGCCCTCACCGTGATGGACGAGCACGCCGTCATCACCGTCCACGGCCCCTTCCAGGGCCTGGACCGGCTCGAGGCCCGCTCCGCCATCGTCGCCGCGCTGCGCGCCGAGGGCCGGATCGTCGCCGAGAAGCGGCCGTACTCCCACAGCGTCGGCCACTGCTCGCGCTGCAAGACCACCGTCGAGCCGCGGCTGTCCCTGCAGTGGTGGGTCAAGGTCGGCCCGCTGGCGAAGGCCGCCGGTGACGCCGTCCGCGACGGCCGCGTCAAGATCCACCCGCAGGAGATGGAGAAGCGGTACTTCGACTGGGTCGACAACCTCCACGACTGGTGCATCTCCCGGCAGCTGTGGTGGGGCCACCGGATTCCCGTCTGGTACGGGCCGGACGGCGAGGTCGTCTGCGTCGGACCCGACGACGAGGCGCCCAGCGGCGAGGGCTGGCACCAGGACACCGATGTCCTCGACACCTGGTTCTCCTCCGGCCTGTGGCCCTTCTCGACGCTGGGCTGGCCCGAACAGACGGAATCGCTCGCGAAGTTCTACCCGAACTCCGTCCTGGTCACCGGCTACGACATCCTCTTCTTCTGGGTCGCCCGGATGATGATGTTCGGCCTGTACGCGATGGACGGCACCCCGCCGTTCCACACCATCGCCCTGCACGGCATGGTCCGCGACCAGTTCGGCAAGAAGATGTCGAAGTCCTTCGGCAACGCGGTCAACCCGCTGGACTGGATGGACAAGTACGGCAGCGACGCGCTGCGCTTCACCCTCGCGCGCGGCGCCAACCCCGGTGTCGACGTGCCGATCGGCGAGGACTGGGTCCAGGGCTCCCGCAACTTCGCCAACAAGATCTGGAACGCGACCCGCTTCGCCCTGATGAACGGCGCGACGGTGGACGGCCCGCTGCCGGACGCGTCGACGATGTCGTCCACCGACCGCTGGATCCTCTCCCGGCTGAACTCGGTCGTCGCCGAAGTCGACGCGTACTACGACGACTTCCAGTTCGCCAAGCTGTCCGACGCCTTGTTCCACTTCGCGTGGGACGAGGTCTTCGACTGGTACGTCGAGCTGTCCAAGACGACGTTCCAAGCGGGCGGCGAGCCGGCCGAGGTCAGCAAGCGGGTCCTCGGCGAGGTCCTGGACGTCACGCTGCGGCTGCTGCACCCGGTGGTCCCGTTCGTCACCGAGACGCTGTGGACGACGCTGACCGGCGGCGAGTCGGTCGTCATCGCCGACTGGCCCAAGGACAGCGCCTTCCGGGACGCCGGCGCGGAGCGGGAGATCGAGACCCTCCAGTCCGTCATCACCGAGGTCCGCCGCTTCCGCGCCGACCAGGGCCTGCAGCCCGGCCAGCGGGTCCCGGCCCGGCTGTCCCTCGACGGTTCGGCGCTCGCCCCGCACGAGGCGGCGATCCGGCAGCTGCTGCGCCTCCAGCCGGAGGGCGACGCGTTCACCGCGACGGCGACCCTGCCGGTGGCGGGCGTCGAGGTCGCCCTGGACCTGTCCGGAGTGATCGACTTCGAGGCGGAGCGCAAACGCCTCACCAAGGACCTCGAGGCCGCGCGGAAGGAGCGCCGGCAGGCGGAGGCCAAGCTGGGCAACGAGGCGTTCCTGGCCAAGGCGCCCGACCACGTGGTCGACAAGATCCGTACGCGGCTGGCCAAGGCGGACGAGGACATCGCCCGCATCGGGACCCAGCTGGAGCGGCTCCCGAAGGCGTAGCCCCCGGCCGTCCCACCTCCTCGAAAGCCCCCGGAGCCCGAGCGGTTCCGGGGGCTTTCGGCTGCCGTGAGGCGGATGCGGGCGGATACGTAGACTGGCCCCGTGAGCGACCTCCCCCCGAACGGCAACCACGACGACCACGACGATCACGACGACCGGCCGGATCCTCTCTACCCTCTCGACTCCTTCGAGGAGATGATCGAGGCGGAGACCCACCGGGACCCCGACCTCGCGGTGATCGAAGCAGGCAGCCGCACCCTGCGCACCCAGGGCGGCCCGCCCGAGTCCGACGTGCCCGCGCGGCCGGAGGACCCCGAGGTCGCCCAGGCGCTGCGGGAGGTCGAGGGGGAACTGGCGACCCGCTGGGGCGAGACCAAGCTGGAGCCGTCCCTGAGCCGGGTCGCCGCGCTGATGGACGTACTGGGCGAGCCGCAGCGCGCCTACCCGTCGATCCACATCACCGGCACCAACGGCAAGACGTCCACCGCCCGCATGATCGAGGCCCTCCTCGGCGCCTTCGAACTGCGCACCGGGCGCTACACCTCGCCGCACGTCCAGTCGGTCACCGAGCGGATCAGCCTCGACGGCGCGCCGGTCTCCGCCGAGCGGTTCGTGGAGACGTACCGGGACATCGCGCCGTACATCGAGATGGTCGACGCGCAGCAGGAGCACCGGCTGTCCTTCTTCGAGGTGCTCACCGGCATGGCGTACGCGGCCTTCGCCGACGCGCCGGTGGACGTCGCCGTGGTCGAGGTCGGCATGGGCGGCAGCTGGGACGCCACCAATGTGATCGACGGCAGCGTCGCCGTGGTGATGCCGATCGACCTCGACCACACCGACCGGCTCGGCACCACGCCCGCCGAGATCGCCACCGAGAAGGCCGGCATCATCAAGCCGGACGCGACGGTGATCATGGCCCAGCAGCCGGTCGACGCGGCCCAGGTGCTGCTGAGGAAGGCCGTCGAGGCCGACGCGACCGTGGCCCGGGAAGGGCTGGAGTTCGGCGTCGTCGCCCGGCAGGTAGCCGTCGGCGGCCAGCAGGTGACCCTGCGCGGCCTCGGCGGCGAGTACCCCGAGGTGTATCTGCCGCTGCACGGCGCCCACCAGGCGCACAACGCCGCCGTGGCGCTCGCCGCCGTGGAGGCGTTCTTCGGCGTCGGCGCCCAGCGCGCCGAGCCGCTGGACATCGACACCGTCCGCAAGGCCTTCGCCGCCGTCGCCTCACCGGGCCGGCTGGAGGTCGTACGCCGGTCGCCCACCGTCGTGCTGGACGCCGCCCACAACCCGGCGGGCGCGCGGGCCGCGGCCGGGGCGATCGGGGAGGCGTTCCAGTTCAGCCGGCTCATCGGCGTGGTCGGCGCGAGCGGCGACAAGAACGTGCGCGGGCTGCTGGAGGCCTTCGAGCCGGTCTTCGCCGAGGTCGTCGTCACGCAGAACTCCAGCCACCGCGCGATGGACGCCGACGAACTGGCGGGGATCGCCGTCGAGGTGTTCGGCGAGGACCGCGTCCAGGTCGAACCCCGGCTGCCCGACGCGCTGGAGGCGGCGATCACGCTCGCCGAGGAGGAGGGCGAGTTCACCGGCGCCGGTGTGCTCGTCACCGGTTCCGTCATCACCGTCGGCGAGGCCCGACTGCTTCTGGGGAAGGGCTGAGACACCGTGCGTACACTCTGCGCGTCGACCCTGATCGGCGAGTTCTTCGTCATCGGTTTCGCCGGACTGGTCGCGATGAAGGACCCGGACCTGGCGACGGGAACCGTGTGGACGGTCTGCGGCATCGCCATGTTCCTGTCCGTGGCCCTGTGCGGGGTGATCACCCGGCCCGGCGGCATCGCCCTCGGCTGGGCCCTGCAGATCGTCCTGATCGTCTCCGGCGTCGTCGTCCCGATGATGTTCATCCTGGGCGCGCTGTTCGCGGTGCTGTGGTGGGCCTCGGTGCACTACGGACGCAAGATCGACGAGGCGAAGGCCCGGTTCGCCGCCCGAGCCGAGCAGCCTGACGCTGCGTGACAGGCCCGGAGCCCTGCCCGGTAACCTTCACACCACCCCGCACCACCCTTGAAACATAAGGAGCTCCGCCGTGACCCAGCGCACCCTCGTCCTTCTCAAGCCCGACGCCGTCCGTCGAGGCCTGACCGGCGAGATCATCAGCCGCATCGAGCGCAAGGCCGGCTGGCAGCTCACCGCCCTGGAGCAGCGGACCCTGGACCGTGCCATTCTGGAGCAGCACTACGCGGAGCACATCGGCCGCCCGTTCTACGAGCCGCTGATGGAGTTCATGGCCTCCGGCCCGGTCGTGGTGATGATCGTCGAGGGCGAGCGGGTCATCGAGGGTGTGCGTCAACTGGCCGGTCCGACCGACCCGGTCGCCGCGGCCCCGGGGTCGATCCGCGGGGACTTCGGTGTCATCGTCCGGGAGAACCTGATCCACGCCTCCGACTCCGAGGAGTCCGCCGAGCGCGAGGTGAAGATCTTCTTCCCGGGCCGCGCCTGACGGTCGCGGGCAACACCGTTCGTATCGGCCGCGTGTGACGGCCACGCGGGTATCGGCCGTGCCTGTCGATCGCCGGCGTGCGTGACGGCCGTGCGTATCGATCGCCCGCGTAGGTCCATGTGGCGTAACCGCCGGGCATAACGAATGCGTACGACGGTTGTGTACGACACGCGTACAACACGTGGTGCGAAGGCCACGCGCAACGATCACCCGCCGGGGCCGTGCATAACAATCGCATAGCGGCCGTGGGCTGCGGTTTTGGCCGCCTGGCGACGGTCTGGGGGCTTTGCCCCCAGACCTTTTTGACATACGAGCGGCGTTCGGGGGAACGAGTGCCCCCGATGGCCCGTCTCCACAAGCAACGGCACCCGCCATCTGATGACAATGGCGAAGACCCTCGCGCCGTGTTCGCGAAGGCGCGTCTACGATGGAAGCCTTCGCGTCACCGCACCCACCTCGCCTACCTGAAAAGCCCTCAAAAGCCAGTGGGAAGGCCAGACGAATCCTCATGGGGAACTCTATGTCGTTCATCGGCCGTGACATGGCTGTCGACCTCGGGACCGCCAACACGCTGGTGTACGTCAGGGGTCGCGGAATCGTACTCAATGAGCCGTCCGTCGTCGCGATCAACACCAATACCGGTGGCATCCTCGCGGTCGGGTCCGAGGCGAAGAAGATGATCGGGCGCACCCCCGGCAACATCGTTGCCGTCCGTCCGCTGAAGGACGGCGTCATCGCCGACTTCGAGATCACCGAACGGATGCTCCGCTACTTCATTCTGAAGATCCACAAGCGGCGCCATCTGGCCCGCCCACGGGTCGTCGTCTGTGTCCCCTCCGGCATCACGGGTGTGGAGCGCCGTGCCGTCATCGAGGCCTCGTCCCAGGCCGGCGCCCGCCAGGTGCACATCATCGAGGAGCCCATGGCCGCGGCCATCGGCTCCGGCCTGCCGGTCCACGAGGCCACGGGCAACATGGTGGTGGACATCGGCGGCGGCACCACGGAGGTCGCGGTCATCTCCCTCGGCGGCATCGTCACCGCCCAGTCCATCCGGGTCGCGGGCGACGAACTGGACAACGCGATCATCCAGCACATCAAGAAGGAGTACTCCCTTCTGCTGGGTGAGCGCTCGGCCGAGCAGATCAAGATCACCATCGGTTCGGCGTACGACCTCGACTCCGACGAACACACCGAGATCCGCGGCCGGGACCTTGTCTCCGGGCTGCCCAAAACCGTGGTCATCTCCGCCGGCGAAGTCCGCAAGGCGATCGAGGATCCCGTCAACTCGATCGTGGACGCCGTCAAGACCACTCTCGACAAGTGCCCGCCGGAACTGTCCGGCGACATCATGGACCGGGGCATCGTGCTGACCGGCGGTGGCGCTCTGCTGCGCGGTCTGGACGAGCGGCTGCGCCGGGAGACGGGCATGCCCATCCACATCGCCGAGGACCCGCTGGACAGCGTGGCGCTCGGTTCCGGAAAGTGCGTCGAGGAGTTCGAGGCGCTCCAGAAGGTGCTGGACGCCCAGCCGCGCAGATGACACAGCTCTTCGATTCCGCCGTACGGGACGAACTCCTCTCGTACGGCGGATCGTTGATATAGAGACATGAGCTCCACTCATACTTTCCGACAGTTCCCCAAGACTCTCGAACATTCCTGACCACTCCTGCTCCTGACAACTTCTGACGACTCCCGTTCTCGCTACCCGTTTCGACGAGGAAGGCACGGCCGCCGCACGTGAGGGACACACGAGAGAGCCGGCTGCTCCTGGTGCTGCTGATCACCACCGCTTTCGCACTGATCACGGTGGACATCCGCGGCGGAGAGGATTCACCGGTCGACGGTGCCCGGCAGGCCGCGGCCACGGTCTTCGGCCCGATCGAGAACGGAGTGTCCGGCGCGGTCGACCCGATCGGCAACGCGGTCGCCGCGGTCCGTGACTCCGGTGACCGGCACGACCGGCTCGCCGCACTCGAGCGGGAGAACGCCGCGCTCAAGGCCGAACTCGGCAGTGACGACCGCAACCGCAGCAGAACCAAGCAGCTCGACGAGGTGCTGAAGGTCGCCGGCCAGGGCCAGTACGGCATCAAGGGCGCCCAGATCATCGCCATAGGAGCGGCCCAGGGCTTCTCCTGGACCATCACCATCGACGTCGGCGCCAACGACGGCATCGAGCGCGACATGACCGTCCTCAACGGCGACGGACTCGTCGGCCGGGTCACCACCGTCGGCCCGCACACCGCCACCGTGCTGCTCGCCAACGACCCCGACTTCACCGTGGGCACCCGCATGGAGGCCGGCGACGAACTCGGCTTCGCCTCCGGCCAGGGCGACCAACTCCTGCGCGTCGAACTCCTCAACGGCAAGGCCGAGATCAAGAAGGGCGACCGGCTGGTCACCTTCGGCTCCCAGGCCGACAAGCCGTTCGTGCCCGGCGTCCCCGTCGGCACCGTCTCCCGCGTCGACCCCTCCGGCGGTGATCTCACCCGCACCCTCTACGTCACGCCGTTCGTCAGCTTCACCAAGCTCGACATCGTCGGCGTCGTCGTCCAGGCCCCGAAGCAGGACCCGCGCGACACGGTGCTGCCCAAGAAGCCGAAGCCGACGCCCACGCCGACCGTCACGGTGACCGTCACACCGTCCGCCCCTGCCGGCGGCCAGGACCAGCAAGAGCAGTAGGAGCTGTCACCCCATGCGCGTCAACCGGATCCTGCTCTCCAGCTCGCTGATCGTCGTCGCCCTGGTGATCCAGGTGAGCGTCCTCGCCCGCCTCCACCTCCCGGGCGCCGTTCCCGACCTGCTCCTTCTCACCGTCCTCGGCCTCGCCCTGGTCTACGGTCATGTCGGCGGCTCCCTCATCGGCTTCGGCGCCGGGCTCCTCGCCGACCTCGCACCGCCCGCCGACCACGCCGTCGGCCGCTACGCCCTCGTGCTGTGTGTCATCGGCTACCTCGCCGGGCTGGTCAAGCCCGAGTCCGGCCAGGTGAGATCGGCGACCGGCCCCATGGCCGTGGTGGTCGCCGCCGCGGTCGGTTCCACCCTGCTCTACGCCGGCGTCGGTGCCCTCGTCGGTGACACCGCCGCCCGCCATGTCGGCCTCGGCGGACTGCTCTTCAGCGCAGCCCTGTACGACCTGCTGCTCGCCCCGTTCGTCGTCCCCGGTGTCATGGCCCTGGCCCGCCGCGCGGAGAACGATCCGCTCGCCGAGAGCAACTCCGCCAAGTCCGCAGACCTCGCCTCCGGCTGGAACTCCGGCGGCACCGGGCTGCGCATCGGCGCCCAGCGAGGCCTTCGCGCGAAGGCGGCGCGGGCACGGGTGGCCCGCGCGGGCCGCATCAAAGGGGTGAAGCGCCTGTGACCTCGCGGGACTTCAGCGAACAGGACTTCACCGGGGACTCCGGGGGCTCCGGGGGCTCCGGACCGGACTTCACCGGAAAGGGTGAACGGCGGCGGAACCCCGCCGGGCGGCCCCGCCGTTCATCACTCGTACACGTGGCACTCGCACGCACGGCAGTCGCACGCACAGCAGTCGCACGCACAGCAGTCGCACGCACAGCAGTCGCACGCACAGCAGTCGCACGCACAGCAGTCGCACGCACAGCAGTCGCACGCACAGCAGTCGTACACGCACCGTCGTACGCGCACGGAGAGGGGGAGGAAGCCGCGTGACCAACATTCCCGAGACCGGGCGCAGCACACGGGTCCAGATCCGGCTCGTCGTCATCCAGGTTCTCGTTCTCTCCCTCCTCGGCACCCTCGGCGGGCGCCTGTGGTACCTCCAGATCCGCGAGGGCGCCGAGTACGCCAAGAAGGCCTCCGGCAACCACGTCCAGCAGGTCGTCCGGCCCGCGGTCCGCGGCTCCATCCTGGACGCCCGCGGAGTGGCCCTCGCCGACAACGAGACCCGGCTGGTCGTCTCCGCCTCCCGCACCGAGCTCATGAAGATGCGGGACGACGGCAAGGCGGTTCTCACCAATCTCGCCGATGTCCTCGGCATGCCCGCCAAGGACGTCATCGAGAAGGTCCGGCTGTGCGACGCCGAGACCCCCCAGCCCTGCTGGAACGGCTCGCCGTACCAGCCCATCCCCATCACCGACGAGGCCACCGCCAAGCAGGCCCTGCAGATCCGCGAGCGCGCCGAGGACTTCCCCGGCATCACCGCGGAGCCCCAGGCCGTACGCCGGTACGCGGCCCCCGGGCAGGCCAACACCGCCCAGGTCCTCGGCTACCTCTCGCCCGTCACCGACGACGAACTCCAGAAGGCGCAGGACACCGACTCGCCGTACCTGCGCTCCGACCAGGTCGGCCGCTCCGGCCTGGAGCGCGAGTACGACAAGGAGCTGCGCGGCAAGGCCGGCGTCACCCGCTACGAGGTCGACAACCTCGGCCGGGTCATCGGCGAGGCCGAGGCCGACGCCGCCGAACCCGGCGCCAACCTCGTCACCAGCATCGACGCCCGTGTCCAGCGGGTCGCCGAGTACGAGCTGAACGAGGCGATGAAGCAGGCCCGCAAGGAGATGGACCGCAACACCAACCGCCTCTACGAGGCCGACTCCGGGGCCGTCGTCGTCATGGAGGCCAAGACCGGCCGGGTCGTCGCGATGGCCTCCAACCCGAGCTACGACCCCAACGCCTGGGTCGGCGGCATCTCCGGCAAGGACTACGCCAACCTCACCGGCAAGGACTCCAACTACCCGCTGCTGAACCGCGCCATCCAGGGCCAGTCGGCACCCGGCTCCATCTTCAAGGTCATCCCGACCGCCGCCGCGGTCAACGCCGGGTACTCCTTCGACGGGCCCTACGAGTGCTCCAGCTCGTACTCCATCGGCGGCCAGGTCTTCAAGAACTTCGAGTCCCAGAGCCACGGCGCCATCAGCCTCGGCCGTGCCCTCGAGGTCTCCTGCGACACCGTCTTCTACCGCCTCGCCCACGAGGAGTGGAAGCGCGACGGCGGCAACAAGCCGAAGAAGAACGCCAAGGACTGGTTCTACAAGACCTCCCACCAGTTCGGCCTCGGCGAGCTGACCGGCATCGACCTGCCCAACGAGGTCACCGGCCGGGTTCCCGACCGGCAGTGGAAGCTCGACTACTGGGAGGCCAACAAGGACGCCTGGTGCAAGTCCGGCAAGAAGGGCGGCAGTTACGTCGAGCAGATCGCCTACGAGAACTGCCTCGAAGGCAACCGCCTGCGCGCCGGTGACTCCGTCAACTACTCCATCGGCCAGGGCGACACCCTCGTCACCCCCATCCAGATGGCCTCCGTCTACGCGGCCCTCGCCAACGGCGGCACGCTTTACCAGCCCACCGTCGGCAAGGCCGTCATCAGCCCCGACGGCAAGCAGGTCACGGAGATCGAGCCCGAGGCGCAGAGCAAGCTGCCGGTGACCAAGAAGACCCTCGCGGAAATGGACGGAGCCCTCGAGGGCGTCGCCACCCGCGGTACGGCCGCCTGGCGGTTCGGCGGCTGGCCGCAGGACGAGATCCCGATGCACGCCAAGACCGGCACCGCGGAGGTCTACGGAAAGCAGACCACTTCCTGGTTCGCCACCTACACCAAGGACTACGCGGTCGTCATGACGATCTCCCAGGGTGGTACCGGCTCCGGCGCCTCGGGCCCCGCCGTGCGCAACATCTACAACGCGCTGTACGGCGTCTCCCCGGACGGCGCCATCGACAAGAAGAGGGCACTGCTGCCCACCCCGCAGAAGACGCTGCCCAAGGTCAGGACGGACGGCACCATCGTCTCCCCGAAGATCTCCAAGGACCCGGCCAAGGACCAGAGGGCCGCCGCGGAGAGCGAGCAGGCACCCGACGGCCAGGAGCAGGGCGCGACCACGACCACGCCCCCGCCCGTCAACCGCGACACCCGCCGCCGCGACGCACGGCGGGGCGGCGCACGGCGGGGCGGCGGCAGACAGGGTGACCGGCCGTCAGGCGACGGACGGACGGGCGACGGACCACAGGGCGACGGACATCGGCGCGGCGCCCTCCGGGCGCGCCGCGCGGCAGGCCGGAGGGCGGCGACATGACCGGCGGAGTCAACAGCTTCCACATCTCCGGATACGGACCCGAGCGAGCCGGCTGGACGCGGCTCTTCGCCCGCGACTCCCTGGCCCGGCGCCTCGACTGGCCGATACTGCTGGCCGCGATCGCCCTGTCGCTGCTCGGCTCCCTCCTGGTCTTCTCGGCGACCCGCAACCGCACCGAGATCAACCAGGGCGACCCGTACTACTTCCTGATCCGGCACTGGCTGAACACCGGCATCGGCCTGGCCCTGATGATCGCCATGCTCTGGCTCGGCCACCGCGCCCTGCGCACCGCCGTGCCGGTCCTCTACGGCTTCTCGATCCTGCTGATCCTGCTGGTGCTCACCCCGCTGGGCTCCACCATCAACGGCGCCCACTCCTGGATCAAGCTCGGCGGCGGCTTCTCGATCCAGCCCTCCGAGTTCGTGAAGCTCACGATCATCCTGGGCATGGCGATGCTGCTCGCCGCCCGTGTCGACGCGGGCGACAAGCCCCATCCCGACCACCGCACGGTCCTCCAGGCACTGGGACTGGCAGCCGTCCCCATGCTGGTCGTGATGCTGATGCCCGACCTCGGTTCGGTCATGGTCATGGTCGTCATCGTGCTCGGCATCCTGCTCGCCTCCGGCGCCTCCAACCGGTGGATCTTCGGCCTGATCGGCACCGGCGCGATCGGCGCGATCACCGTCTGGCAGCTCGGGGTGCTCGACGAGTACCAGATCAACCGCTTCGCCGCCTTCGCCAACCCCGAGCTCGACCCCGCCGGCGTCGGCTACAACACCAACCAGGCCCGCATCGCCATCGGCTCCGGCGGTCTCACCGGCTCCGGACTCTTCGAGGGCTCGCAGACCACCGGCCAGTTCGTGCCCGAGCAGCAGACCGACTTCGTCTTCACCGTCGCCGGAGAGGAACTCGGCTTCGTCGGCGGCGGGCTCATCATCGTCCTGCTCGGCATCATCCTGTGGCGCGCCTGCCGCATCGCCCGCGACACCACCGACCTGTACGGCACCATCGTCGCCGCCGGCATCGTCGCCTGGTTCGCCTTCCAGTCCTTCGAGAACATCGGCATGACCCTCGGCATCATGCCGGTCACCGGTCTGCCCCTGCCGTTCGTGTCCTACGGCGGCTCGTCGATGTTCGCGGTGTGGCTGGCCGTGGGCCTCCTGCAGTCGATCAGACTGCAACGCCCGCTGTCCGCTTAACCCGATCCGGCCGATCCGGCCCACAGGCCTCCTCGTCCCACCGATCGGTTTCCCCGGCACCGACCGGGGAAACCGATCGGTGGGACCACCGGCGACGAGTAGATTCGGGTCATGACGGACACAAAGCGAGAAGTCGAGCGAAAGTACGAGTCAGGCGACAGTGGACTTCCCGACCTGACCGGCGTTCCCGGTGTCGAGTCCATCATCGACCGGGGTGTGGCCCACCTCGACGCCACCTACTACGACACCGCCGACGAGCGCCTCGCCGCCGCCTCCCTCACCCTCCGCAGGCGCACCGGCGGCTCCGACGCCGGCTGGCACCTGAAGTTCCCCGTGGCCCCCGGCGTGCGCGACGAGATCCACGCCCCGCTCTCCGACACCCTCCCGGAGAGCCTCGCCCGGCTCGTCCGCTCCCGTGTCCGCGACACCGAACTGAGCCCCGTGGTCCGGCTGCGCTCCGACCGGGACCTGCGCCACCTCCTCGACGCCGCCGGCCGGCTCCTCGCCGAGATCAGCGTCGACGCCGTGCGCGCCGAACGTCTCACCGGCAACGGCGGCACCGCCCGGTGGACCGAGATCGAGGTCGAACTCGCCCACGACGGCGACCCCGCCTTCCTCGACAAGGTCGACAAACGGCTCCGCAAGGCGGGCATCCGCCCGTCGAAGGCGCCCTCCAAACTGGCGCGAGCCCTTGCCGAGACCGCACCGACCGGCCTTTCCGAGGAAGTCGCCCCCGTTCCCGCACCCGCCCCGGCCGCGGCACCGAAGCAGAAGCACCGCAGCCGCCCGGTCGGGAAACCCGTCACCGCCGGTGACCACGTCCTCGCCTACGTCCGCGCCCAGCGGGACGCGCTCGTCGAACTCGACCCCGCGGTACGCCAGGACGTACCCGACTCCGTGCACCGCATGAGGGTCGCCACCCGCCGCCTGCGCAGCACCTTCCGTTCCTTCCGGTCCGTCCTGGACCGGGAGACCACCGACCCGATCGGCGTCGACCTGAAGTGGCTGGCCGCCGAACTCGGCCTGGACCGCGACCAGGAAGTACTCGCCGAGCGCCTGCTGTCGGCCCTGGACGAACTGCCCGACGCCCTTGTCTCCGGCCCCGTCCGCGAGCGGCTGACCGCCTGGTCCGAGACCGGCCACAGAGGAGCCCACGGCAAGGTCACCGCCGTCCTCGACTCCCGCCGCTACCTCACCCTGCTCGACACCCTCGATGCCCTGCTGGCCGACCCGCCCCTGCGGAAGAAGGCCGCGGGCGACCCGGGCAAGGTCCTCGCCAAGGACGTGAGCAAGGACCTCGCCAAGGTGTCCGGCCTAGTCACCCAGGCCCTGGACCTCCCACCCGGCCACGACCGCGACGTCGCCGTCCACGAGGCCCGCAAGAAGACCAAGCGCACCCGTTACGCCGCCGAGGCAGCCGGCCCGGCCCTCAAGGCTCCCGCCAAGGACCTGGTCAAGAACATGAAGGCGCTCCAGGGCCTGCTCGGCGACCACCAGGACAGCGTCATGGCCCGCCGGACCCTGCGCGAACTGTCCGCCGTCGCCCACGCGGCGGGGGAGAGCGCCTTCACCCACGGCCTGCTCTACGGACACGAGGAACGCCGCGCGGAGATCGCCGAGGCGGCGCTCCCGGAAACCTGGACATCCATCAGGAACAGCACCGACTTCTGACGCCGTCCACCGCCTCCGGCCGGCGTGCGGGGGGACCTCCCCAACCGGGTTAGGCTGGGTGGTCACCCGCCCCCAGCCCCGGCCGGGGGAACCCCGGCCCGCACACAAAGGTTCCCGAGATGCCTGCCGAAGCCGCCGAGTCTGTGTTCCCACAGCTCGAAGCTCTGCTCCCGCATGTGCAGAAGCCGATCCAGTACGTCGGCGGAGAGCTCAACTCCACGGTCAAGCCTTGGGACAGCTGCGACGTCCGCTGGGCACTCATGTATCCCGACGCGTACGAGGTCGGACTGCCCAACCAGGGCGTCATGATCCTCTACGAGGTGCTCAACGAGCAGGACGGCGTCCTCGCCGAACGCACCTACAGCGTCTGGCCGGACCTGGAGGAGCTGATGCGCGAGCACCGCGTCCCCCAGTTCACGGTCGACGGCCACCGCCCGGTCAAGGCCTTCGACGTGTTCGGCCTGAGCTTCTCCACCGAACTCGGCTACACCAACATGCTCACCGCCCTGGACCTGTCCGGCATCCCGCTCGAGGCCAAGGACCGCGGCCTGGACGACCCGATCGTCATGGCCGGCGGCCACGCCGCGTTCAACCCCGAGCCGATCGCCGACTTCATCGACTGCGCCGTCCTCGGCGACGGCGAGCAGGCCGTCCTCGAGGTCACCCGGATCGTCCGGGCCTGGAAGGAGGAGGGCCGCCCCGGCGGCCGCGAGGAACTCCTCTTCCGCCTGGCCAGGACCGGCGGCGTGTACGTCCCCGGCTTCTACGACGTCGAGTACCTTCCCGACGGCCGCATCGCCCGCGTCGTACCGAACAGGTCGGGCGTCCCGTGGCGCGTCTCCAAGCACACGGTCATGGACCTCGACGAGTGGCCCTACCCCAAGCAGCCCCTCGTCCCGCTCGCCGAGACGGTCCACGAACGCATGTCGGTGGAGATCTTCCGCGGCTGCACCCGCGGCTGCCGCTTCTGCCAGGCCGGCATGATCACCCGCCCGGTGCGCGAGCGCTCCATCACGGGCATCGGCGACATGGTCGAAAAGGGCCTCAAGGCCACCGGCTTCGAGGAGGTCGGCCTCCTCTCCCTCTCCTCCGCCGACCACTCGGAGATCGGCGACATCGCCAAGGGCCTCGCCGACCGCTACGAAGAGGACAAGGTCGGCCTCTCGCTGCCCTCCACCCGTGTGGACGCCTTCAACGTGGACCTGGCCAACGAGCTGACCCGCAACGGCCGCCGTTCCGGCCTCACCTTCGCCCCCGAGGGCGGCTCGGAGCGCCTGCGCAAGGTCATCAACAAGATGGTCTCCGAGGACGACCTGATCAGGACCGTCGCCACGGCCTACGGCAACGGCTGGCGGCAGGTGAAGCTGTACTTCATGTGCGGCCTGCCCACCGAGACCGACGACGACGTCCTCCAGATCGCCGACATGGCGATGAACGTCATCCAGAAGGGCCGTGAGGTCTCCGGCTCGGGCGACATCCGCTGCACGGTCTCCATCGGCGGCTTCGTCCCCAAGCCGCACACCCCCTTCCAGTGGGCCCCGCAGCTCTCGGCCGAGGAGACGGACGCCCGCCTGACCAAGCTGCGCGACAAGATCCGCGGAGACAAGAAGTACGGCCGCTCCATCGGCTTCCGCTACCACGACGGCAAGCCCGGCATCATCGAGGGCCTGCTCTCCCGCGGCGACCGCCGCGTCGGCGCGGTCATCCGCGCGGTCTACGAGGACGGCGGCCGCTTCGACGGCTGGCGCGAGCACTTCTCCTACGACCGCTGGATGCGCTGCGCCGACAAGTCCCTGGCCCAGTTCGGCGTGGACCTCGACTGGTACACCACCCGCGAACGCGCCTACGAGGAGGTCCTCCCCTGGGACCACCTCGACTCCGGACTCGACAAGGACTGGCTCTGGGAGGACTGGCAGGACGCCCTCGACGAGACAGAGGTCGAGGACTGCCGCTGGACCCCGTGTTTTGACTGCGGCGTGTGCCCTCAGCTCGACACAAGTATTCAAATCGGACCGACGGGCAAGAAGTTGCTCCCGCTGACGGTGAAGAACGCGGCGCCCGCTCCCAGCGGTGCGACGTCCTGAGCCGTCGTCCTGAGACGTCCAGTGGGCCCACTCCGGAACATCGGAGTGGCCCCACTGGCGTTCGCGGCCCGCGACGGGGGCGCGGTGTTACGGACGTGCCGGGTCGGGTGCGAGGGCCGGCTCGGGTGGCTGGGTGGCGAGGCGGGGCGGGAGGACGGCTTCCAGATCGTCCAAGGCCCTTCTGGCGATGGCGATGCGGGTACGCAGGTCCACGGCAGGATCCGGGGCCGGGGCCGGGGCCGGGGCCGGAATCGGGGCCGGAATCGTGGTGCGGATCGGGGCAGGGGCCGATGGGGAGTCAGGGGCGGGGGACTGTTCGCGTTCCAGTTCGCGGGCCTCGTCCAGGGAGTTGATGACGACTCCGATGAGGACGTTGACCAGGACGAACGAGGCGATCAGTACGTAGGAGGCGTAGTAGACGATGCTCCAGCGGGAGACCTCCAGGCCCGCGTGGACGGCGTCCCCGAGGCCGTCCAGGGTCATCAGCAGGAAGAGGGTGAGGGCGGCGCGGCCGAGTGAGCCGTACTGGCCCGGGTTCGCCTCGCTGAAGAAGACCCAGCCGACCATGGCATAGACGTACAGCAGGAGCGTGCCCACCAGCAGGAAACTGACGGTGCCGGGCAGGCTGCGGGCCACCGCCACGATGACGATGCGCAGTTGGGGCAGGAAGCGGGCGGTGCGCAGGACGCGGGCGAGCCGCAGGAGCCGCAGGACGGTGGTGTTCTCGCGGACGAGGGGCAGGAACGCGCAGGCGATGACGGCCAGGTCGAAGAGGTTCCAGGGATCGCGGAAGAAGTCGCGGGGGCGGTCGGCGTGGGCGCAGGCGCGCACGGCTATCTCGACGGTGAAGGCGGCGAGGCAGAGGTGTTCGGCGAGAGGTAACCAGCGGTGCCAGTCGCGGGCGAGTCCGCTGTAGGTCTCGGCTCCGAGCAGGACCGCGTTGGCGATGATCAGGGTGAAGACGGACAGGGCGAACCAGCGGGCTTCGGTGAGGGCGCGGGCTCGCTGCGCCAGGACGTGACGCAGGGGCTGGGGCCGGGGCGTGGCGCCCGTGGGGGCAGGGTGGTCGTTCATCGTGCTGTATCTGCTCCTTTGTGCCGCGCGCCATGCCCATGGTGCGGACGGGCCGGCGGGTTCGCGCAGCGGTGACACTCCAGAGCCGAGTTCTACAGCATTGTAGATTTGTGAGTGCTCGGTGTGTGGGGGTGGTGCCGGTGCATCCGAATGGCGTGCCGGGGCGTCCTCACTTCCATGGACCTGAAGAAGCTGGACGCCGAGAGGCCGGCACCGCCCGTACACCGGCATCCGCCGCAGCAGCCGGCGGCGGCGGGCGAGGGATGTCTGGTCGTGGCGATCCGCCTGCCGGTGCGCGTCGTCGTGTTCCTCGTGGTCCTGCCGGTGCGGCTGGTGTGGGACGCGTGTGCCGGCGCCGCGCGGTGGCTGGGCCGCGCCGTGTTCCGCCCGCTCGGGCGGGCGCTGCTGTGGGCCGGGCGCGCGGTCTTCGTGTGGCCGCTGGTGGGGCTGTGGCGGTATGTCCTCGTGCCGCTCGGCAGAGCGCTCGCGTGGCTCGGGAACCTGGTGGTCGTCGTGCCTGCCGGGTGGCTGTACCGGTACGTGCTCGTGCCGGTCGGGCGCGCGCTGGTGTGGCTGTACGCGCGCGTGCTGACGCCCCTCGGGCACGGGGTGATGTGGGTGCTGCGCGGGATCGGGTCCGTGTCGGCCGTGATCGGACTCGGGGTGTTCGCGGCCCTCTCCTGGCTCACGCGGTACCTCGTCGTCGTGCCCGGTGTGTGGCTGTACACGTGGGTGCTCACGCCCGTCGGGCATGCCGTCGCCCGGTGCGCGAAGGGGCTGGCGTGGCTGGTGGTCATGCTTGTCACCGGCATCGGTACGGGGCTGTACTGGATCACCCGGATCCTGTTCGTGCTGCCCCTGCTCGCCGTGTGGCGCTGGGTTCTGGTGCCGGTCGGGCGGGTGCTCGCCGTCGTCGCGCGGGAGATCTGGAACGCCCTCGGGCATGCCTGGCGGGTCGCCGGGTACGTCTCGCTCGCGGTGGGGCGGTTCCTGAGAGCCCTCTTCCGGTGGGTCGTCGTGGAACCGGTGCGCTGGGTGTACACGCGTGTGCTGACGCCGGTGGGACATGTGGTGCGGGACATGGTGCTGCGGCCCGCCGCCACGGCGGCGCGTGCCGTGGGGCGGGCCGTACGGCAGTCCCTCGCCTCCGCGCGCCTGACACTGCGGCAGGCGCGCGCCGACCTCCGCCGGATGCTGGTCGGGGAATAGCGGCCGGCACGGGGCGAGGACCGACGGGAACCTATCGGCGGTGACACGCGTACTCTTGGTAGCAGTACGACCGCACTCACGAAGGACTGAACGACACTGGGCAAGCGACAGCCCGAAGGCCCGCCGCCCGCACCCGCGGTGCAGCGCATCCGACTGCGCTACACCAAGCGCGGCCGCCTCCGGTTCACCAGCCACCGTGACTTCCAGCGTGCCTTCGAGCGCGCGCTGCGCCGTGCCGAGGTGCCGATGGCGTACTCGGCGGGGTTCACGCCGCACCCGAAGGTGTCGTACGCCAATGCCGCACCCACCGGCACGGGCAGTGAGGCGGAGTACCTCGAGATCGCGCTCACTCAGGAGCGCGATCCGGAACTGCTCAGAACGCTCCTCGACGAGTCGCTGCCCACCGGCCTCGACATCGTGGAGGCGGCCGAGGCCCGCACCTCGGGGCTCGCCGACCGGCTCACGGCCTCGGTGTGGGAGCTGCGGCTGGACGGCGTCGACGCCGAGGAGGCCCGCCGAGCGGTGGACGCCTTCAAGGCGGCGGAGACCGTCGAGGTGCAGCGCCGGACGAAGAGCGGCGTCCGTACGTTCGACGCCCGTTCCGCGGTCGTGGAACTGGAGAGCGTGGAAACGCCCTCTTCACCGGCTGATAGGCCGACCGGCCGGCCCTGTGCGATACTGCGGCTGGTTGTTCGGCACGTGACGCCTGCCGTTCGACCCGACGACGTCCTGTCCGGCCTCCGCGCCGTGGCCGATCTGGCGCCGCCGGTCCCCGCAGCGGTGACCAGGCTGGCGCAGGGGCTGCTCGATGAAGAGACCGGCACGGTGACCGACCCGCTCGCGCCCGACCGCGAGGCAGCAGCGACCGAGCCACATCCGGCCGGTGCCACTGCCACCGCGACGGTGCCGGCGTAAGGAAGGTTCCGCGTAGGGACGGACGTCGTAGCGTCGCCCTCGTACCTCGGGAGCCACCTGGGTCGGGCAGCGCATCCACCACAAGACTTTCGCCAGGCCGTGCGCATTCGGTGTACGGAACCGGTGAGACAGGACACAGAGAGTTCCCGTGCGGCGCCCGCGCCCCGGACGGCGGTACACGCGCTTCGCGCGAACCGCGGACGTCACCGGCATCGCCGGACCAGGTGCGGCGCCCGGGAGCCTGACGGGAGAAACCCCCGCATGCTCGAACCGACCGAGCCCACAGAGGGCTCCGAACCGAACAGCCCCAGCGACACCCTGCCGCCGCGCCGCCGGCGCCGGGCCGCGTCCCGGCCGGCCGGCCCGCCCGCGGCGGGCACCGGCACGGAGGCCGAGACCGTCACGCCGGCCATACCGGCCGCCGAGTCGCTGGCCGAGATCGACGAGAACGACGAGCTCGCGGCCAAGGAAGGCGTCGAGGCCGAGGCCGCCGCGGAGCCGACGGCAGCCACCGAAGAGGCGCCGGCCGCCACGGATACCGCCGCTCCGCCCCGGCGTCGGCGTGTGGTGCGCCGCCCGGTCTCATCCGCCGGGGCACCGGCGTCGACGGAGGCCGCCGAGGCCGCCGAGACCGTCGTACCGACGACCGAGACCCCCGCCGCTCCGGCCGCCGGGGACGCGACGCCGTCGACGGATGCCGCCCCGCCGCGTGCGCGCCGTCGTGCGACGCGCCGCGTGACCTCGCCGACGGCCACCGCCACCGGGACCGCCGAACCGGCGGAGAGCGCCGTGACCGCGAGCACCGCAGACGCCGCGAGCACTGCAAGCGCCGCTGCCGACGCCACGAACGCCGCTGACACCACCGACACCGACACCGCCGAGGACGCGGCCCCCCGCCGCACCCGGCGTCGTGCCTCGCGTCGCGTCTCCGCGCCCGCGACCGCCGAGACGGCACAGGACGCTGCCGTCATCGACGCGGGTGAGTCCGCGCAGGCCGCCCCGACCGCTTCGCCCGCCGAGGCCGCGGCCTCCCCCGCCGAGGAGGCGAAGGCTCCCGTGACCGAGTCCACCGGAGAGACCGCAACCTCCGAGACGCCCGCCGCGGACGACGCCGCTCCGCGCCGCCGTCGCCGTGCGGTCCGCAAGGCCGCCGCCGGATTCGCCGAGCCCGCCCGGCCCGCCACCGGATCCGCCGCGACCGGGGCCGCCGAGGCCGAGACGTCGAAGCGTCCCGTGCGTCCCCCGGTCGCCGTCTTCCAGGCTCCCGTGTTCACCGAGCCCCAGTTCCAGACCCCGGAGCGGGCCGCCGCCGAAGCGGCCGCCGAGGCCGCCGGTACGCCGGAGCCCGACCAGCCGGAGGAGACCGAGGAGCTCCCGGAGGAGCAGCCCACCGCCTCGCGCCGCCGTCGTCGCCGCCGGGGCGCGGCGGACGAGACCGACGCGGCCCCGGCCGCCCCCGCCGCCCGTACCGAGCCCGCTCCCGACGCCCGCACCGAGGACGACGAGGACGAGGACGCGGAGACCGACGAGTCGGCCGAGGACCACACCGACGACGACCACGACGAGGGCGAAGGGGCCGGTTCCCGCCGTCGCCGCCGCCGGGGTGGCCGTCGCCGCAGGCGCGGCGAGTCCGCCGACGCCGAGGGCGGCGAGCCCGGGGACGACGCCGAGCAGGACACCGAGGACACCGACGACGGGTTCGCCGACGACGCGGAGGACACCGACGAGTCGGCCGAGGACCGTGACGACACGGGCGTCGCGGGCGGCTCCAGCAGCAGCCGGCGCCGTCGTCGCCGGCGCCGCCGGGCCGGGGACAGTGGTGGCGAGGCCGAGGCCTTCGGCGACGACCCCGAGCGCACCGTCGTCAAGGTCCGCGAGCCGCGCAAGGCCTCCGAGCCGTCGGACGAGGTGCAGTCCATCAAGGGCTCCACGCGTCTGGAGGCGAAGAAGCAGCGCCGCCGGGAAGGCCGTGAGCAGGGCCGCCGGCGCGTCCCGATCATCACCGAGGCAGAGTTCCTGGCCCGCCGCGAGGCCGTCGAGCGCGTCATGGTGGTCCGGCAGTACGGCGACCGTACGCAGATCGGCGTCCTGGAGGACGGCGTGCTCGTCGAGCACTACGTCAACAAGGAGCAGGCCACCTCGTACGTCGGCAACGTGTACCTCGGCAAGGTGCAGAACGTGCTGCCGTCGATGGAGGCCGCCTTCCTCGACATCGGCAAGGGCCGCAACGCCGTGCTCTACGCCGGTGAGGTCAACTTCGGGGCGCTGGGCATGGCCAACGGTCCGCGCCGGATCGAGGCCGCGCTCAAGTCCGGCCAGTCGGTCCTCGCCCAGGTGACCAAGGACCCGATCGGCCACAAGGGCGCCCGTCTGACCAGCCAGGTCTCCCTCCCGGGCCGCTACCTCGTGTACGTCCCCGAGGGCTCGATGACCGGCATCAGCCGCAAGCTGCCCGACACCGAGCGGGCCCGGCTGAAGACCATTCTCAAGAAGATCGTCCCCGAGGACGCGGGCGTCATCGTGCGCACCGCCGCGGAGGGCGCGAGCGAGGACGAGCTGCGCCGGGACGTCGAGCGGCTGCAGGCGCAGTGGGAGGAGATCCGCAAGAAGTCCAGGAGCGGAGGCAGCTCGAACGCGCCGACGCTGCTGTACGGCGAGCCGGACATGACCGTCCGGGTCGTGCGGGACATCTTCAACGAGGACTTCTCCAAGGTCATCGTCAGCGGTGACGAGGCGTGGGAGACCGTCCACGGGTACGTCGCGCATGTCGCGCCCGACCTGGCCGACCGGCTGCAGAGGTGGACCAGCGAGGTCGACGTCTTCGCCACGTACCGGATCGACGAGCAGCTCGCCAAGGCGCTCGACCGGAAGGTCTGGCTGCCCAGCGGAGGTTCGCTGGTGATCGACCGGACCGAGGCGATGGTCGTCATCGACGTCAACACCGGCAAGTTCACCGGTCAGGGCGGCAACCTCGAGGAGACGGTCACCAGGAACAACCTGGAGGCGGCCGAGGAGATCGTGCGTCAGCTGAGGCTGCGCGACCTCGGCGGCATCATCGTCATCGACTTCATCGACATGGTCCTCGAGTCCAACCGGGACCTCGTGCTGCGGCGTCTGCTGGAGTGCCTGGGCCGGGACCGTACGAAGCACCAGGTCGCCGAGGTGACTTCGCTGGGCCTGGTGCAGATGACCCGTAAGCGGGTCGGCCAGGGTCTGCTGGAGTCGTTCTCGGAGACCTGCGTCCACTGCAACGGGCGCGGTGTCATCGTCCACCTGGACCAGCCCACCTCCCTCGGGGGCGGCGGCAGGCGCAGGAAGCGGGCGCGGGCCGGTGCCGAGGAGCACGCCCACGAGTACGAGACCGATCTCGTCCCGACGGCGGAGCAGGAGGCGGACGCGGAGACGGAGGCCGAGGTCGCGGCCGAGGCCGCCGAACCGGTCGCGCTTCCGGCGCCTGAGTACACCCCCGACGAGGAGCTGTACAGCAGCGCCGCCGAGGCGGAGGCCGCGGCCACCCGCGGACGCACCCGCCGCCGGGCGAGCCGCAGGGTCTCGGCCCCGGCGGGCGCGCCGAGGCGCGAGGAGCGCCGTCGCGAGCCGGCCGCCGCCGAGAGCAGGGGCGGGTCCGCCGCGGAGGAGCCGACGGCTGAGGCGCCGACGGTTCAGGACACGACGGCCGTACAGGAAGCCGCGCGTCCGGTGCAGCCGGAGCCGGCCGCCGAGGCGTACGCCGTACCGGCCACCGCCGAGGCCCCGGTCGTCGAGGCCCCCGCCGAAGTCCCCGCCGAGGTGGCCGCTCCCCAGGGCCGTACGCGTCGCCGGGCCACCCGCAAGGTGTCCGCTCCGGCCGGTTCCCCGGCGAGTGCGGAGGCCACGGTGGTGACGGTCGCGGAGGCCGCGCCCACGGCCGCTCCGTCGACGCCCGAGCCGGTGGCCGAGCAGCCCTCGGCCGCCGCGCCCGAGGCGACTGCCGAGGCCGCCGCGCCGCCGCGCCCGCGCCGCCGCGCGGTGCGAAAGTCCACCGCGTCCACCGCGTCCGAGGAGGCGGCCGTCGTGGTCGTCCCGTCGGCCACCGCGGACGAGGCGCCGGTCACCGCCGAGGCGGCGCCCGCCGAGGAAGTCGCGGACGAGACGGCTCCGGCCAAGAAGACCGCCCGCACGGCGGCCAAGAAGGCCACGGCGAAGAAGGCCGCCACGAAGAAGGTGACGGCCAAGAAGACGGCGGTCAAGAAGACCGCCGCCAAGAAGACGACGGCCAAGAAGGCAGCCGCCAAGACCACCAAGGCGGTCGCCAAGAAGACGACGGCGAAGAAGACCGCGGCAGCGGCCCAGCAGCCGTCGCCCTCGGTCACGGCGTCGACGGAGGACTGATCAGGACCCGCCCGACAGGGCGGCACGTGGAGAGGCGCGGACACCGGTGACACCCGGTTTCCGCGCCTCTCCACGTTCCCCTCGGGCCGGACCTCGAACGCCGGCCCGCCCCGTAGGACACCGTGGCCGGGACGGGTGTCCCGGGCCCTGGCGCGCCGGCCGCCGCCTTCGGCCGCGCCCCGGCCCCGGCATCACGCCGTGCAGTTCGGACAGATGCCGCGGTACGTCAGCTCGACGTCGGAGACCGTGTATCCGAAGCGTTCCGGCTCCGGAAGGGCCGAGAGGGCGTTGCCCGTCGGGTGCACGTCGCGGATCGTTCCGCAGCGGTCGCAGAGCAGGTGGTGATGGGGACGGTGCGCGTTCGGGTCGTAGCGCGTGGCGCGGTGGTCGGTCGAGACCTCGAGGAGCTCGCCCAGGGACACCAGTTCGCCCAGGGTGTTGTAGACCGTAGCCCGGGAGATCTCGGGCAGCCGCTCCGTGGCCCGCGCGTGCACCTCGTCGGCGGTCAGGTGGATGTGGTCTCCGGCGAGGACCTCGGCGACGACACGCCGCTGTGCGGTCAGGCGCCAGCCACGTTCCCGAAGCCTCTTCAAGAGATCACTCATGCATGTCACCCTAACCAGCGATGGAACCCAGCTCAAGAACAGGTATGGTTCTGAAAGTCGCCTTGACTTAGACCTTGTCCAACGTAGGGTATGCGATGCGGGCCGCGGAGCGGCTTGCGCGGATACTCGGACGGCCAGGACCGCAGGCCTTCATTCCAAGCGAAGAACCACTCACCGAGGAGCGAGCTTTGACCGAGAACAACCAGAAGCCGTTGACGACGGCTGCCGGCGCGCCGGTTGCCGACAACCAGAACTCCCTGACGGCCGGTCCGCGCGGTCCGATGCTCCTGCAGGACGTGTGGTTCCTGGAGAAGCTCGCGCACTTCGACCGCGAGGTCATCCCGGAGCGCCGGATGCACGCCAAGGGCTCGGGCGCGTTCGGCACTCTCACGGTGACCCACGACATCACGCGCTACACGAGCGCGAAGATCTTCTCCGAGGTCGGCAAGAAGACCGAGATGTTCGCCCGGTTCTCCACCGTCGCGGGTGAGCGCGGCGCGGCCGACGCCGAGCGCGACATCCGCGGCTTCGCCCTGAAGTTCTACACGGACGAGGGCAACTGGGACCTGGTCGGAAACAACACCCCGGTCTTCTTCTTCCGCGACCCGCTGAAGTTCCCGGACCTCAACCGCGCGGTGAAGCGCGACCCGCGCACCAACCTCCGCGACGCCGAGAACAACTGGGACTTCTGGACCAACCTCCCCGAGGCCCTGCACCAGGTCACGATCGTGATGTCCGACCGCGGCATCCCCGCCTCGTACCGGCACATGCACGGCTTCGGCTCGCACACCTACAGCCTGGTCAACGCCGAGGGCGAGCGGTTCTGGGTCAAGTTCCACCACCGCACCCAGCAGGGCATCAAGAACCTCACCGACGCCGAGGCCGAGGCCCTCGTCGGCAAGGACCGCGAGTCCCACCAGCGCGACCTCTTCGACGCGATCGAGGACGGCGACTTCCCGAAGTGGAAGCTGTTCATCCAGGTCATGCCGGAGGCCGACGCGGAGAACTACCGTTTCCACCCCTTCGACCTCACCAAGGTCTGGTCGAAGAAGGACTACCCGCTGATCGAGGTCGGCGAGTGGGAGCTCAACCGCAACCCCGTGAACTACTTCGCGGACGTCGAGCAGGCCGCCTTCACCCCGGCGAACGTGGTTCCGGGCATCAGCTACTCGCCCGACAAGATGCTGCAGGGCCGGCTCTTCTCCTACGGCGACGCCCAGCGCTACCGCCTCGGCGTGAACCACCACCAGATCCCCGTCAACGCCGCGAAGAACCCGGTGAACACCTACCACCGCGACGGCGCCATGCGGGTCGACGGCAACCAGGGGGCCACCCCGGGCATCGAGCCCAACTCGTACGGCCGCTGGCAGGAGCAGCCGGCCTACCGCGAGCCGAGCCAGGCCGTGGGTGCCGTCGCCGACCGGTTCAACTTCCGTGAGGACGACGCCAACTACTTCGAGCAGCCCGGGAACCTGTTCCGCCTGATGAACCCCGAGCAGCAGCAGGTTCTCTTCGAGAACACGGCGCGCGCCATCAATGGCGCGTCGGAGCAGACCGTGGAACGGCACATCGGCAACTGCACCCAGGCCGACCCGGCCTACGGCGAAGGAGTCCGCAAGGCGATCGAGGCCCTGGCAGCCGGCAACCTCTGAGCCCGGTAGCTCAAGGGGACAGGCGGTACGCCCCGCACCGTGCCCGGCGTGGACCACACAGTGGCCCGCGCCGGGCACGGCGCAGTCACCGCCCGATGCCCTCATGGGCACGACCGGCACAACCGCTTGACCAGCACTACCGCTTGATCAGGAGAGATGCGCATGAGCAGGGATGGTCTGACACCTGAGCAGACGGAGCGCGTCGTGGCCCTCGCCATGGATCTGGCCCGCGAGGGCAGCACCGAGCAGGTGGTGGAGTTCGTGGAGCACGGGCTGCCGGTGGACGTGACCGATGCGGCCGGCAACACCCTGCTGATGCTCGCCGCCTATCACGGCCACGCCGACACCGTGCGGGCCCTGATCCGGCTCGGCGCCGACCCGGATCTGCGGAACGCCCGGGACCAGACCCCCATCGCCGGCGCCCTGTTCAAGGGCGCGGACGAAGTGGTCGAGGTACTGCGGGAGGCCGGTGCGGACCTGGACTCCGGCACGCCGACCGCACGGGTCGCGGCGACCATGTTCGGGCGCGCCCACCTGCTCGGCAACTGACCCGCCGGGCGGGGCCCCGTCCACCGGCGCCCGTCACCGTCATCGGTGGTCCGGGCCCGGTTTGACCCCTTGGGGCCACGCACCGTAACCTGGACCGTCGGCTTGTCCATCAGGACTGCCACATCCCCGTAAACCTTTTCCTCCCGGGTGCATGGACTGGCTCGGGAGAGGTTGCCCGTGTGTCTGTCGGGTGGCTGGCCTGCGGGGTGCCGTTCTTCGAGTGAGAGTGAGATCCGCGTGTACGCCATCGTGCGCAGCGGTGGTCGCCAGCACAAGGTTGCTGTCGGCGACATCGTTGAGGTTGACAAGATTTCCACCGCCAAGGTCGGCGACACGGTCGAGCTCTCGACCCTGCTCCTCGTCGATGGCGAGTCCGTGACCAGCGACCCGTGGGTGCTGGGTGGCATCAAGGTCCAGGCCGAGGTCGTGGACCACCACAAGGGCCAGAAGATCGACATTCTGCGCTACAAGAACAAGACCGGCTACCGCCGTCGTCAGGGCCACCGCCAGCAGTACACGGCGATCAAGGTCACTGAGATCCCCACGGCTGCGAAGTAAGGGACTGAGGAGAGATGGCACACAAGAAGGGCGCATCGTCCACCCGGAACGGTCGCGACTCGAATGCCCAGCGGCTCGGTGTGAAGCGCTTCGGCGGTCAGGTCGTCAACGCGGGTGAGATCCTCGTCCGCCAGCGTGGCACCCACTTCCACCCGGGCGCCGGCGTCGGCCGCGGTGGCGACGACACGCTGTTCGCGCTGGAGGCCGGTTCGGTGCAGTTCGGCACCCACCGTGGCCGCAAGGTCGTGAACATCGTTCCGGTCGCCTGATCGGAAGCTTTCGCGAGGCGGACCTCACTTCCCTGGCGGGAAGGTGGGTCCGCCTTTCGCGTGTTAACCAGGAAATACGTACGTACACCTCACTGTCTCTGGAGGCACCCCACATGACCACCTTCGTGGACCGCGTCGAGCTGCATGTCGCCGCGGGTAGCGGAGGTCACGGCTGTGCCTCCGTCCACCGTGAGAAGTTCAAGCCGCTGGGCGGACCGGACGGCGGGAACGGCGGGCGGGGCGGCGATGTGATCCTCGTCGTCGACCAGTCCGTGACCACCCTGCTCGACTACCACCACTCCCCGCACCGCAAGGCCACCAGCGGCAAGCCCGGCGAGGGCGGCAACCGCAGCGGCAAGGACGGCCAGGACCTGGTCCTGCCGGTGCCGGACGGGACCGTCGTCCAGGACAAGGCGGGCAATGTGCTCGCCGACCTGGTGGGGCACGGGACCTCGTACGTCGCCGCACAGGGCGGCCGGGGCGGGCTCGGGAACGCCGCCCTCGCCTCCGCGCGGCGCAAGGCACCCGGGTTCGCGCTGCTCGGTGAGCCGGGAGATCTGCGGGACATCGGCCTGGAGCTGAAGACCGTCGCCGACGTGGCGCTGGTCGGCTACCCGAGTGCGGGCAAGTCCTCGCTGATCTCCGTGCTCTCCGCCGCCAAGCCCAAGATCGCCGACTACCCGTTCACCACCCTGGTGCCCAACCTGGGGGTCGTCACCGCCGGCTCGACCGTCTACACCATCGCCGACGTGCCGGGGCTCATCCCGGGTGCCAGCCAGGGCAAGGGGCTCGGGCTCGAGTTCCTGCGGCACGTGGAGCGGTGCAGTGTGCTCGTGCACGTGCTGGACACGGCGACGCTGGAGTCCGACCGCGACCCCGTCTCCGACCTCGACATCATCGAGGAGGAGCTGCGGCAGTACGGCGGTCTCGACAACCGTCCCCGCGTCGTCGCCCTCAACAAGACCGACGTGCCGGACGGCAGGGACCTCGCCGAGATGGTGCGGCCGGACCTGGAGGCACGCGGCTACCGCGTCTTCGCGGTGTCCGCCGTCGCCCACCTCGGGCTGCGGGAACTGTCGTTCGCGCTGGCCCAGTTGGTGGCCGAGGCACGGGCCGCCCGTCCGAAGGCGGAGTCGACGCGCATCGTCATCCGGCCCAAGGCCGTGGACGACGCCGGGTTCACCGTCACCCTTGAGGACGAAGGACTGTTCCGGGTACGTGGCGAGAAGCCCGAACGCTGGGTCCGCCAGACCGACTTCAGCAACGACGAGGCCGTCGGCTACCTCGCCGACCGGCTCAACCGGCTCGGTGTGGAAGCGGCGCTGATGAAGGCCGGAGCCCGCACCGGCGACGGTGTCGCCATCGGCCCCGAGGACAACGCCGTCGTCTTCGACTGGGAGCCGACGGTGACCGCCGGTGCGGAGATGCTCGGCCGGCGCGGCGAGGACCACCGCTTCGAGGAGCCCCGACCGGCCGCCCAGCGCCGCCGCGACCGGCAGGCCGAACGGGACGAGGCCAAGCAGGAGTACGACGACTTCGATCCGTTCCACGACAAGTCGTAGGGCCTGCGGAGGACCCCGGACGGTTCCGGCGGCGGGATTCCTGCCCGTCGCCCGCCGCTCACCTTCAGGACCCGCCCAGGCAACGGGACGTTCCCGTGCCGGGGCGGGTTTCCTCTTGTCTGTTTTCTTGCCATGTACGCGTCCCTCTGGGTTCAGCGTGCGGACTTTCCGGACCGAGAGCTTCCCAGTGTCCAAGTCACATGCGAGGCAGGGGAGTTCACCCATGTCCGGAGCATTGTCGCCCGACCGCCGCCGCGTTCTGACCGTCGGTGCCGCCGCGCTCGGCGCAGCGGCCTCCGCTCAGCTGTGGCTGCCGGCCACCGCTCGCGCGGCGGAGCGGAAACCGTTGCCCGACGGGGTGTTCAGCCTGGGAGTCGCCTCCGGCGACCCCCTGTCGGACGGGATCGTGCTGTGGACCCGGCTCGCCCCCGACCCCCTGAACGGCGGGGGCATGCCGGACCGCACGGTACCTGTCGAGTGGCAGCTCGCCGAGGACTCCCGCTTCAGGCGGATCGTCCGCCGGGGCACCGCCTGGGCCCGGCCCGCCTACGGCCACAGCGTCCACGTCGACGTACGCGGGCTGCGCCCGGACAAGCGGTACTGGTACCGCTTCCGCGCCGACGGACAGCTCTCGCGGGTCGGCCGCACCCGCACCGCGCCCCCCGCGCGGAGCGCGGGCGGCCACCTGAGGGTCGCGCTCGCCTCCTGCCAGAACTGGCAGCACGGCTACTTCACGCCGTACGCCGACATGCTGCAACAGGACCCGGACGTCGTCGTGTTCGTCGGCGACTACATCTACGAGTCCAGCCCGTCGGCGACCGGCGTACGCCGTCACGAGGGCAGCGGGGAGCCCTACAGCCTGGCCCAGTACCGCAACCGGTACGCCCAGTACCGCTTGGACCCGGACCTCGCGGCGATGCACGCCGGCGCCCCCTTCGTGGTCACCTTCGACGACCACGAGATCGACAACGACTTCGCCGGCGAGATCCCGCAGGACCCCGGCAAGCAGCCGCACGACGCGTTCGTGGACCGGCTGACCGCGGGCTACCGGGCGTACTACGAGCACATGCCGGTCCGTGCGAGCGCCGTCCCCGACGGCCCGCACATCCGGATGCACCGCCGGCTGGAGTTCGGCCGGCTCGTCCGGCTCAACGTGCTGGACACCCGGCAGTACCGCAGCGACCAGGCGACCAGCCAGGAGGGCGCCCAGGACCCGTCGCTGACCATGCTCGGCGCCGCGCAGAAGCGGTGGCTGGTCGACGGACTGCGCCACTCGCCCGCCCGCTGGAACCTGATCGCCTCCCAGATCATGATGGCCGAGACCGACCTCCAGGTCGGTGAGGGAAAGCTCTGGTTCTACGACGCCTGGGACGGCTACCAGGCCGAACGTAACGCGCTGCTCCAGGAGTTCCGGCGGGTGAGCAACCCCGTCGTGCTCACCGGCGACCGCCATCTGACGATGATCAGCGACCTCAAGGAGGACTTCGCCGACCCGTCCTCCGCGGTCGTGGGCGCCGAGTTCGTCGGTACGTCCATCTCCAGCAACGGCGACCAGGACCAGGCCGCCTTCCGTGAGCAGTGGGACCCGCGGCGCGCGGACAACCCGCACTGGAAGCTGCTCGACGCCCACCGCGGCTACCACCTGTTCGACATCCGCCGGGGCGGCATCGACGCGCGGGTGCGGGTGGTGGACACCGTGGTGAAGTCGCAGGCCACGCCCCGCACGCTGGCGCGGCTGCGGGTGGAGGCGGGCCGCCCCGGCGTCCACGTGGTGTGACGGCCGACCGACGGCCGTCCGGCAGCCGTCGGGCCGCCACTCGACGAGAGCGGAGCCCGGGACCGACACGGCCCGGGCTCCGCTCCGTTTTCCTCACCGAGACCGAAAAGCCGCCGAATCTTTATAGTGAATTCCTCGGGAAAGGGCGGGCGGACAAGATGAATTTCCTATTGTCGGGCGCTTCACCCTTTGCCGCACCCCGAATATGAAGAAAAGGTGCAGCCCCGCCTTTCGGGGCGTGAAGATCCGTACCTTCCGGAAGGGATCCGGGCCGCTGGGGCGACCGTCGGCGTACGCGCGGTCGCGGGCTTCCCGCCTGTGCGGTTACTCACAGCGACGATCCCGGTGGCCCGGGAACCGCCGTCCGGCCACCAGGGGTCTAAGGTGAATGAAAGGTTGCGCGCACATATGCGAGGAAGGGCGCTCACCTTGCATTGCGGTAACCACAAGTGGGACCATTTTGCAGTTCCCTGATGCCCCAAGGTAGGTCACCTGTGTTCCAGCACATAGCCAAGCCCCGTACCACCGCAGTGATCCTGGCCGGTGGCACCGGTCAGCGGGTGGGTCTGTCGATCCCCAAGCAGCTGCTGAAGATCGCCGGCAAGGCAGTCATCGAGCACACCCTGACCACCTTCGAGAACACCGACTCGATCGACGACATCATCGTGCTGATGGCGCCGGGCTATGTGCCCGACGTGGAGAAGATCGTCGCCAAGGCCGGGTTCAAGAAGGTCACCCGGGTCATCGAGGGAGGTGCGACGCGGAACGAGACCACCGAGCGGGCCATCTCGGCGCTCGGCGAGGGCCTGGCCGAGGGCGAGGATCGCAACGTCCTCTTCCACGACGCCGTCCGCCCCCTGCTGTCACAGCGCGTCATCGACGACTGTGTGAGCGCCCTGGAGCGCTACCAGGCCGTCGACGTGGCCATCCCGTCCGCCGACACCATCATCGTCACGCGCACCCACGGCGAGGACGGCGAGTTCATCACCGAGATCCCGGACCGCTCCCGGCTGCGCCGCGGACAGACCCCGCAGGCGTTCAAGCTGTCCACGATCCGCCGTGCCTACGAGGTCGCCGCCGGCGACCCCAACTTCCAGGCCACCGACGACTGCTCGGTCGTGCTCAAGTACCTGCCCGACGTGCCGATCCACGTCGTCGCGGGCGACGAGTACAACATGAAGGTCACCCAGCCGGTCGACGTCTTCATCGCCGACAAGCTGTTCCAGCTCGCCTCCACGGCCACCCCCGAGCAGATGGGGGAGGCCGCCTACCGCGAGCTGCTCACCGGCAGGACCGTCGTCGTCTTCGGCGGTTCGTACGGCATCGGCAAGGACATCTGCGAACTCGCCGGGTCCTACGGCGCCACGGTGTACGCGCTCGGCCGCTCCACCACCGGCACCCACGTGGAGAACCCGGAGGAGGTCGACGACGCGCTGTCCAAGGCGTACGCCGAGACGGGCCGCATCGACTACGTCGTCAACACGGCCGGTGTGCTGCGCATCGGGAAGCTGGCCGAGACCGACAACGCCACCATCGAGGAGGCGCTGAAGGTCAACTACCTGGCCCCCGTGCAGATCGCCCGGTCGGCGTACAAATACCTCGCTGAGAGCAAGGGGCAGTTGCTGCTCTACACCTCCAGCAGCTACACCCGGGGGCGCGCCGAGTACAGCCTCTACTCCTCGACCAAGGCCGCGATGGTGAACCTCACCCAGGCACTGGCCGACGAGTGGGCCGGCGAGGGCATCCGCGTCAACTGCGTCAACCCGGAGCGCACCGCCACGCCGATGCGGACCAAGGCTTTCGGCCAGGAGCCGGCGGGCAGCCTGCTGTCCTCCGAGGCGGTGGCCCGTACGTCCCTGGACGTGCTGCTCTCCGAGCTCACCGGTCATGTCATCGACGTACGGCAGCAGGACCCGACGGCGGGCGCGGCCCGTGCCAGCGGCTTCGAGCAGGCACTGGCGTCGGTGCTGGACCGTCAGGACGGCGTGTAATAATTGACGGCAAATAGACTCCGGTAATTCAGGCCTCTGCGGCTTCCCGTGTGCGCAGTTCGTGCGCGGGTGTTCGCGGGGGCCTGAATCCGTCGTCAATGAATTACGTACAGGCGCAAACCGGCACTCACCCCCAAGAGCAGGTTTCTCCGTTGATATCCACTGCTATTCGCGTCGCCCGGGTGGGCAGCGCGGCCGAGCTGGCCGCGGCGGTCCTCATGGTGCTGGGCTTCCCCTGCCTCATGCTGGCCGCGCTCGTCCCGAGCGTCCCCGCCTTCACGGCAGCGGCTGCCGTGACGTACCTGGCGGACCACTATCTGCACCGCAGGGGCAGCTACCTGGTCAACCGCCTCAGCAAGGTGCGGGCGGGCCTGTCGATCCGCTTCCTGATCCGGCAGCTGCTGCTGGTCCTGCTGCTGGCCCGGCTGTCCCTCGCGGACAACCTGATCTACTACGGGGCGATCGCCTGCTTCATCGCCTTCTACGGTCTTCAGGCCCCGCACGGCGCGCTGACCACGCTGATCCGCAACCGCCGGCGCATGCCGGTGGCCACCCGCAACGTGGACCTGGCGTCCCGTGTCCGGATCCCGGACGCGCCGCCGCGCGCGCTGACGCACCGCGCCGCGGAGAAGATGCTCCACCTCGACCTGGTGGCGGTCGGCGGCATACTCCTCGCCGTGGCCCTCGACTCGGCCGTCGTCGGTTTCGTCGGCATCGGCATCACGGTGGCCCTGGGCCTCGCGTACGTGCTGGTCCTGGTGCCCTACGTACGCGGCCGGCGGATACCGCCGAAGGCCGAGCAGGTTCTGGTGGCGGTCGACGACTGGCTGCGCGAGTACCGGCCCGAGACGGTGCTGTACTTCTCCGGCTCCAAGGACTCCGCGTACCAGGTCAACATGTGGCTGGAGACCATGGAGCAGATGGACACCCGGCCGCTGGTCATCCTGCGCGAGCGGGTCATACTGGCCAACCTGGCCCCCACCACGGTCCCGGTCGTCTGCGTGCCCGGAGGGGTGCACCTGATGAACCTGGACCTGTCCACGGTGCGGGTCGCGCTGTACGCGGCGAACGTCGGCAAGAACATCCACCTGCTGCGCGTACCGACCATGAAGCACGTCTTCATCGGGCACGGCGACAGCGACAAGCTCGCCAGCGTCAACCCGTTCAGCAAGGCCTACGACGAGGTGTGGACGGCCGGCCGCGCGGGCCGCGACCGTTATGCCATCGCCGACGTCGGCGTCCGTGACGAAGACATCGTCGAGGTCGGCCGCCCACAGCTGGCCCCCATCGAGACCTGGCAGGCCACGGCCGCGGACCCCGCCGGGGGACACCGCCCGACGGTGCTGTACGCCCCCACCTGGGAGGGCTGGGACGACAACCCGGGCAACACCTCGATCCTGCTGGCCGGCGAGAACATCGTGAAGCGGCTGATCGCGGCCGACCCCGCGGTCCGCGTTCTCTACAAGCCGCACCCTTTCACCGGCACCCGCAGCGCGCAGGCCGATGCCGCCCACCAGCGGATCACCGCACTGATCGAGCAGGCCGCGGCCGAGCGCGCCGCCGACCCCCGTTTCACCGTGGACACGGCGGCGCAGGACCGGGCGCGGGCCGAACTGGTTCGTATGGAGGCCCGGCAGGCCGACCTGACCGGCGGCACCGGCAAGGGCGACGAGGCCGAGGCCAGCCGCGACGGCGTGATCGACGTGGCGCTGCACGAGGAGACCGCCCGGCTGCGCGTCGAGTGGAACACCGCGTACTGGAACTCCTTCCCCGACTGGGAGCACCGCGTCATCACGGGGGCCGAGCCGCGCCTGTACGACTGCTTCAACGTGTCCGACGCGATGGTCTCCGACATCTCCAGCGTCGTCTCCGACTTCATCGCCAGCGGCAAGCCGTACGCGGTCACCGACTCCGCCGAGCTGGGGGCGGAGGAGTTCAAGCGGCAGAACACGGCGGTGCGCGCCGCGGTGATCCTGTCCAACGACGCGGCCGGGCTGGCCGAGCTGCTCGAGGCGGTCCGCGACCCGCAGGCCGATCCGCTGGCCGGGGAGCGGGGCGAGCTCAAGCGCTACCTGCTGGGTCCGGACGAGCCGACGTCCATCGACCAGTTCAACGCGGCGGTCGCGCAGCTCGCGCGGAAGGCCGAGACGCGCAACCTCGGCCAGGAGTCCCGGACCGCGGTCGGCGGCCCGGACGTGGAGCCGGCGGACGCGCTGCCCGCGCAGGCGGCGTCGGCGACCGGAGAGACGGACGGCACCGGAGCGAACTGAGCGGCTCCGGCCCCCGGACACATCACAGGGCTCGGTCCCCGAGGAGCAACTCCTCGGGGACCGAGCCCTGTTGCGCCGGTGACATTGGCCGCCCCCAACACCCTTGTGTCCTAGGAAACTTGAGCGATGGCTCGGAGCAACCTTCCGCCTCGAACACCCGTCTAACGGGTAGCGAATGAGGCGATGTAAAGGGAAATGTCCTGTAACAAGGGGGAAACGTGACCATGGCGCAGCCTGACGTCACCGTGGTCATCGGGGCGTACGAAGCGATGCCGTACCTGGTCGAGTGCCTCGCCTCCGTGGAGGCGCAGATCATCGACCCGGAGCGCGTCGAGGTCGTCGCCGTCGACGACGGCTCGACGGACGGCACGGGGGAGTATCTGGAGGAGTTCGCAGGCCGTGCATCCCTGCGCGTCACCCTGCTCCCGCAGTTCGGCCCCGGGTATCCGAAGGACAGCGACCGGGTGCGGCGGCGCGAACTGGAGCCGGCGGAGCTGCTGATGGACGCCCACCGGAGCGAGGGCGTCGCCCGGCACCTGAAGGTCGAGGAACGGCTGCGGCTGCGGCTGTACCTGGTGGCCGAACAGGGGATCGAACTCCGCACCGACGCAGTGAAGTTCACGACGCCGAAGAGGCAGGCGCCGGCCCTGCTGGAGCGGCGGGGCCGACGCGTCTACCTCGTGTACCCGCACTTCCGTGACCGGGCGGCGGGAATTCCCGACTCCGTCTACCTCGCCTCACCCCACGAGGCCCGCGCCTTCCCCGGCTACCGCGAGGGCGGCACGACCACCGTCCTGCGCCGTGCCGCCCGCAGGGCCCGCCGCCTGCTGGCCCCCGCAGAGAAGGTCACACCGGAGGCACCGACCGCGACGGCGGCGTGACGGGTGCTCCCGCATCGGCCCCGACCTCGACTCCAGCTCCCGCACCGGCGTCGGACTCCCGGCGCGGACCGGGCAGCAGATCCTCCGCGAGACGCCGCGGCTGCACCTGCCGTTCCCGCTGCGGCTGTTCCTGCGGCTGCGTCTCCGGCTGCATCTGCGTCTGTGCCATGCGCGCCCCGTGGTTCAGGGCCGCCGTGGACAGGTCGCGCAGCGCCATGTTGCAGCGCTGCTGGGACGTCGGCTCGTCGGGTCCCAGCAGCCTCAGCTTCAACACCCCACGAGCCTCGACCAGTTCGTCCTTCTCCGGGTGCCGGACCGCCTCCAGCAGCGCCGGTACCCCGCTCGCGTCGGGGGTCAGTACGGTTGCCGCCGCCACCGTCGGGAACGCGGCGCGGAACGCCTCCTCGGGCAGCCCGCTGGTGTTCGCCACCGCGTACGGCTTGCCGCTGGCCAGGAAGTCGCTGATGACACTGGACACATCGCTGATCAGCAGGTCGGCGACGTTGAAGCAGGCGTACAGGGCGGGCCGTACGTCCGTGACGATCTGGTGCTCGGCCTGGGGCAGGGACGCCCAGTACGCCTCTTCCCAGGCCGCCGTGGCCTGCGCCACCGCCTCGGCCCGGCCGGGCGGCGGGGCGCCCTGTGCCAGCATCCGCTCCATCTGGTCGGCGTCCGCCCGGGACCCGGTGGCCGTGAGCCGGTCCAGCTCCGCCGTGAGCCGGTCCAGCTCCGAGGCGGCTCGTGCCCGTTCCGCCGGGGACGGGGACGGGGACGAGGGCGAGGGCGCGGAGTGCGACCGGGACCGCTCCTGGTTCGCCGCCCGGATCAGGTCCCGGATGCGGAGGTCGGCGGCGCCCGCCGCGGGCACCACCGAACCGGTCAGCGGGTGCGGCTTGTACAGCAGCCGTACGTCCGGGTCTGCGAGCAGCGCTTGGACGAGGTTCTCCCCGGCCGCGATCACCGAGGTGTTGCCCGGGTTGCCATCCCAGCCCTCCCAGGTCGGCGCGTACAGCACGGTGGTGCGGGCGTCGGCGGCCGGCGGGCCCGACCGGGGGTGAACGGCGCCCAGTTGGGGACGGCCGATCTCCACCACGTCCTTGTCCTCGATCCCGACCTCTGCCCGCGCGTACCGCTCGCGTGCCTCCGGACCGGCCACCCAGACCTCGTCGTAGGCCTTTGCGTACGGGTTGCAGGACGACAGCTTGTCGCTCTCGCCGTGGTTGACGAAGGCATGCTTGATCGTGGGGATGCGCAGCACCTGCGAGGTCTTGCCGGAGTTCGACGGGTGGATGAGAACCTGCAGCGTGGAGTGCTCGAGCCGCATCAGCGTGGACACCTTGGGCAGGCACACGACGGGGATGTCGGTCGGCGCGATCCTGGCCACCATGAACCGCTCGCGCAGGATGACGACCGGCCGTTCGCCGAGCCTGCTCATCGTCTCCAGCCACATGTTGGCCTGGTAGGCGGAGGACACCCCGCCGGAGAAGTACAGGCCGACCGTGGGCCGGTAGTCGGCCAGCCACGCGTCGAACCAGTCGAGCACCTCCTGCTCCCCCGCCGGGCGCCTGGAGGGCAGCAGCCGCATCAGCAGCGCGCCCAGGCCCGCCGCCGCGAGCACCAGCGACAACGCGATCCCGGCCGCCGCGGGCAAGGGCTCCCGGGACATCGCCGTCGCGGCCAGGCCGACGGTCGTGGGCAGGCCGAGGACCAGCAGCCGGTAGCCGGGGCGGCGCAGCAGCGCGGCCGGGGCGGGGGACAGGCGTAGCGCCGAGGCGTCGATGTTCCGGGTCAGCACCGGCAGCGTGCGGGTACGGCGGACCAGTATGGACACCGCCTGGATCGCGCAGTGCAGCGCGTAGAAGAGGAGCAGACCGGCGACGAGCGGAGTGTACTGAGCCTCCCGGCCCTGCTCGGCGAGCCGCAGCAGGCCCACCACCAGCAGCAGGTCCCGCAGCACATGGCGGACGGTGATGTCCGCGTGCGCCTTGGCGAACAGCGACAGCATGCCGGGCTGCCACCGGTACAGGATGCCCTCGACGGCCAGTGCGGCCACAGTGGCGGCGATGAGCAGCGGGGCGTTCGGGAGCAGGGCTGCCGTGGCCTGGGTGGCGAAGACGCCGGCGAGCACGGCGGTGATCAGTGCCTTGAGGGCAGTGCCGCCGGGGCGGGCGGCGCGCAGTGCGAAGGACAGGAGCGGCAGCCGGCGTGAGCGTTCCGAGGACGGCAGGTCCGGGAGGCGCGCTTCGGGAGACCGCTTGGGGTCGTTGACGGCCTGTCGGTGTGGGTTTCTCGCTGGAAAGTACCGACGGAACAAGGATTCTGGCACTGCGGTCACTCCATGATCGTCAGCAAGACTGGCAGTGAGCTTAACGTTCGGCTGCCATTGGGCGACACGCGGGTGTACCAGACGTGTGGACCGATCGCAGGCTTACCCGGCGTGTCGCCGTCATTGCGGGCGTGCTGCCCGACTCGCCGAGCGAGGGATGGGACTGGGCCGGCCGGTACGGCATCGCCCCGGTGGGGTCGGGGCCTCGGCCGACGTGCCTACGCCGCATGTCCTGCTCGCCAGTGCGCGGCGGCTTCACCATCGCGAAGTAGCATCGGAGATTGCCCGTTCGCCCGCGGACGCGGCGACCGGGGCGATTCCCGGCCCCTCGCGGGGCCCGCTGTGCGCACGGACTCCCGGCGTCCGGCCGTGCGGCGGGAGCGAGTGGTCAGCGTCTGTGCACCTGCCGGCCGGGTGTTGTCCGTCTCTGGTCGCGCCTGCCGTCGGTGGCGGACCATGAGAAGTGCGTCCGTACGCACGGGGCGGCACGTTTCCCCGGCCCGTGCCGGATGGAGGCCGGGGCCGGCACCTGATTGATTCCCGGCGGTGTTCGCGACCGTGAATTCGTGGCGTTGGACTGCGCGGGCCGGATGATGGAGGCCGATTTACGGCTTGCCGCATGCGGGGAGTGTGAGTGTAAGTGTCCACGCTCGTTTTGTGTCATCCGGGCCTACTGGGCGTCATGAAAATGAGCTTGACCGGGCGTGTACATGTCACTAATATGTGCTAGTGGTAACGGAAAATTCCACACGCACTCCGCGTGGGCTCACGATCTTATTGCTGCTCATCATGTCACTGGTGGGGCGGTGATATCGGCACCTTCTGCAAGGGCTTTGGACGGCACCTGTTCGGAATCCGGAAACTATGAGGTCTGTTTCACTTACGGGGCCGGTGTCGAGGACCGCTTGATAGTGGCGAAGATCAAGGCCAAGATCGATGCGACGGCGAGTGCGTCGGCTGCCGGCGAGGCGGGAAACTATATCCGCGTCGCGATCTACAACTGGGGTACCGACGGGGGCGGCACGGCCTGCTCCGGTGACTCCGGCGGCCCGCAGTTCAAGCTCGTCGACGACCTGCGCTACCAGGTCGGTGTGACCTCCGGCGTCACCTACCGGCTGAGCGACAACGTCTGTATCGGTCCCATGTGGTCCGCCACCGTCCCCACCAGCCTCGACTGGATCAAGGGCGTCGCCGGCCTCTGACCTCGCTGGTGCAGCGGAGTCCGTCGACTTGCCGGCGGACTCCTTCTGCTTGTCCGCAACGGGGATCCGTATCCGCGGACAATCTGAACGTGGGGGAGCTCACGGCTGCGTCCCGGTTCCGGACGAGCGGGTCGCAGCCGTTCGCGAGCCGCCGCCAGGGGGCCGCGTGTACTGCCGGGCAGGACTCACGGCGCCGTCTGGAGTGTGGACAGGTGACGCGCCGCACGACCCGCTTCGCGTAGATTGCCTGGCGAGGCGACGGCGGGTGTGAGGGGACGGGCGGCAAGGTGGCAGGGGCAAGGCAGGCCGTGAGCGAGGCTCGCAGGATCGTCGTCAAGGTCGGATCCTCGTCGCTGACGACCGCGGCGGGCGGCCTGGACGCCGACCGGGTCGACGCACTCGTCGACGTGCTCGCGAAGGTCCGCAGTGGGGGAGAGCGCGAACTCGTCCTCGTCTCCTCCGGGGCCATCGCCGCCGGACTCGCTCCCCTGGGCCTCGCCCGTCGACCGCGCGACCTCGCCCGCCAACAGGCCGCCGCCAGCGTCGGCCAGGGTCTGCTGATGGCCCGCTACACCGCCTCCTTCGCCCGCTACGGCGTCCGCGTCGGCCAAGTACTGCTCACCTCCGACGACATGAGCCGCCGCGCCCACCACCGCAACGCCTCCCGCACCCTCGACAAGCTGCTCGCGATGGGCGCCTTCCCGGTCGTCAACGAGAACGACACCGTCGCCACCGACGAGATCCGCTTCGGCGACAACGACCGCCTCGCCGCCCTCGTCGCCCACCTGGTCCACGCCGACCTACTGGTCCTGCTGTCCGACGTGGACGGCGTGTACGACGGCGACCCCGCCCGGCCCGGCACCTCGCGGATCTCGCAGGTGCGGGGCCCTCAGGACCTCGCCCACGTCGAGATCGGCAGCGCCGGGAAGACCGGCGTCGGCACCGGGGGCATGGTCACCAAGGTCGAGGCCGCCAGGATCGCCGCCGCCGCGGGCGTCCCGGTCGTGCTGACCAGCACCGTCCACGCGGGCGACGCCCTCGCCGGCGCGGACACCGGCACCTACTTCCACCCCACCGGCCGGCGCTCCGCCGACCGGCTGCTGTGGCTCCAGCACGCGTCCACCCCCCAGGGCTCGCTCACCCTCGACGACGGCGCGGTGCGCGCGGTCGTCGAGCGCCGCAAGTCGCTGCTGCCGGCCGGGATCGCGGGCGTCGAGGGCGAGTTCAGCGCGGGTGACCCGGTCGAGCTGCGGGACCGTGAGGGGCGGCCGGTGGCCCGCGGCCTGGTCAACTTCGACGCCAGGGAGATCCCCCGGCTGATCGGCCGCTCCACCCACGACCTCGCCCGCGATCTAGGCCCCGAGTACGAACGCGAGGTCGTACACAGGGACGATCTGGTGGTCCTGCATCCGTAAATGTGCCGGATCGCGCGCCCCCCGTGGTGGACGTTCCGCAAAACCGCCCCACGACGCCCGGCGGCCTGCTCAACTTTGTCCCAGGGAACACATCTGCCCGGCCCCAGGGCCGGCCTGTGCGTGAAGGAGGCCGTCGTGAGACGAGTGCGCCCTGGGACGACGACGTCCCGCGGTGGTGCCGGCTCCCGCACGGCAGGCGAGGAACGCGCCCTGACCAGCGTCGCGGCGGGCGACCGGTTCCAGAGCGGCGAGCCCCGGGACCTCCCGCGCCTGTGGCACGTCACCCTCAGCGTCTCCGGCAGCCGGGCCCCGATCGCCGAGGTCCGCCGCGCCCTGAAACAGCTCGCCCACGACCATCCCTTCCTGCTGACCAGCCGGTACGCCGACGACCACGCGGAGATCCGCTACTGGGAGGAGGCCCGCGACCTGCACGACGCCGCCGCCGTGGCGCTGCGGCTGTGGGGCGAGCACCGGCAGACCGCGGGACTGCCGCCCTGGGAGATCGTCGGCCTGGAGGTCATCGACCGGGCCACCTACCACCAGCGGATCGCCGCGGGCTACGGCCCTGCGCCGGCGACGCCGGTGGGGGTACATCCGTTCTGAGCCGAGAGGTCGGTTCGGTCCTCTGCGGGGGACCGAGGCCCCCGGTGTCTCGAGGTTCGGGATACCGGTGGTCAGGCCCACCGGCCGCACTACCCTTCCTCCATGACCACGCTTTCGCCGTATGACTCGATGTCCCCGGTCAACCAGGCCGCCTACCGGGCCAAGGGGGCCGCCGCCACCCTCGCGCCGCTGCCACGCGCGGCGAAGGACGACGCGCTGCTCGCCGTCGCGGACGCGCTGGAGGTCCGGGCGAGCGAGATCGTCGAGGCCAACGCCCAGGACGTCGCCAAGGCACGCGAGGCGGGCATCAGTGAGGGCATGATCGACCGGCTCACCCTCACCCCGGAGCGGGTGCGCGCGATCGCCTCCGACGTACGGGACGTGGCCGCGCTGCCCGACCCGGTCGGCGAGGTCGTCCGTGGCTCCACTTTGCCCAACGGCATCGACCTGCGGCAGGTCCGGGTGCCGCTCGGCGTCGTCGGGATCATCTACGAGGGCCGCCCCAACGTCACGGTCGACGCCGCCGCCCTGTGCCTGAAGTCGGGCAACGCGGTCCTGCTGCGCGGCTCGTCCTCCGCGTACCGGTCGAACACCGCGCTGGTCCGGGTGGTGCGCGATGCCGTGGGCGGCGCCGGGCTGCCCGCCGACGCCGTGCAGTTGGTGCCCGGCGAGGGCAGGGAGAGCGTGCGCGAATTGATGCGCGCCCGAGGCCTGGTCGACGTCCTCATCCCGCGCGGCGGTGCCTCCCTGATCAACACGGTCGTCCAGGAGTCGATCGTCCCGGTCATCGAGACCGGCACCGGCAACTGCCACGTCTACGTCGACGCCGACGCCGATCTCGACACCGCCGTGGAGATCCTGATCAACTCCAAGGCCCAGCGGGTCGGCGTGTGCAACGCCGCCGAGACCCTTCTGGTCCACCAGGACATCGCCCCGGCGTTCCTGCCGCGGGCCCTGGACGCCCTGGCCGGGGCCGGGGTCACCGTGCACGCCGACGAGCGGGTGATGGCGTACGCCAAGGACTCCGCGGCGACGGTCGTGGAGGCCACCACGGAGGACTGGGAGACCGAGTACCTCTCCCACGACATCGCCGCGGCCGTCGTCGACTCGCTAGACCGGGCCGTGGAGCACATCCGGCTGTGGACCTCCGGCCACACCGAGGCCATCGTCACCACCTCGCAGCAGGCGGCCCGCCGGTTCACCCAACTGGTGGACTCCACCACCGTCGCTGTCAACGCCTCCACCCGGTTCACCGACGGAGGCCAGTTCGGCTTCGGCGCGGAGATCGGCATCTCCACGCAGAAACTGCACGCCCGGGGGCCGATGGGCCTGCCGGAGCTGACCAGCACCAAGTACATCGTGACCGGCGACGGACACGTCCGCCGCTGATCCACGCCGCGGGGGCAGACGGACGAATTTCCGTACCGTCTGCCCAAATTGACCCCTCCGGTCTACTCTGGAGACGTGCCGGAGGACGTGGGGGGCACGCCGTTCCCTGACGGCGGGGAGCCCGACGACGACCACGACCGCGGAGTGTCGGACGAAGAGTTCGACCCCGTGGTTTTCGACGAGGCCTTCATCGGCGCGGCCGTGGTCCACGAGCCGAGCGCCGTCGAACGTCTCCTTGCCGCCGCCCAGGCCAGAGCCGAGGCTTCCGAGGCCGAGGCCCACCGCACCCGTCCGACGAACGATCGATACGACGACGGTTACGGACGGTACGACCGCCGTCGCCGGGGCGACGACGGCGACGGTGACGACTTCGCCGACGGGGACGACGATCCCGCCGCCCCGAAGGACGACTACGGTCACACGGGGCCGTACGGCAGGCAGGTCCGCTGGCACCGCCCGGTCGCCTGGATGCTCGCCCTGGTGATGGGCGTCGGCATGGTCGCGCTCGCCTTCTCGGCCGTCTACCGGGGGTCCTCCGCCAACAATCGGCAGGACCAGGTGCCGCCGCCCGCCTCGACCGGCCTGGAGCAGGGCGGCGGCGCGGCTCCCTCCGCCTCCGCCTCCGCCGACTACTCCCAGCCGGACGTCCCGGTGATCCCGAGCAGCCCCTGAGGCTCGTCGTGCGGGTCGGCAGCGGGGCCGCCGGCCCGGTCAGGCGAACGGGCCCGGGAGCAGGTCCGGCGGCAGGCCCGCCAGGGAGCCCCGGCCCGGGTGGGAAGGCCGTCACAACTTGGCGTGCGCCACGGCGTTTACACGGGCCCCCCGCGACCTACTCTGAAGATATGGCAGGGCCTGCGGACCCACCCGGAGGGGCACCCGAGGGCGCCCCCGGAGGTGGCGAGGACGAGTACCGGTCCGTCGTCTTCGACGAGACCTTCGTCCGGGCTGCCCGCCTCCAGGAGTTCTCCGCCCAGGAGCGCATCACCGACCACGCCCCCGCCGTACGCCGTCGGCCGCCCCGGCACCGGGGCCTGTCCCGGCAGGTGCTGGTCCTCGTGGTGCTGATCGCCGTGGCCTTCGGCACCGCGATCTACATGGGCGTACGTCATCCCTCCCGGGCGCCCGGCGCCGGGGAGGCCGCCGAGCCACTGCGCATGACCATGATCCCGCTCGCCCCCGAGGGCAAGGTGCCCGGCACCCCCGATTCCGAACGACTGTACGACCACAGTCCGGCGGCGCAGTTCCGTATCGGGGCCCAGGGGGTGACGCTCCCGGCGTCCCGGCGTACCGCGCACTTCTCGGACGGACAGGTCGTGACGGCACTGATCACCGCGAAGGACTACATCGTCCGGTCCGCCCTCGACCCCGAGGTGCTCACCGGCGGGGAGACCCGCTCCGTACGCGTCCTGCTCGGCGTCGACCAGCAGGACCAGTTCGACCGGAGCTTCACGCGGCCGGCCCCGGACGGGCGGCACGCGCCCACCGGATGGCTCGTCCGCTTCGACCCCTCCCGCGCGGAGCTGGCCGACCGCAGGATCCGCGTCCAGGGCACCCTGCAGGCGTCCGAGGCCGACTCCGGCACCCTCGAGGTCACCGCGGACCACACCTCGGTGTACGCGCTGCGGCCGGTTGGCGCGGACCCGGGAGCCCGGGTGTCGCTGTTCACCGTCCGGCGCGAGCTGCACTTCCGCTTCGACCGCGAGGACCTGCGCCTGCACCAGGCGCAGCTCGTCGTCTCCTCCGTCCAGGCCGGCCCGCTGTCCTGCGCCGAGGACTCCACGGGCTATCTGCGCCCCCTGCTGGCGGGCGACACGGCCAAGGAGGGCGGCCCCGCCGGCACCGACCCGTACGCCACGGGCGGCACCCCGGCCCTGTGCGGCTCGCTGGCGGCGGAGGCACAGCCCAGGGTGTGACGCCCGTGCCTCAGGTGCCGTCGCGCGGCGGTCGGTCGTCCCCGGTGTCCGGGTCCGACGACGTACCCGGCTCCTGAGGGTCCTTCGGCCCCTGGGGCCCGTCCGGTCCCTGCGCGGGCCTCGGCCCCGAGGACGTGAAGCCGCCGAAGCCGCGGCGGACCCGGTCGCCCAGGTCCCCGGCGCCGCCCGCGAGGTCGCTGACCAGCTTCATCAGCGGATCCTTGGAGCTCTTCACATCGCCGGCGTAACTGCTCGCCGAGTCGCGCCAGGAGTCCCGTACCGAGGCGTCCTTGTCCTCGTCGCGTCGCGGGTAGTGGCCGTCCACGATCCGCTGGTACTCGCGGGTCTCCGCCCACTTCTTCAGCTCGGCGGCCCGGACGGTGGTGAACGGGTGGGAGCGGGGCAGCACGTTGAGAATCTTCAGTACGGAGTCGCGCAGGTCGCCCCCGGCGTCGTACTCCTCGGCCTGCTCCAGGAACGCGTCGACGTTCATCTCGTGCAGGTGGTTGCCACCGGCGATCTTCATCAGGCCGCGCATCGAGGCCTGCAAGTCCTGGCCCACCAGCAGTCCCGCACGGTCCGCGGACAGCTCCGACTTGCGGAACCACTCGCGCAGCGCCGTCACGATCGCCATGATCGCGACGCTGCCCAGCGGAATCCAGGCCACCCGCACCGCGAGGGACGTCAGGAACAGCAGGATGGTCCGGTACACCGAGTGCCCGGACAGCGCGTGCCCGACCTCGTGCCCGACGACGGCCCGCATCTCCTCCTCGTCGAGCAGCTCGACCAGCCCCGTGGTGACCACGATGATCGGCGCGTCCAGGCCGATGCACATCGCGTTCGGCGTCGGGTCCTGGTTCACGTACATCGGCGGGACCTTGTCGAGGTCCAGGATGTAGCAGGCGTCCCGCAGCATGCTGTTGAGGTGCGCGAACTGCCGTTCCGAGACGCGCACCGAGTCGGACAGGAAGAGCAGCCGCAGACTGCGCTCGGGCAGCAGACCGCTCAGGGCCTTGAAGACCGTGTCGAAACCGGTCAGCTTGCGCAGCGCCACCAGGGCGGAGCGGTCGGCGGGGTGTTCGTACGCACGCGAGGAGATTCCGGGGAAACGCCTGCGTTGCCTGCTCGGCACCTTCTCGTGCCCGTTGTGCTGATGGCCGTCGGACATGTGTCCCCCATGTGCGTCTGTGTGACCTTCGCGGTCCGTTGTGACCTTCGCGGTTCCCGGTACCCGTCCCTTGGCGGTCCCCTGTCCGGCCCTTCGACCGCCCCGGGGCGAAGCCCAGCCTAGGTGGAGAAGGCGCGGACCGGCAGACCGGTGGAGCGGAAGAGCAACGCGGCCGGGAGCGCGCGCGGAGCACCGTTCCGAGCCGCCCGGCTCCCCGAGAAGGACGATCAGGACCGCGGGATGGTTGCGTGACCCGGCCGTCCCCACTCGCTCGGGAAGACCGGCGGGAAGACGACCGGGGAGGCACCGGAGAGGCACCGGAGAGGCGGCCGGGCCCGCAACGGCGGAGTCGGAGTGATCGGCGCGAAGGTGCCCGCATACGATGAGCCGACGTCTTTATCCCGCCCACACGCGATAGGTACTGCCGAAGATGAGCTTCCACAGCGCCGCTGCCCAGTTGGTCACCCTCGCCGCCGAGGGCGGAGAACACAGCGGCAACCATCAGAGCCTCAACCCCTACCTGGTCGGCGGCTGCGTCCTGGCCGGCCTGCTGCTCCTGTTGTGGATCACGACCCGCTTCAACCGCGACCGGTAGATCCCCGGAGCCTGTTCGGGCGTGGCCAAAGGGCGCACCTGGCGGCCGGAGCGTTCAGGGAGGGCCGGTAGGGTCTGCACGCATGGGAGAGCAGGACATGCCTACCGGTCCGGTGGAGGACACTGCCGGGGGACCGACCGGGGCCGAGGTCACGACCGGGGCAGGGGCCGAGGGCACGGCCGGGCAGCCGGCGAGCGGCGCCGAGCACCGTCCGGCGCCGCGCCGGGCCGGCGGCCCCGGCAGCGGCCCGCCGCAGTCGGGCAAGCGCCGCCTCGGCGTCATGGGCGGCACCTTCGACCCGATCCACCACGGACACTTGGTGGCGGCCAGCGAGGTCGCCGCGCGGTTCCACCTCGACGAGGTGGTCTTCGTCCCCACCGGGCAGCCGTGGCAGAAGAGTCACCGGGTGGTCTCCGCGGCCGAGGACCGCTACCTGATGACGGTCGTCGCGACCGTCGAGAACCCGCAGTTCTCGGTGAGCCGGATCGACATCGACCGCGGCGGGCCCACCTACACCGTGGACACCCTGCGCGACCTGCGGGCGCTCAACCCCGACACGGACCTGTTCTTCATCACCGGAGCCGACGCCCTCGCGCAGATCCTCACCTGGCGGGACAGCGAGGAACTGTTCTCCCTGGCGCACTTCGTGGGCGTCACCAGGCCCGGCCATCTTCTGACCGACGCGGGCCTGCCCGAGGGGGGCGTCTCGCTCGTCGAGGTCCCCGCCCTGGCCATTTCCTCGACGGACTGCCGTGCGAGAGTCGCCACGGGAGATCCCGTCTGGTACCTGGTGCCGGACGGGGTCGTGCGCTACATCGCCAAGCGTGAGCTGTACCGCGGCGAGTGAGCCGAGAGGGGCACCGGTGAACGACCGATACGACGCGGGATACGGCGACGGAGGGGACGACCCGTACGGGCTTGTGGGCTACGACGAGTACGGCCGGCCCGTCTACCGCCAGGCCGATACCCAGGCGCCGGACCAGCAGGCTCCGCAGCAGCCGTACGACCCGTACCGGCAGCAGGGGCAGCAGGACCCGTACGGGCAGGAGTACGGGCAGGGCTACGGCGGCGGCTACGACCCGTACGCCACTGGCGGCCCGCAGCAGCCCCCGCAGCCCTACGACCCCTACGGGACCGGGACGGGTACCGGGCAGCAGCCGCAGACGCCCCCCTACGACCCCTACGGAGCCCAGGGCGGCTACGGCACTCCCCAGGGCGGCGGGACGGCCACCCCGTACGACCCCTACGGCGATTCCTACGGCGATTCCTACGGGCAGACCGCGCAGGGCGGCACCGGGCAGCAGCCCCGGGTCGCCGAGCAGACCGCGCACATCCCGCAGCAGCCCGGCCCGGCCGACGGCAAAACCGGCCCCGACGGTCGTGACGGCCCCCCGGCCGCGGATTCCGAGGCGCCCGAACGGGAGTACCACACCGAGCAGTTCGCCTTCGTCGAGGAACCGGACGACGACTCCGAGGACGTCATCGACTGGCTGCAGTTCACCGAGAACCGCACCGAGCGCCGCGAGGAGGCCAAGCGCCGCGCACGCAGCCGGATCGTCGCCCTGGTCGTGGTCTTCGCCCTGGTCGTGGCCGGCGGCGTCGGCTACCTCTGGTACGCCGGGAAGCTCCCCGGCCTGTCCGACTCCGACGCCGGTACGGGCACCACGACGGCCACGGGCGCCCAGAAGCGGGACGTCATCGTCGTCCACCTGCACGACACCAAGGAGGGCGGCACCGCCACCGCGCTGCTCGTCGACAACACCACCACCAAGCAGGGCACCACCGTCCTGCTGCCCAACTCCCTGGCCCTCGCCGCCGAGGACGGCACCACCACCACGCTCGCCAAGTCGGTCGAGGACGACGGATCCGGCGGTACCCGGAGCGCCCTCGACACGGCCCTCGGCACCGACATCGAGGGCACCTGGCGGCTGGACACGCCCTATCTGCAGAACCTCGTCGACCTGGTCGGCAACATCGACATCGACACCGACGCCGACGTGCCCGACCCGGACGCGAAGAAGAAGGGCGAGGCCCCCCTGGTCAAGAAGGGGAAGAGCCAGACCCTCACCGGGAAGATGGCCGTCGCCTACGCCACCCACCGCGCCTCCGGCGAGGCGCAGAACGCCCAGCTGGAGCGGTTCGGGCAGGTCATGCAGGGGGTGCTGCGGAAGATGACCTCCGACGCGGGCGCCGCGACGACCACCATCCAGACCCTGGGGCAGATCATCGAGCCGCCCCTGACCGACAAGGACCTCGGCTCCTTCCTCGCCCGGCTCGCCGACCTGGCCAAGGGCGGCGAGCACAGCACCGCGCTGCTGCCGGTCCAGGACGACGGCACGCTCACCGCGGAGACGAGCGACAGCGTGGTCAAGGAGGTGCTCGGCGGTACCGCGAAGAGCCCTGACAAGGACGCCGCCGTCAGCGTCTTTGTGCGCAACGCCACCGGTGTCGCGGACAACACCGAGAAGGCCCGGGTCGTGCTCCTCAACGGCGGCTTCACCTTCCTGGAGGGCGGCACCGCCACCGCGGCGGCGGCCTCCGCGGTCGTCTACGCGAACGACGCCGACAAGGAGAACGCCTCCGAGGTCGCCAAGACCCTGGGGCTGCCCACCGAGTCCGTCACCAAGGGCAAGGTCTCCGGGAACGCCAGGGTCTCGGTGGTCCTGGGCCAGGACTACGAGCCGGGCACCTGACCGGACCGCGGTACGCCCGGCCGGGTGCCCCGCAGGGGGCGTCCCGGCCGGGCGTACCCCGAAACGCGTGGGGTGCGCCCGGCGGTCCGTGAGACCCTTGAAGGCAAACGACCGCCGAGCGAAAGCCTTGTAGTGACCGCAACCGACCGTTCCATCGAGCTCGTCTCCGCCGCTGCCCAGGCCGCGGCCGACAAGCTCGCGCACGACATCGTCGCCTACGACGTCAGTGACGTGCTGTCCATCACCGACGCCTTCCTGGTGGCTTCCGCGCCCAACGACCGTCAGGTCAAGTCGATCGTCGACGAGATCGAGGAGCGGCTCAGCAAGGAGCTCGACGCCAAGCCGGTCCGCCGCGAGGGCGACCGCGAGGCCCGCTGGGTACTGCTCGACTACGTCGACATCGTCGTCCACGTCCAGCACAGCGAGGAGCGCGTCTTCTACGCCCTGGAGCGGCTGTGGAAGGACTGCCCCGAGCTGGAGCTGCCCGAGGACGCCGTGGCCACCCGCGGCAAGGCCGCCGAGCACGCTCGGCAGAAAGAGGCAGAGGAGGCCGCGGAGCCGGGTGGTGAGTGGCGGTGAGCCCCGCCGGTGAGGCGTTCGGTTCCGGCGAAAGCCGGGGCCGTCGCGTCATCCTGTGGCGACACGGCCAGACCTCCTGGAACGTGGAGCGCCGCTTCCAGGGCAGTACGGACGTGGAGCTGACCGGGACCGGCGTCGCCCAGGCGCGCCGGGCCGCCCGCCTCCTCGCCGGTCTCAAGCCCGACGCGATCATCGCCTCCGACCTGAAGCGGGCCGCCGACACCGCCGCGGAACTCGCCGCCCTCACCGGCCTGCAGCCGGTCCACGACGAGGCCCTGCGGGAGACCTACGCGGGCGTCTGGCAGGGCCTGACGCACGACGAGATCATCGCCAGGTACGGCGACGAGTACATCGCCTGGAAGCGCGGCGAGCCGGTACGCAGAGGCGGCGGCGAACTGGAGACCGAGGTCGCCGACCGCGCCGCTCCGGTGGTGCTCCGGCACGCGGACAAGCTCCCGGACGACGGCACGCTCGTGGTGGTCAGCCACGGCGGCACGATCCGCACCACCATCGGCCGGCTGATCGGCCTCGACCCGCGCAGCTGGGAGAGCCTGGGCGGGCTCACCAACTGCTGCTGGTCCGTCCTCGGCGAGGGCGCCCTCGGCTGGCGGCTGCTCGAGCACAACGCCGGCACCCTGCCGGAACCGGTGCTCGGCGACGACGACTGATCCCCGGGTCCGGGTCCGGGTGCGGCCCGGGGGCCGGATTTCACTTTCCGGCAGGTCGCAGGCTAAAGTTCTTCTTGTTCGCCCGCCGAGCGGGAAGAACACCCGGGGCTATAGCTCAGTTGGTAGAGCGCCTGCATGGCATGCAGGAGGTCAGGAGTTCAATTCTCCTTAGCTCCACAGATCACATGACGAAGATCCCGTCCTCGGTTCGAGGGCGGGTTTTTTCGTTGTTCCTGGTTGAGCAGGAAGGTGCCGACAGGCGTATACCTCTGCGAGGCGCCCAGCCGTGTCCCGACCGGTACCCCGGCGTCGCTGACCGTATTGGTCCGGCCGTGGCAGAATCAAACGACCGGAAGGGGGCGCGGCCCGACGGGAGGGAGTTGTTGATGCCTGCGAGCATCCACGGGGAGGTCGACCACCTCTTCGACGGGGTGTTGACACGACGGACCTCGACCCGGCTCCTCCGCCCTTCCCGCGGTTCCGCGCACATCGCCCAAGTCCTCGGTGACAACGGCGGTGTCTTCTATGTGTGTACGGCCTGCGGCCACAGCTGGAGCTGAACGATGGGTGCACACAGGCGAAGGTGCGACTGGTGCGGCAGCGGGACGCCGATCGTCCGGGACATGGAGCCGGTCAATCCCGACTACCAGTACTGGTGCGAGGAGTGCGCGCAGGCGCTGATCATAAAAGGCGATCCGATCGAGACGTACCGTGAGCTCGAAGGCGAACCGATCTACGGCCGGCTTCTCGAGGAGCACTGCACGCTCAAGCGCTTCTATTCGTTCGTGACCGCGTGACCGAGCGTTGCGGTTCGGGTGACAATGCGGGCAGAACCGGGCGCAACGGAATCGATGTGGTGTCGGGCCCGGATGACCGTGTAAAGTTGGCGTCGCCGCCGGGGCAACCGGGCGGGATGTGACCTGGGGCTATAGCTCAGTTGGTAGAGCGCCTGCATGGCATGCAGGAGGTCAGGAGTTCAATTCTCCTTAGCTCCACAGCAGTAGAGGGCGGATCATCCGATCGGATGATCCGCCCTCTACGCGTTGTCGGATGTGCGGCCGTGCGGGCCGCCCCGGAGGGCGGCCCGCACGGACCCGTGTCAGCGGCCCAGCGCGCGCCGGCCGCGGCCCTGGGAGAGGACCGGCAGATTGCGCGAGGGAGCCTTGGCCTGCGCTCCTCCCTCCTCGACGCGCAGGGCCAGTGCCGGGCAGCGGCGCACCGCGCGCATCGCCTTGGCCTCCGCGTGGCGCGGCACCTGGGCCTGGGCGACGGTCGGGAAGCCGTCCGCGCCGAGTTGGAAGACCTCCGGGAGGAGGTCCGCGCACAGGCCGTGGCCCCGGCACAGCGTCCAGTCGACGAAGATTTTCTGGCGGCTGGGGCCGTTCTCCTCGCCGCCCCCGCCCGGGATGCCCGTAGGGGCCCTGCCCCCCTCGAAGAGCGGCAGCACGCCCTCCACGGGGCGCCCGCAGCCGTTGCCCAGGACATGGGCGGCGAGGTCGTCGGTGAACGCCTTGATGGTCGACTCCAGGAACATCGCGGAGCCGTCCGGATGCGAACACGCGCCGCGCCGCTTCACGCTCTTGGCGACCTGCTTGACCGCCTCCAGAGCAGCCGGGCCGCCGCCGTTGAGGATGTCCTCCAGGCCGCGCGCGGCGGCCGGCAGACCCAGGTAGCAGGGGCCGCACTGGCCGGCGCTCTCCTCGGCCAGCCATTTCGCCACCATCAGGGACTCGCCCAGAGGGCAGGTGTCCTGACTGATCGGCAGGATCGCGCCCGCGCCGAGCGCGCCGCCCACCGCGTCCAGGGAGTTGCGGGAGACGATCGCCTCGTTGACGGTCGCCGCGTCGATCCACTTGCCGTGGTAGCCGCCGGTGAGCACACCCTGCGGCATCGGCGGCGCGCCGGCGAGCTGGAGGACGTAACGCAGGGGTACGCCCGTCGGGACCTCGATCACCATGGGGCGGGCGACCGCCCCGGAGACCGTGAGCAGGACGGTGCCCGGCTCGTCGTACAGGCCGGTGTTGCAGTAGCGCTCCGGGCCGATGCGGGCGGCGATGGCGAGCTGCGCGAAGGTCTCGGCGTTGGAGAGCAGGGTGGGCGCGCCGCCCACGCCGTTCTTCGAGGCGCTGACCTTGCGGCCCGGCGGGACCGCCGGGCCACCGTCGATGGAGCGGATCAGCGAGGCCGCGGCGCCCGTGACCATGCGCACCGGGTTGAGCTGCACGCGGGCGCGCAGCGCGGACCGGCGCCCGTTGTTGAGGCCGCGTTCGGCGAGCGCGGCCTCCATGGAGCGCTTGGTGGACTCGCGGGTGACCCCCACCACGAGCGTGCGGGCGCCCATGGCCTCGGCGCACAGCAGCGCGCCGTCCAGGATGAGATGCGGGGCACGGTTGATCATCACCGTGTCCTTGCGACAGGCCGGTTCGTCCTCGCTGCCGTTGACGACGACGACCGGCCGGACGCCGCGTTTGATCGCCGTCTCGGCGACCGAACGCAGCTTCTTGTGGAAGGGGAAGCCGGCGCCGCCGCGCCCCCTGAGGTTGATGCGTTCAGCGAGCTGGGCGAGCTGTTCGCCGCCCAGGGGTTCGAGCGGCCCGTGCACCTTGAGGTGCATGGGGAGATCGAGCCGGTCGACAAGGTCGAAGCCCGACGTGAGCTGGGGAAGTCCGACGACGCGGACTTCGGGTACGTCGGGCAGAGCCTCGTTCACTTAAAGCCTCCGGAAGGCGTGTTCCAAGGTTCGCCCGATCCCGGTGCGTCGAAGTCGTACGACGCACCGGGAGATGGATCAGTGGCGGGACCGCTGTTGTACGTGTCACTCGGGTTGTACGCGTTGTAGAGACCGTTCGACTCACCGGTGTCGTACACATCACTCGAGCCGAAGCCGGAGGTGGCCGAATTGTCGTAGGTCGGGATGTTGTATCCGGTGTCCTGGAGCGGGTCGTAGGCCGACGGCGGGGCCTCGCCGACCGGCGGCGGGGACGGGATGGGCCAGTTGCCCGAGGTGCTGGAGGGGCCGTCCACGTGCGGTGCCTCCATGCGCTGGCCGCCCATCGCCTGGCCGCCCATGGTCTGGCCGCCCATGGTGGGAACGGCCTGAGTGGGCTGCATGTCCAGGGGCAGTTCCATGCGGGCGGTCTGGTCGGCGTAGAGGGGCTGCTGCGGCTGGGGCGGGGTGGAGACCGCGCGGTAGGCGGCCGCGAAGCCGTTCGCGGGGTCCGGGGCCGGCGGTGCGACACGTTCGGCGGTCTCGTACCGCGGCCGGGCGGCCGGTTCGGGGCGTTCGGAACGGGGCCGGGAGTCCCGTCTGCCGCCGCCCTCGTACCCGGGAAGCGACGCCTCGGCGGCGCGGGCACGGCTCTCGTCCAGCTTGTCGCGGCCCTGCTGCTCGGCGATGCCGAGCAGGGCCGCGACCCGGTCGGCGACCTTGCGCTTGACCCGCGCCGGGGAGGCGCGCAGGACGAGGGCCGCCATGACGCCGAGCAGGGACAGGCCATAGAGGATCAGGAAGATCGGCTTCGCCGATCGACCCGCGTAGAGCCCGTGGATCAGCGCGGCGCACCAGGCCGGGTAGGCCAGCATGTGCAGGGCGCGCCAGCGGGCCGCGACGGGGGCCGGAGAGGCGAAACGGTTGCGCAGGACGCCGGTGATGCCGACGAAGATCATCAGCATTCCGGCCAGGGTGCCCAGACCGATGAGGAAGGACCTGCCGGCCACCACCTCGTCGTCCGTGAGGAGCAACCCGAAGGGGATCACCGCGGCGATCCACGTCGTGTGGTCCAGGGCCAGCTTGATGCCGATGTGCACCAGCAGGAAGGCGATCGAGGCGACCGCGGTCGTCCGGTGCACCGCCTGCGCCAGGATGCGCTGGCGCGGACCGAGCAGAACCCGGTCCTGGGCGACCAGTCCCCAGATCACCGAGCAGCTCAGACAGACGAGCGACAGAACGCCCACGCCGAAGTTGAGGAACTCGGCGAACCAGTCGTCCGCCGTGCTGTCGTCCGGCCTCACGCCCTACCTCCCCACGTCACGACGGAAAGCACGACGAAATGCGGGCACGGCTGACCGGCAGCCGACCGGCCCTGAACGGGCGGTGGGCTGCTGTCTGGACAAGGGTTCATGGGGGAACTCCGAACGTTCGGGAGAAGCGGTCCCGGGCCGCACTCTAAACCTCGTCGTACCGGGGAGTGCGAGGTTTGAGTCGTTGTGCTGTCATCAAAAGACAATCGGGCTGTTGTGATGCCCCTTAAGGGTCGTTACGCGGAGTAATTTTTGACCGATATTCAGGGACGGAGGCCGGGCGGGAGTGCTTCCCCGCGGTCCCGTGGGCCCGGGGGAAGGGGTCGTGGGCCCCGGTGACGGGTCCCGGGTGGTCCCGCGGGCGGGGTGAAAGCGCGTCGCGGCGCGCTCCGGGCCTGCGGTACCCTGGCGCCATGCGTGCCGTACGCCTTCTGCTTAGCGAGCCGCGCTGATCAGTCCCGGCCATGGTCGAACCAGTTGGTCGGAATCGGCGCGGCGTCCCCTCCTGTGTGAGGGGATTTTTCATTTCCGAATGTCGCAGCAGCCGTGGGCGCAGACGATCGATGGAGCTTTGAGGATCATGAGCGAGACGAACCCCGCGGCCACCCCCGAAGTGGCCGCGCCGCACCGCTACACGGCCGCCCTGGCGGCCGAGATCGAGGCACGCTGGCAGGACTTCTGGGACGCCGAGGGTACGTACGCCGCCCCCAATCCGAGTGGCGACCTGGCGGGCGACCCGGAGACGGTGGCCCGGCCCAAGAAGTTCATCATGGACATGTTCCCCTACCCGTCGGGTGCGGGACTGCACGTCGGCCACCCCCTGGGCTACATCGCCACCGATGTCTCCGCCCGGTTCCAGCGCATGACCGGCCACAACGTCCTGCACACCCTGGGCTTCGACGCCTTCGGCCTGCCCGCCGAGCAGTACGCGGTACAGACCGGTACGCACCCGCGCGTGTCCACCGAGGCCAACATCGCGAACATGAAGGCCCAGCTGCGCCGGCTGGGCCTGGGCCACGACCGGCGCCGGTCGTTCGCCACGATCGACCCGGACTACTACAAGTGGACCCAGTGGATCTTCCTGCAGATCTTCAACTCCTGGTACGACGACGAGGCCGGCCGGGCCCGCCCCGTCACCGAGCTGATCGCCGGCTTCGAGTCCGGTGAGCGCCCCGTACCGGGCCACACGCGCGCGTGGAGCGAGCTGAGCGAGGCCGAGCGCGCCGACGTCCTGGGCGGCTTCCGGCTGGCCTATGCCTCCGAGGCGCCGGTCAACTGGTGCCCCGGGCTGGGCACCGTACTGGCCAACGAGGAGGTCACCGCCGACGGCCGCTCCGAGCGCGGCAACTTCCCGGTCTTCAAGGCGAGGCTGCGCCAGTGGAACATGCGCATCACCGCCTACGCCGACCGGCTGCTGTCGGACCTGGACGCCCTGGACTGGCCCGAGGCCATCAAGCTGCAGCAGCGCAACTGGATCGGCCGCTCCGAGGGCGCCCGCGTCGACTTCCCCGTGGACGGCGAGAACATCACCGTCTTCACCACCCGCCCCGACACCCTGTTCGGCGCGACCTACATGGTGCTGGCCCCCGAGCACCCGCTGGTCGAGAAGTTCACCCCGGCCGCCTGGCCCGAGGGCACCCACGACGTCTGGACCGGGGGCCACGCCACCCCGGCCGAGGCCGTCGCCGCCTACCGCGCGCAGGCCGTCTCCAAGTCCGACGTGGAGCGGCAGGCCGAGGCCAAGGACAAGACCGGTGTCTTCATCGGCTCCTACGCGACCAACCCGGTCAACGGCGAGCAGGTGCCCGTCTTCATCGCCGACTACGTCCTGATGGGCTACGGCACCGGCGCGATCATGGCCGTACCCGCGGGCGACCAGCGCGACTTCGAGTTCGCGCGTGCCTTCGAACTGCCGATCCGCTGCATCGTCGAGCCGACCGACGGCCGCGGCACCGACACCTCCACCTGGGAGGACGCCTTCTCCTCCTACGAGGCGAAGATCATCGACTCGTCCAACGACGAGGTGAGTCTGGACGGCCTGGGAGTCGCCGAGGCCAAGGCGCGCATCACCGAGTGGCTGGAGCGCCGGGGCATCGGCGAGGGCACCGTCAACTTCCGGCTGCGCGACTGGCTGTTCAGCCGGCAGCGCTACTGGGGCGAGCCCTTCCCGATCGTCTACGACGAGGACGGCACCGCCCACGCCCTGCCCGAGTCGATGCTGCCGCTGGAACTGCCCGAGGTCGACGACTACTCCCCGCGCACCTTCGACCCGGACGACGCCGACACCCGGCCCGAGACGCCGCTGTCGCGCAACGAGGACTGGGTCAACGTCACCCTGGACCTGGGCGACGGCCGCGGCCCGCGCGCGTACCGGCGCGAGACCAACACCATGCCCAACTGGGCCGGCTCCTGCTGGTACGAGCTGCGCTACCTGGACCCGCACAACAGCGAGAAGCTGGTCGACCCGGAGATCGAGCAGTACTGGATGGGCCCGCGCGAGGGCATGCCGCACGGCGGCGTCGACCTGTACGTCGGCGGCGCCGAGCACGCCGTCCTGCACCTGCTGTACGCGCGCTTCTGGTCCAAGGTGCTGTACGACCTGGGGCACGTGTCGTCGGCGGAGCCGTTCCACAAGCTGTTCAACCAGGGCATGATCCAGGCCTACGTCTACCGTGACAGCCGCGGCATCGCGGTGCCGGCCGCCGAGGTGGAGGAGCGCGAGGGCGCCTACCACTACCAGGGCGAGAAGGTCTCCCGGCTGCTGGGCAAGATGGGCAAGTCCCTGAAGAACGCGGTCACTCCGGACGAGATCTGCGCCGAGTACGGGGCCGACACGCTGCGCCTGTACGAGATGGCGATGGGCCCGCTGGACGTGTCACGGCCGTGGGACACCCGCGCGGTGGTCGGCCAGTTCCGGCTGCTGCAGCGGCTGTGGCGCAACATCGTCGACGAGAACACCGGCGAGGTGACGGTCGTCGACGCCGAGCCCGGCGAGGACACCCTGCGCGCCCTGCACAAGGCGATCGACGGGGTGCGCCAGGACCTGGAGGGGCTGCGCTTCAACACCGCGATCGCCAAGGTCACCGAGCTGAACAACCACCTGACCAAGCAGGGAGGCCCGGTACCGCGCCAGGTCGCCGAGGCCCTGGTGCTGCTGGTGGCGCCGCTGGCCCCGCACATCGCCGAGGAGCTGTGGCGCACGCTGGGTCACACCGACTCGGTCGTCCACCAGGACTTCCCGGTCGCCGACCCGGCGTACGTCGTGGACGAGACCGTCACCTGTGTGGTGCAGATCAAGGGCAAGGTGAAGGCCCGCCTGGAGGTCTCGCCGTCCATCTCCGAGGAGGAGCTGGAGAAGGCCGCGCTGGCCGACGAGAAGGTCGTCGCCGCGCTGGACGGGGCCGGGATCCGCAAGGTGATCGTGCGGGCGCCCAAGCTGGTGAACATCGTTCCGGCGTGACGGCGTAGGACCGGGGCCGGCCGGCTGTCGGTCTGCGGGGTGTCGGCCTGCGTGCTGTGGGCGCGGCTGCGGCTCGGGGTAGTCCCCTACGGGCAGGTTCGGGGTTCTTCCGGAACTCCGGACCTGCCCGTTGCGTTTACCTTTGAAGAACGGCGCGGTGCGTGTGGCGGGCGGCCCCAGGGCCCGGAGGAGGAGTCTCGTGGAAGCAGTGATCGCAGTGTTGGCCCTGCTCTTCGTGCTCTTCGTCACGCTGGGCGTGTACGCCACCGTGAAGGTCGTCGGCGCCGCCAAGCGCAGTGCGGACCGTCACCTCACCCAGGCCCGCCGCACGGTCGAGGACCACACCCTGAAGGTCAAGTCCTTCGCCCAGTCCGGCCCGGCCGGTGAGCTCGCCCAACTCAGGCTCAAGCTGCGGACGTCCATGCGCGCCACCCAGGACGCGCTGGAGGCCGGATCCTCGGAGGACCAGTCCCTCAAGGAGTCCCTCGGCCTTTTCGAGCGGCTCAGCGCGCACGGGCACGAACTGGACGCCGAACTGAGGCGCCTGGAGTCCGAACCGGACCGCGGCACCCTCGGCAAGCGGCTGCCCGAGCTGCGCGAGCGCACCCACCGCATCGCGCGGTCGGCGGACTCCCTGCGCTGGGCGGCCCGCGACCGCGCCCGCCACTTCGCGGACGACGACCTCGACTCGCTCAGCACCCAGATCGACGTCGAGACCGGCGCCCTGCGGCACTGGACGACCACCGACCAGCAGCCCGCACCCGCCTCAGGGCCCGCCCATGGTGCCCCGGCGGCCGCCCGGACCCGGCCGGACACCTCGCGGTCCGACGCCGCGCGGGAACCCGCGTCCGAGCCGGCACGGCCCGCCATCGCACCGGCCGCGCCGCGTCCCACCTACCCGTGGCAGAAGAAGCCCCGCCCGGAGAGCACCACTTGATCCGGGCGCACTGATCCGGACACGGCCCCCTCCGGCCCGCGGGGCCGGGCTGCCCGGGGGGCGGTACGCCAGGTAACCTCCAGCTCATGTCCCGCCATGTCGCTATCGTCACCGATTCAACGGCCTACCTTCCGGCCCGGACGATGGAGCGGCACGGCATCACGGCGGTCCCTCTGACCGTGGTCCTCGGCGACCGCGCGCTCGAGGAGGGCACCGAGATCTCCACCCGCTCCCTCGCCCAGGCGCTCCAGAAGCGGCGGCCGGTGACGACGTCCCGGCCCGGCCCCGAGGTCTTCGCCGAGACCTATCGCAGGGCCGCCGAGGCCGGTGCCACGGGCATCGTCTCCCTCCACCTTTCCGCCGAACTCTCCGGCACCTACGACGCGGCGGTCGTCGCGGCCCGCGAGGCGCCGGTACCGGTACGGGTGGTGGACACCGGCATGATCGCCATGGCGCTCGGATTCTGCGCGCTCGCGGCGGCGGAGGCCGCGGAGACGGGTGGCAGCGTGGACGAGGCCGTCACGGCCGCGGAGAAACGGGCGGTCGGCACCGCCGCCTACTTCTACGTCGACACCCTGGACTATCTGCGCCGGGGCGGCCGTATCGGGGCCGCGCAGGCCCTGCTGGGGTCGGCGCTCGCCATGAAGCCGCTGCTCCAGTTGACCGACGGCCGGATCGAACCCCTGGAGAAGGTGCGCACGGCGTCGAAGGCCATCGCCCGCCTGGAGGAGATCGCGGCCGAGCGGGCAGGCGCCGCCGACGTCGACATCGCCGTCCATCATCTCGCCGCCCCGGAGCGTGCTTCGGCCCTCGCGGACCGGCTGAAGGCGCGGGTGCCCGGACTGACGGAGCTGCACGTCAGCGAGGTCGGCGCGGTGATCGGGGCGCACACGGGGCCCGGCCTGCTGGGGGTCGTGGTCTCGGCCCGGTGAGGCCGCGGCGGGTCCGCGCCTGGTCCGTGCGGGTGATGGAGTTGTCCACAACCGGGCAGTAATCCACGGGAGTCAAGCAAGATCATCGCGCATGCGGTGGTGTGCCCGATCCTCCTGGCATGGCACTTCGATCACGTTCACGTTCAGCGACGGCGACCAGTGGCCCGGGGCGCGCACCCGCGTCCGACGGCCGCGCCCGACACCGCCGGCCGACCACTGCCGGGGCCGGAACCGGGAGCGGGAGCGCCATGGGGATCGGGCTGAGGCCCGGTGAGCGGGCCCGGCACGGGTATCGGCTCCGGGGCGGACGGGACCGTGATGCCTCGGCGGAGGAGCTTCGGCGCCGGACGGAGGTGCTGTTCGGGGAACCGGGCGGGCGCGGCGGCCGGGGCGTCGGAGGTGGCGGGCGTGCCCGGAGTGTGCCGAGCTGGGCCGTGGGTGGCGTGGACGAGCCGGTGACGCGATCCCCAAGGGGCACGGTCGCGACCGAGGGCGATGCGGACGCCGGGGATACGTGGACGTGGGAGGAAGGTCCCGAGCCGGTCGCCTCGGACCCGGTGGTGCCGGGGGAGCGGCGGCCGACCGGCCGGATGGGGCTCGCGTTGAGGGAACGGCTGCCGTTGTGGGTGCGGACGCGGTGCGGGCTGGAACGGCGGAGCGTGGTCGCGCTGTCGGTGGTACTGGTGGTGGCGGTGGGGTTCGCCGTGCAGCACTTCTGGGCGGGGCGGACGCAGCCCGTGCGGGCACCGGAGGTGGTCGGAGCGGCCGTGCCCCACGGCGGGAGCGGAACGGAAAGCCCGCCGGTGGGCTCCGCGGGGATCACCGAGGCCACCGGCACGGGTATGGCGGGCGCGGGCGCGGGTACCGCGCTGCCCGAGATCGTGGTCGACGTCGGCGGCAAGGTGCGTGACCCGGGGGTCCACCGTCTCCCGGCCGGCTCACGGGTCGCGGACGCGCTGCGGGCGGCGGGCGGAGTACGGCCCGGGACCAGGACCGACGGGCTCAACCGGGCCCGCTTCCTCGTGGACGGGGAACAGGTGATCGTCGGCGGCCCGGCACCGGCACCGGAGGCCGGTCCGGCACCGGCGGCGGGTGGTCCGGCCGGAACGGCGCCGGGCGTGGGGCCCGCGACACCGGTGTCCCTCAACACCGCGACGCTGGACCAGCTGGACAGCCTCCCGGGGGTCGGCCCCGTGCTGGCCCGGCACATCCTCGACTACCGCACCCGCAACGGCGGCTTCCGCTCGGTGGACGAACTGCGGGAAGTGAACGGCATCGGCGACCGCCGCTTCGCGGACCTGCGGAATCTCGTACGACCATGAGGAACGGGACACAGACACCACGGACGCGGCCCACTCCGAGGCGTCCCCCTGCGACGGACTCTCCTGCGGCGGACCCCGCCCCCGCGAACGCCGCCGGCACCGCCCGGCCGTCCGTGCACGCCGCCTCCGGCAGGCGGCTCGGGGACTCCCACCCTCGGCAGGAAGGGCCGGTCGATCTTCGGCTCGTACCCCCCGCGCTGGCGACCTGGGGTACGGCGGCCGTCATGTTGTACGCCCCGCCCACCCTGGTGACGGGCGTGGTGGTCGCCGCTCTGCTGCTGGCCGGAGTCCTCCTCGTACGGCGGAACCACCGTACGGAGCCACCACACGCGGGGCTCGGACCTGACGGACCGAGCCCTGGCGGTACGGGACCTGACGGGCCAGGATCTGCCGGGCCGAGCCCTGGTGGACCGAGCCCTGACGGTCCGGGATCTGTCGGGCCGGGACCCACGGGACGTGGCCGTGCGGGGCCGGGCGCCGCACCGGGGCAGGGCAGGTCGCGGGTCGCCGGGGTCGCGGTGCTGGTCTGTGTCGCCGCTGCCGCCGGTTCGGCAGGGCTGCACGGTGCCGATCTGCGGCGCGGCCCGGTGCCGGAGCTGGCGCGGGAGTACGCCTCGGTGACGGCCGAGGTCGAGCTCACCGCCGATCCCCGGCTCTCCCGGCCCCGGGCCGGCGGCGGCATGGTTCCGCCGTTCGTGCTCATCGAGGCCGATGTGCGGCGGGTGGAGCGCGCCGGGGGCGGAGCGGTGGTGGCGACCCGGGCCCCGGTGCTGATCATGGTCGACGCGCGTGCGGCCCGGTCGGGTACCCCGTGGGAGCGGGCAGGGGCGCGGGGCGCGGAGGGAAGCACGCGGTGGCTCGGGCTGCTGCCGTCCACCCGGCTGCGGGTCGAGGCCCGGCTCGCGCCCGCGACGGCGGGCGGTGACCGGTTCGCGGCCGTGCTGCGCGTCAGGGGCGCGGACGGGCCGGAGACGGTGGGGGAGCCGTCGGCGCCGCAGCGGCTGGCCGGGCGGCTGCGCGCCGGACTGCGGGCGGCGACCGACGGGCTGTCCGCGGACGCGCGCGCCCTGCTGCCGGGGCTGGTCGTGGGCGACACCTCACGCGTCACCCCGGAACTGGACGAGGCGTTCAGGGAGACCGACCTCACGCACACCCTGGCTGTTTCCGGGGCGAACTTCACGATCCTCCTCGCCCTGCTCCTCGGCCCTCCGGGGCTGGCGCAGTATGCCGAGCGCCGAGGGCTCGCGTCCCGCCTCGGCCTCTCGCTGCGTACGACCGCGCTGCTCGGCGGGGCACTCTCGCTCGCCTTCGTCGTCGTGTGCCGGCCGGACCCGAGCGTGCTGCGGGCCGCCGCCTGCGGATCCGTCGCGCTGCTCGCGCTCGCCACCGGCCGCCGCCGGTCCCTGATCCCGGCGCTGGCGACGGCCGTCCTGCTGCTGGTGCTCTACGACCCGTGGCTGGCCCGTAGTTACGGCTTCCTGCTCTCCGTGCTGGCCACCGGCGCCCTGCTCACCCTCGCGCCGCGCTGGAGCGCCGGGCTGCGAGGGCGCGGGGTGCCCCCACGGCTCGCGGAGGCGCTGGCCGCGGCGGGTGCCGCGCAGGCGGTGTGCGCGCCGGTGGTCGTCGTGCTGTCGGCACGGGTGAGCCTGGTGGCGGTGCCGTGCAACCTCCTCGCCGAGTTCGCGCTCGCCCCGGCCACCGTGCTGGGCTTCCTGGCCCTGGCCACCGCCCTGCCGGCGCTGCCGGTGGCGAAGACGCTCGCCTGGTGCGCGAGTTGGCCCGCGGAATGGATCGCGCAGATCGCCCGGACCGGGGCGGCGCTGCCCGGCGCCGGGGTCGACTGGCCGGGCGGCTGGGCCGGGGCGGCGCTGCTCGGGGCGCTCACCTTGGTCCTCCTGCCGATCGGCCGAAGACTGCTGCGCCACCCCTGGTGGTGCGGGGCCTGCGCCCTGCTCCTGGTGCTGCTGGTGGTGCAGCCGCCGCCGCTGACCCGTGCGGTCACGGGCTGGCCGCCAACGGGCTGGCGGCTGGTGATGTGCGACGTGGGGCAGGGCGACGCGATGGTGCTGGCGGCGGGCGAGGACACCGGCGTGGTCGTGGACGCCGGTCCGGACCCGGTCCCGGTGGACCGCTGTCTGCGCTCCCTCGGCGTCACCCGGGTCCCGCTGGTCGTGCTGACCCACTTCCACGCCGACCATGTGGCGGGCCTGCCTGGCGTCCTGCGCGGACGTTCGGTGGGCGGCATCGCGACGACGGGACTGGAAGAACCCGCCGACCAGGCCCGGTTCGTACGGAGACTCGCGGCGGACCGGCACCTGCCGGTGACGCGGGCCGTCGCGGGGGAGCGGCGGCGCACGGGGGACCTGTCCTGGGAGGTGGTGTGGCCACCGCCGAGCACCGGGCAGGCTCCCGGCACCTGGCCGGCCCCCGCACCCCCTTCCTCGGTGCCCCTGCCCCCGGAACCGGAGGGGCCGAACGACGCCAGCGTGGCCATGCTCGTTCGGACGGCGGGACTGCGCCTGCTGCTGCTCGGGGACATGGAACCGCCGGCCCAGCGGGCCCTGGCGAGGTCGCCCGCGGCGGATCGACTGGCGGACGTCGACGTCCTCAAGGTCGCCCATCACGGTTCGGCGTATCAGGATCCCGGCCTCGTAAGCCGGTTGGCGCCCCGGCTGGCGCTGATCTCCGCGGGGCGGGACAACTCCTACGGGCATCCGGCCCCGAGCACGGTCGCCGCGCTGCGGGACGCCGGCGCCGCGGTGCTGCGGACGGACCGGGACGGGTCGGTCGCGGTGCTCGGTGACGAGGACGGGAGAGGAGGGCTGCGGGTGGCGCGGCAGTGAGGGGCGGCGGTGAGGGGAGGGCTGCGGGTGGCGCGGCAGTGAGGGGCGGCAGTGAGGGGAGGGCTGCGGGTGGCGCGGCAGTGAGGGGCGGCAGTGAGGGGTGGCGGTGAGGGGTGGCGGTGAGGGGCGGGGCCGACAGTGACGACCCCGTCAGGGCTGTGAGAAATCCCAACCAGCGCGGCCCATCCGGATCACTGGGGTGTCTCGGGTGTTCTCTCAGCGCAATGGCGGTTTTCCAGTGATGTGGTGGCGTTTTGCGTCGAAAGCCTCATGAGTGATCGAATGGATGTCCGGAGAGTTGTCCGGGGGTAGTCCGGATGGGTCTGGACGGATACCCGGATGAGGGTCCGGATGAAAGTCCGGCAAGTCTGAGCTCTTGACGTCACGCAGAGGGTGTTGCACATGATCGGCCGCTGGCTCGAAAGCCGAACGAAGCGGGAGCAGCGGACGGGTCCTCTGGCAGCGGTGCAGACTCCACCGAGCGCGGGGGCGCTGAGCTGTCGGGTGCTCGACCCGGCCGGCCGGCCGCTGCCGCACGCGGAGTTCGCGGTCGACGACACCATGGGGCGCAGACTGGTCGGCGGCGGAACGGATCCCTTCGGATCGTTCGTGGCCACGGTGCCGGCGGGCGAGTACTGGCTTCTGGTGTCCGCCGAGGGATACCTGCCCTACCGGGCGACCGTCACGGTCGGGGAGGAATCGCTGGCCTCGCTCGGCGATGTGACCCTGCAGGCGGCGCAGCCCCCGGAGATGCCCGCGCCGGGCGACTGGGAGATCGACCCGACCCATTCCTCGATCGCCTTCACCGCGCGGCACATCGGACTGGCCCGGGTGCACGGCCGGTTCAACTCCTTCGCGGGGGTGGTGCGGATGGCCGACGACGTGACGCAGTCGGCGATGCACGTGGTGATCGACGCCGGATCCATCGACACCAATGTGACGATGCGCGACGACCATCTGCGGTCGGCGGACTTCCTGGACGTGGCGCGGTTCCCGACCCTCGAGTTCTACAGCGACCGGTTCCTTTACCAGGGCGGCAACCGGTGGGCCGTCGTCGGAGGCCTGTCGCTGCACGGGGTGACGCGTACGGTCACGCTCGACACGGAGTACCTGGGGCTCGGCAACGGACTGCAGGGCGAGGTCCGGGCTGCCTGTCGGGCCGCCACCGAACTGCACCGCGACGACTTCACCATCAGCTGGCAGACGATGCTGGCGCGGGGCATCGCCGTGGTCGGCCCCAGCATCCGGATCGCCCTCGACGTGCAGATCGTGCCCAAGGGCTGACACGGCTCACCGGCTCACCGGCTCACCGGCCGCCGATCCGCCGACTGAGCGGGCCCGCCACAATGGCTCTCGTGAGCGACGTGAGACATGTGCTGGTGCTGCCCGACCGGGAGGCCGCGGAAGCGGTGGCGGAGGAGATCGGCGAGCGCTTCGGCGTCGACGAGGAGCCGCGACTCGTCCGGGACTCCCTGGCCGGCGAGGACGACGCCGAGGACGCCCAGTGGCTCGTCGTCCTGCGCGACGAGCAGGAACGCCTGAACCCTGGCGACCTGGACGAGTTCGCGGCGGAGTGGGACGGCTGGCGCGAGGAACCCTGACCCGCGGGCGGAACCACGGACGCCATGGGCGCGCAGGACCGTTGGTCCGCCGTCGGTTTCGTTGTCAGTGGGGCGTGCGATGCTTGGCGCGATGGCCAGGAAGACAGCTCAAGACGACCCTCTCGCCCCCGTGACGCTCGCCGTGGGCCAGGAGGACCTCCTGCTCGACCGTGCGGTGCAGGAGGTGGTGGCGGCGGCGAAGGCCGCCGACGCCGACACGGACGTACGCGACCTCACTCCGGACCAGCTCCAGCCCGGCACCCTCGCCGAGCTGACCAGTCCCTCGCTCTTCGCCGAGCGCAAGGTCGTGGTCGTACGCAATGCGCAGGACCTGTCGGCCGACACCGTCAAGGACGTGAAGGCGTACCTCGGGGCGCCCGCCGAGGAGATCACGCTCGTCCTGCTGCACGCGGGCGGCGCCAAGGGCAAGGGCCTGCTCGACGCGGCGCGCAAGACGGGGGCGCGGGAGGTGGCCTGCCCGAAGATGACGAAGCCGGCGGACCGGCTGGCCTTCGTCCGGGGCGAGTTCCGGGCCGTGGGGAGGTCGGCCACACCGGAGGCGTGCCAGGCGCTGGTCGACTCCATCGGCAGCGATCTGCGGGAGCTGGCGGCGGCGGTGTCCCAGCTGGCGGCGGACATCGAGGGCACGATCGACGAGGCGGTCGTCGGCCGGTACTACACCGGGCGGGCCGAGGCGTCGAGCTTCACGGTCGCCGACCGCGCGGTCGAGGGACGGGCGGCGGAGGCGCTGGAGGCGCTGCGCTGGTCGCTGGCGACGGGGGTGGCGCCGGTGCTGATCACCAGCGCGCTCGCCCAGGGTGTACGGGCGATCGGGAAGCTGTCGTCGGCGCGCGGGGGCAGACCGGCCGATCTGGCACGGGAGCTGGGCATGCCGCCGTGGAAGATCGACCGGGTGCGGCAGCAGATGAAGGGCTGGACTCCCGACGGCGTGTCCGTGGCGTTGCGCGCGGTGGCCGAGGCGGACGCCGGAGTCAAGGGCGGCGGGGAGGACCCGGGATACACCCTGGAGAAGGCGGTCGTCACCATCGCACGCGCGGCCAGGTCGAAGGGCCGGGCGTAGGACGTCCTGGCCCGTGCCACTGCCCCGTGACAAAGCCGAGGACCCCGCTCCACCACCCGGGGAAGGGCGGACGGAGCGGGGTCCTCGGTGAAAGCTTGGAGCCCGTACCCGCGTGGCGAACGCAGGCCGCGTACAGGCTCGAGGTGCCGGTCGGGGGCGGAGAGAGAGGGCCCGCCCTGGGTCCTTCCAGCGGTCGGATCGAATCCGATCAGATCAGCGAGTGGTTCAGCCCTTGAGGGACACGACCTTGCGAGCCAGCGCCGACTTCTTGTTGGCGGCCTGGTTCTTGTGGATGACGCCCTTGGCGACGGCCTTGTCGAGCTGACGCGCGGCAGCGCGCTGGTACTCGGTGGCCTTCTCGGCGTCGCCCGCGGCGGAGGCCTCACGAGCCTTGCGGATCGCGGTCTTCAGAGAGGACTTGACGGCCTTGTTGCGCAGCCGGGCCTTCTCGTTGGTCTTGTTCCGCTTGATCTGGGACTTGATGTTCGCCACGAATGAGCCTCTACAGGTTCTGGTCCGGGGCCGCACGGGTCCCGGACCGGTGAATTTCTTGAGACGTGTCCCGCACCGAGAGGGCAAGAGACACAACCCCCCACGTTACCAGCGGCCCGACGAGCGGCCCAAACCCGACCCCGGCCGGGACCGGCACGGTCCCGGTCCGGCACGGCCCCGGCACAGGCCCGGTCCGGCACCGGCCGGGCTTCCGGTCTCCACCCGGGGTGCCACACTCCCCGCCCGTGGGACCATGGAAGCTACGTATAGATCCGATCCGACCCGAGACCGCAGACACTGCGAACGCCTCAAGAATCAGGACCCTGCGTGCCCGCGACCCCCATCCACGTGCCCGAGCCGAGCCGTACCGACCCGGCTCTGATCCGCAACTTCTGCATCATCGCGCACATCGACCACGGAAAGTCCACGCTCGCCGACCGGATGCTCCAGCTGACCGGCGTGGTCGAGCAGCGGCAGATGCGCGCCCAGTACCTCGACCGCATGGACATCGAGCGCGAACGCGGCATCACGATCAAGTCCCAGGCGGTGCGGTTGCCGTGGGCGCCCACTCACGACAAGGGCAGCACGCACATCCTCAACATGATCGACACGCCGGGGCACGTCGACTTCACCTACGAGGTGTCGCGGTCGCTGGCGGCCTGCGAGGGCACGGTCCTCCTGGTGGACGCCGCGCAGGGCATCGAGGCCCAGACCCTCGCCAACCTGTACCTGGCGATGGAGAACGACCTCACGATCATCCCGGTGCTCAACAAGATCGACCTGCCGGCCGCGCAGCCCCAGAAGTTCGCCGAGGAGCTCGCCAACCTGGTCGGCTGCGAGCCCGACGACGTGCTGAAGGTGTCCGCCAAGACCGGGCTCGGCGTCGAGGCGCTGCTGGACAAGGTGGTCGCCGAGGTCCCCGCCCCGGTCGGTGTCAAGGACGCCCCGGCCCGCGCGATGATCTTCGACTCGGTGTACGACTCGTACCGCGGTGTCGTGACGTACGTCCGGGTCATCGACGGCCAGCTCAACAAGCGTGAGCGCATCCGGATGATGTCCACGGGCGCGACGCACGAGCTGCTGGAGATCGGTACGAACTCGCCGGAGATGCTGTCCGCCGACGGTCTCGGCGTCGGCGAGGTGGGCTACCTCATCACCGGTGTGAAGGACGTCCGCCAGTCCAAGGTCGGTGACACCATCACCAGCCAGCACAAGGGGGCCGAGGAGGCGCTGGGCGGCTACAAGGAGCCCAAGCCCATGGTCTTCTCCGGCCTGTACCCGATGGACGGCTCCGACTACCCCATGCTGCGTGACGCGCTGGACAAGCTCCAGCTCAACGACGCGGCCCTGGTCTACGAGCCGGAGACGTCCGCGGCCCTCGGGTTCGGCTTCCGCGTGGGCTTCCTGGGCCTGCTGCACCTCGACGTGATCCGTGAGCGCCTCGAGCGCGAGTTCGGGCTCGACCTGATCGCCACCGCGCCCAACGTGGTGTACCGCGTGGTCATGGAGGACGGTGTCGAGCACATCGTCACCAACCCGAGCGAGTTCCCCGAGGGGAAGATCGACGAGGTCTTCGAGCCGGTGGTGCGGGCCACGATCCTCGCGCCCACCGAGTTCATCGGCGCGATCATGGAGCTGTGCCAGACCCGGCGCGGCACCCTGCTCGGCATGGACTACCTCTCCGAGGACCGGGTCGAGATCCGCTACACGCTGCCGCTCGCGGAGATCGTCTTCGACTTCTTCGACCAGCTGAAGTCCAAGACCCGCGGCTACGCCTCGCTGGACTACGAGCCCACGGGCGAGCAGTCCTCCAGCCTGGTCAAGGTCGACATCCTGCTGCACGGCGACAAGGTGGACGCCTTCTCGGTGATCACCCACAAGGACCAGGCGTACGCGTACGGCGTGCGGCTCGTCGCCAAGCTGCGGGAGCTGATCCCCCGGCAGGGCTTCGAGGTGCCCGTCCAGGCCGCCATCGGTTCCCGGGTGATCGCCCGCGAGACCGTCCGCGCCATCCGCAAGGACGTCCTCGCCAAGTGCTACGGCGGTGACATCTCGCGCAAGCGCAAGCTGCTGGAGAAGCAGAAGGAGGGCAAGAAGCGGATGAAGATGGTGGGTGCCGTGGAGGTCCCGCAGGAGGCCTTCATCGCCGTCCTCTCCAGTGACGAGAGCGCGGGATCGGGCAAGGGCAAGAAGTAACCGGGGGTTACCGGCGGTGGGCGGGGGAGCACCCGTCGATGCCCCGGGCGAAACGGGGCCCGTCGTGCGCACGCACGGCGGGCCTTGGCGCGTTCGCGGCAGGTCCGTCGGCGGTCCTGTGGCCGGTCTGGCGGCGGTCCTGTGGCCGGTCCGTCGTCAGTTCCGTTGTGGTCCGTCAGGGGGTTCTCTGTGCAAAGTGACAGGCCGTGGCCCCTTACGCAGCCGCCGGTGGACCTTTACTCTGGCTCGACGGTTACTCGCGAGTTAAACAAGGGTACGTGAACGTAACCGGTCGATTACCACCCGCATGTCAGTCGTACACCAGCCGCATCTGAGCCAGCCGCGCCGTCGCGGGCCCCGGAGGATGTCTTGAGCGACACACAGACTTTGATCGAGAACCGGCCGCCGAGCGTGGCGACCCTCTTCCTGGAGCGTGTCGCCGCCACACCGGACGCCGAGGCGTACCGCTATCCCGTCCCGTCCGTCACCGGCGAGGGCCCCGACGGCTGGAAGTCGCTCACCTGGGCCGAGGCCGCCGAGCGGGTCAACGCCATCGCGGCCGGCCTGATCGAGCTGGGCGTGAACCCGGAGGAGCGGGTGGCGCTCGCGTCCGCCACCCGGGTCGAATGGGTCCTCGCCGACCTCGGCATCATGTGCGCGGGCGCCGCCACCACCACGGTCTACCCGCAGACGAACCTCGAGGAGTCCGCCTACATCCTGTCGGACTCCGACAGCCGGGTACTGATCGCGGAGAACGCCGCGCAGGTCGCCAAGGCGGTGGCGAAGCGCGCCGAGCTGCCCCACATCGGCCATGTCGTGGTCATCGACGCGGCCGGCGTCGAGACGGACGACTGGGTGATCAGCCTCGCCGAGCTGGAGCGCCGCGGGGCGGCCCGGCTGGAGAAGGACGCCGGGCTGGTCAAGGAGCGGGTCGCCGCGATCACCAAGGACCAGCTGGCCACCCTCATCTACACCTCGGGCACCACCGGCCGCCCCAAGGGCGTACGGCTGCCGCACGACAACTGGTCGTACATGGCGAAGGCGATCGCGGCGACCGGGCTGGTCAGGCCGGACGACGTGCAGTACCTGTGGCTGCCGCTCGCGCACGTCTTCGGCAAGGTGCTCACCTCGGGCCACATCGAGGTCGGCCACATCACCGCGGTCGACGGCCGGGTCGACAAGATCATCGAGAACCTGCCGGTGGTGCAGCCGACCTACATGGCGGCCGTGCCCCGCATCTTCGAGAAGGTCTACAACGGGGTCGCCGCCAAGGCGCGGGCCGGCGGTGGCGCCAAGTACAAGATCTTCCAGTGGGCCGCCGGTGTCGCCCGCGAGTACGCCAAGGTCACCCAGGACAACTTCCGCCGCACCGGCACCGCCAGTGCCCCCTTCGGCCTCACCGCGAAGCACACCGTCGCCGACAAGCTGGTCTACGCCAAGATCCGTGAGGCGTTCGGCGGCAGCCTGCGCGCCTGCATCTCCGGCTCGGCGGCCCTCGCGCCCGACATCGGCTACTTCTTCGCCGGCGCCGGCATCCACATCCTGGAGGGCTACGGCCTCACCGAGTCCTCCGCGGCCTCCTTCGTCAACCCCGGCGAGGCCTACCGCACCGGCACCGTCGGCAAGCCGCTGCCCGGCACCGAGGTGCGCGTCGCCGAGGACGGCGAGATCCTGCTGCGCGGTCCCGGCATCATGGAGGGCTACCACGGGCTGCCCGAGAAGACCGCCGAGGTCCTGGAGTCCGACGGCTGGTTCCACACCGGCGACATCGGCGAGCTGTCGCCCGACGGCTACCTGCGCATCACCGACCGCAAGAAGGACCTCATCAAGACCTCCGGCGGCAAGTACATCGCGCCCGCCGAGGTCGAGGGACAGTTCAAGGCGGTGTGCCCGTACGTCTCCAACATCCTGGTGCACGGCGCCGACCGGAACTACTGCACCGCCCTCATCGCCCTCGACGAGGCGGCCCTGGCGGCCTGGGCGCAGGAGAACGGCCTGGGCGGCAAGCCGTACGCGGAGATCGTCGCCGCGCCGGCCACGGTCGAGATGATCGACGGCTACGTCAAGCAGCTCAACGAGGGCCTCCAGCGCTGGCAGACCATCAAGAAGTTCCGCCTCCTGCCCCGCGACCTCGACATCGAGCACGGCGAGATCACCCCGAGCCTGAAGCTGAAGCGCCCGGTGGTCGAGCGGGAGTACAAGCACCTGATCGACGAGATGTACGCGGGCGCCCGGGAGGCGTGAGCCGCACGGGAGCCCCGTAGGGCATGAACACCGGGGCGGGTTCCCGGACCGAACCGGTCCGGGAACCCGCCCCTTCCGCTTCCGGAGCTCGCGCTCCCGGAACCGCGAAGCCGGAAGCGAAGGCCCTACGGAAAAGCGTGAGCAGCCAGCAGCCAGCAGCCAGCAGCCAGCAGCCAGCAGCCACATGACACTTGAGCACTCGAACGAGCGGCGTGTGGGCAGGGACGGCCGAAGTGCTCACGCTTTCCCGGACATGCCTTGGAGGGCTCAGCGGTCCGTTGCGAAGTTCACGAACGCGGCCCAGCCGACCGTATGGACGGAGAGGTGTGGTCGGTACACGTCCTTGGAGTCGCGGACGTGGACGGTTCCCGGGGCGACGGCTATTTCGACACACTCGCCGCCTTCGTTGCCGCTGTAGCTGCTCTTGTGCCAGACAAGCCGTCGACGGCTCTCAGAGTGCGGTAAGTGATGTTTCCTGCCGTTTCACACCGATGTGATGACATGCCATAACGGGGTGATTCCGGCGGTCGAATGATCAACATCGCCGCCCTGGCCGAGCGCACGGCTCCGGCTCCCCGGTTTGGCTCGACAGCCGAGGTCAGGGGCCTGCTACCCACTGGGACGAAGTGGTGCGAAATTAGCTAGACCATCACTTACCGCACTCTCAGTGCTCATCTTCCGTCCGCATCCTCTCGATCAGGGTCAGAGACTCTCGCGGAGTGAGCGCCTGGGCCCTGATGCTGCCGTAGCGTGCGGCCAGGATACGGACCTCGTCCAGGTCTGTGGCCAGCCGTGCGGAGGTCTGCACTTCCGTATACGCCACCTGTGGCTTTCCCCTCGGCATCAGCAGGGTGAACGAGCCTCCCATGCCTGAGTGTTCGGTCCGGTGCGTGGGCATGACCTGCAACTCGACGGTACGCAGCCGTCCAAGTTCGAGCAGTCGGCCCAACTGTTCCTTGTGGACCTTGCGCCCTCCCAGCGGTCGACGAAGTACCACCTCTTCGATCACCACGGTCAGTATGGGAAGGGGACGTCGGGTCAGGATTTCCTGGCGGTCCATGCGTGAGGCCACGCGTTGTTCGATCATCTCTTCGTCGAGCAGGGGTTTGCGCATCTCGTACAAGGCGCGGGTGCGTCCCTCGGTCTGGAACAGTCCGGGGATGTCGTGGTTGTTGTAGAAGTTGATCTCGACCGCATCCGGCTCCAGCCGCGCATAGTCCCGGAACCACGCCGGGTGGCGGACCCGGGCGCGGGCCTTCGCCCGCGCCACGTCCTCCTTCGTCGCTTTCAGCAGCCCTCCGGCGTCGAGCAGGCCGTCCGCCGCGTCGAGGAATTCCGGCTGTGGTGTTCTGCGGCCCCGTTCCAGGGACGAGACGAGGTCCTCGCCGTACCCCAGCCGGTCACCCAGTTCCTTCTGGGTCATGCCGGCCCGTTCCCGAAGCAGCTTGACCTGTCTGCCCACAGCCCGGTTCAGGTCGACGAGACCGTCCGTGTCCTCCGAGGGCTCGGGGCGGCCTTCGGTATCGCTCTGACGGGGTCCTGATGCCATCACACATCCCCCAACCCGCCTGCCTGCCGCCCAGTTACTCCCATCAGCACGGACACACAACCGTCAACGGCGGTACAGGCGCGTGCCGTACCGATGGTTCCTCTGGTCAGCGCACGGCCATCCGGACACGCTCTGTCACATGAAATACGAAATCCGTGACCAGTCCCGGGTGTCCCCCCGCGCCCCATCTCCCGATCCCTTCAGGCAACGGTTCAGCTCGACACGACGTGGAGCACGTCTCGCGCGCCTGCTCGCAGCCCAGCAGTTGGCGGCCTGGGGGTGGGCCAAGGACAGCGGGTGCCTGGAGGCCGCCGAACTGGTGGTGGGTGAACTCGCCGCGAACGCGGCCACGCACGGTCACCTGCCCGGACGGGACTTCCTGCTCACGATGACCCTCATCGGTTGTCCGGAGGGGCGTTCCGGCATCCTCCGGATCGAGGTCGCCGACTGCCGGGGAGAGCGGCTGCCCGCCCCGGTCGCGAAGCCCCGCTCGCTCGGCGAGCAGGGGCGCGGACTGCTTCTCGTGAGTGCGCTCGCCTCCGGTTGGGGCGTCGCACCCCGGCCTCCCTCGGGCAAGACCGTCTGGGCCGAACTCCCCGGCCCTCCGCTGCAGCAGGTGCACCCCTGATCGTCCACCTGCCTGTCCCGGGAAATGAGGGGCTCTTGGTCCGGAAAGTCGTCTCGGACCGGTGCTTGTCCTCACAGGCCGACTCATCGGTGCAGGTGAGCCAGGCTTCCGTCCTGCGTGGGGTAGGGGTGCTCGTGGGGCAGGAGCCGCTGTGCGGCATCCAGGTCTCCGTCCCGTACATGCTCGTGGATCGTGTGGGCGAGTGGCGTGACGTCGGTGATGCGGACGGTCCACTCGTCGGCGTAGAGACGTGCGGCTTCGCCGGCGAGGCCGAGCTGGAGCGACCGGTGGGGAAGCGGCCGAAGGCGCAGGTCGCGTTCGGGGTCCCATTGCACCCGGGCCGGGGCCCGCTTCAACTGGCGCTTCCAGGCGGTGCGGTCGGTGTGGAGCCTGTGCTCGTAGTGGGACAGACAGGCGTGCGCCAGGGCCCACTCGAAGCCTTCACGGGTGATCTCGACGGCGAGGACGGTTTCCTGGCCTTCCTTGGTGCCCCATCCGCAGCGGTACATCATCCACAGGAAAGACGGCTTGATCCACGTCATCCGGTCCCGTTGCCACACCGGGGGGAAACGGCCTTCCCCGGCCGTCGGCAGGCCGATTTCCGGCGGGTACGCCTGGTAGACGGTGACCGTGGAGTCCGTGTGCAGGGCGCGGATCCGGTGCTTGGGTTCTGTCACGGGAACAGGGTGGGCACACTGTTGCGCGCGCGCCATCGAATTACCGTGGCGGGAGCCCGCCCCGCTGTCAGTGGGACGGGGCAGGATGTGGCCATGGAATCTGCAACCACTGTTCGGATGCTCTGGGACCGCATGCAGGACCGGGACTGGGCAGGCGTCGGCGCGCTACTGGCGGCCGATGTCGTCGTGGAGTGGCCGGTCAGCGGTGAACGCATCCTCGGCCGGGACAACTACGTGCGCGTCAACGCGGAGTACCCGGAGGGATGGTCGATCGACGTCCTCCGCATCGTGTCGTCCGGAGACGAAGTGGTCTCCGAGGTCGAGGTCCCGCATGCCACGATGGGTGTTCACCGGGTGGCGTCCTTCTGGACCGTTCGTGATGACCTGATCATCAGTGGTCGCGAATACTGGACGGAGCTCGGTGCGGACCCTTCGCCCGCGTGGCGGGCTCCCTACGTTCAGCACATCTGAGCACTCCGACGTGATTGCTCGAAAGTGATCGGTTTCCGGCCAGTTCTTGACCGGGTGGAGGGCAGTGTTCCCGCTCTCGGTGGTCCACTTCGGTAACTCGTTGCTTATGGGTAGGGTCGGTCTGTCACCCTGACGGCATTGATCGAGGTGTCTTCGTACGAACAGCCCGGGAGCTGCCCATGGGGGCCATTCCGACCCAACGGGAGACCTCGCGTGCCGCCTCGGAGGCGTCCGCGCGGGCGGACGCGACCCTGTCCGGCGGCCCCCTCGCCCCGGGGGCCGCGCGGGCTCTGGTGCGGGCGGCGCTCGCCGAGTGGACGGAACGCGCGCTGCCCGGTGCCGAGCGCCTCACCACCCGCGCCGGCGACGACGCCATGCTTGTCGCCAGCGAACTGGTCACCAACGCCGTCGTGCACGCGGGGACCGAGGTACGGCTGAGCTGCCGGCTCGAGGCGGAGACCGGCGCGCTCGTCATCGAGGTCGCCGACCGCCACCCCTCCCGTTCCCCGCGCGACAGCGAGCCGGACGCGCCGTCCGGCGAGAGCCCCGAGAGCACCGAGTACGGGCGCGGTCTGCGGCTCGTGGCCGCGCTCTCCGAGGCCTGGGGGATCACGTACCGGCCCGGCGCGCACACGAAGTCGGTCTGGGCCCGCATCCCCGCCCGGGGCCTCGCGGCGGACGGCACGGATGACGTGGGCGACTCGGACGGCATCGACGACCCGGCCGGTATGGACGACTGGATCGAGGCGTACGCGTACGAGGGGGAGCCGGAGCCGCCGCGCGGGGCCGGGGTGCCCGCTGCGCGGGGCGGTGGGGCCGGCGGGGAGGCGTGGCGTGCGTCCCGGCCGTATCGGCGGGACGGGGCCTGGCTGGGGCGCGGGGCGCTGTCGTTCCTGGCCGAGGCGTCCGACCTGCTCGCCGGGCAGCTCGACGAGGATCTCGTCGCCGCGCTCACCGGGCAGCTGATCGTGCCGCGGCTGGCCGACTGGTGCGCGGTGTGGCTGGAGGACGAGACCACCGGCCATGGCGACTGGAGCGACGGAGCACGGGCCGGCGGGCCCCGCCTCGCCCGGGTCTGGCACGCCGACGAGAGCCGCGTCGAGGAACTGAGCAGGGTGCTCGAGCAGAATCCGCCGCCTCTCTCCGACCCGTTGTGCCCCGGCCCGCTCGTCTACCCCTGGCCCGAGAAGGCCCTCGACCTGCCGCAGGCCGGCCTCGGGTACCTGCCGGAGGGTTTCGACCTGCCGCAGGCCCCTTTCGACATGCCGAAGGTGCCGGACGACGCCCCGCCGTACGACTACACCGTCCCCGGCCCCACCCTCCCCGGCTCCTTCACTGTCCCTGGCCCCGTCCCGGCCCCCGTGGCCACCCCCGGTACCGCCCTCGCCTACCGTCTCGTCGCCGGCGGGCGGCCGCTGGGGACGCTGGTGATCGGGCGGGCCGGGATCGGGCGGTTCCCGGACGAGGTCACCGGGCTGGTGGAGGACCTCGGCCGGCGTGTGGCGCTCGCCATCGGCGCCGCCCGGCAGTACGCCCGGCAGGCCACCATCTCCGCCGTGCTCCAGCGCGGGCTGCTGCCCAGCGCCGTCGCCGAGATCCCCGGCGTGCACTCCGCATTCGTCCACGAGCCCCTCGACGAGGGCGGACCGAGCGGCGACTTCTACGACCTGTTCCAGGCCGGCGAGGGCCGCTGGTGCTTCGCCATCGGCGACGTCCAGGGCAAGGGCCCCGAGGCGGCCGTCGTCATCGGGCTGGCCCGCCCCTGGCTGCGGCTGCTCGCCCGCGAGGGCTACCGCGTCGCCGACGTCCTCGACCGCGTCAACCAGCTGCTCCTGGACGACGCCACGGAAGCCGCCGACGCCGCCGCCCGCGCCCTCGTCGCCGCCGGCGCCCGTCCGACCGCCCCCGGGGACGGGCCCCAGACCCGTTTCCTGTCCCTCCTCTACGGCGAACTCACCCTCGTGGAAGACGACGGCGAGGGCGAAGACGGCGACAGTGGCGGTGTCCGTGCCCGCGTCACCCTCGGCTCCGCCGGGCACCCCCTGCCGCTGCTGCTCGCGCCCGACGGGACGGTCCGTACCGTCGCCCAGCCGCAGACCCTGCTCGGGGTCGTCGAGGACGCCACCTACACCAGCGAGACCTTCGAGTTGCGCTCCGGCGACACCCTGCTCTGTGTCACCGACGGCGTCACCGAGCGGCGCTCCGGCTCCCGCCAGTTCGACGACGGGGACGGGCTCGCCACGGCGCTGGCCGGCTGTGTGGGACTGGACGCCGGCCTGACAGCGGAACGCATCAACCGGCTCGTCCACGAGTTCGGCGCGCGGCCGCCGGCCGACGATCTCGCCCTGCTCGTGCTCCAAGCGGACTGACCCCGCGACGCGGAAAGGAGACGCGGGAAAGGACCGGGACACGTGCGGGACAATGGAGCACATGCCTTCCGCACTCCCCGACGGCGAGCCCGTCCCCGCCGACGGCGCGCTCCCCGCGTTCGCGCTCGCCGGGGCCGCCGACCGCCCCCTCGGGTTCTATCTGCACGTGCCGTACTGCGCGACCCGCTGCGGCTACTGCGACTTCAACACCTACACCGCCACCGAGCTGCGCGGCAGCGGGGGAGTACTGGCGTCCCGCGACAACTACGCCGACACGCTGACCGACGAGGTCCGCCTGGCCCGCAAGGTGCTCGGCGACGACCCGCGCGAGGTCCGCACGGTCTTCGTCGGCGGCGGCACGCCCACCCTGCTGGCCGCCGACGACCTCGTACGGATGCTGGCCGCGATCCGTGACGAGTTCGGGCTCGCGGCGGACGCCGAGGTCACCACGGAGGCGAACCCGGAGTCGGTCGACCCCGCCTATCTGGCCACCCTGCGCGAGGGCGGCTTCAACCGGATCTCCTTCGGCATGCAGAGCGCCCGGCAGCACGTACTGAAGATTCTCGACCGCACGCACACCCCCGGCCGCCCGGAAGCGTGTGTCGCCGAGGCGCGCGCGGCGGGCTTCGAGCACGTCAACCTCGACCTGATCTACGGCACCCCCGGCGAGTCCGACGACGACTGGCGGGCCTCGCTGAGCGCGGCCCTCGGCGCGGGCCCCGACCACATCTCGGCCTACGCCCTGATCGTCGAGGAGGGCACCCAGCTCGCCCGCCGCATCCGGCGCGGCGAGGTCCCGATGACCGACGACGACGTCCACGCCGACCGGTACCTGATCGCCGAGGAGACCCTGTCGGCGGCCGGATTCGACTGGTACGAGGTGTCGAACTGGGCCACCTCGGACGCGGGCCGCTGCCTGCACAACGAGCTGTACTGGCGCGGCGCCGACTGGTGGGGCGCGGGGCCCGGGGCGCACTCGCACGTGGGCGGGGTGCGCTGGTGGAACGTGAAGCACCCGGGCGCGTACGCGGCGGCCCTGGCCGAGGGCCGCTCGCCGGGTGCCGGGCGCGAGATCCTCTCCGAGGAGGACCGCCGGGTGGAGCGCGTCCTGCTGGAACTGCGCCTCAAGGAGGGCGTCCCGCTGTCGCTGCTCCGCGCGGAGGGCCTGCGGGCCGCCGGCAGGGCCCTGACCGACGGCCGGCTCCAGCCGGGCCCGTACGAGGAGGGGCGAGCCGTGCTGACGCTGCGGGGGCGGTTGCTGGCGGACGCGGTGGTCCGGGACCTGGTGGACTGAACGGGGCCCCGGGGAGTGTTTCCCGCCCCCGCCCTGCCCCCGCCGCCCCTTCCCGTCCCCCGGGGGCTGCGCCCTCAGACCCCCGCTGTCGGCCCGAAGGGCCTCGTCCTCATGCCGGACGGGCTGAGACATCCTGGGGCCGACGGTGTCAGGCCGGCGCCGTCACGAAATCGATCAGCTCCTCCACCCGCCCCAGGAGCTCCGGTTCCAGGTCCCTGTAGGAGCGCACCGAGCCGAGGATGTGCTGCCACGCCTCGCCGGTGTTCGCCACGTGCCAGCCCAGGGCCCGGCACACCCCCGTCTTCCAGTCCTGGCCGCGTGGGACGTGCGGCCATGCCTCGATGCCCAGGGACGACGGCTTCACCGCCTCCCAGACGTCGATGTAGGGGTGGCCGACGACCAGGGCGTGTTCACTGGTGACCGCCTCGGCGATGCGCGATTCCTTCGAACCCGGCACCAAGTGGTCCACCAGGACCCCCAGCCGTGCGTCCGGGCCCGGACCGAACTCCTCGACGATCGCCGGGAGGTCGTCGACGCCCTCCAGGTACTCCACGACCACGCCCTCGACGCGCAGGTCGTCGCCCCACACCTTCTCGACCAGTTCGGCGTCGTGCCGCCCCTCGACGTAGATGCGCCCGGCACGCGCCACACGAGCGCGTGCGCCCGGGACGGCCACCGAACCGGACGCCGTACGGGTCGGCCGGGACGGGCCGGCGGCCGGCCGCACCAGCGTCACCGCACGCCCCTCCCACAGGAAGCCGCGCGGTTCCAGCGGGAACACCCGGTGCTTGCCGAAGCGGTCCTCCAGGGTCACCGTGCCCGCCTCGCAGCGGATCACCGCGCCGCAGAATCCGCTGCCGGGCTCCTCCACGACCAGACCGGGCTCGGCCGGCACCTCGGGGACGGGACGGGACTTCTTCCACCCAGGGGTCAGGTCAGGAGAGTACGGGCGCATTCTGATGACGATAGGAGAAGCCGGCCCCCGTTCGGCCGAAGATTCAGCCCGACACGCCGAAGCGAGCCGCGAGGGCGTCGCGCTGGGCCCGTACGAACGCCGCGTCCACCGCCGCGCCGTGGCCGGGAACGTACACCGCGTCCTCGCCGCCCAGGGCCAGCAGCCGGTCCAGGGCGCCCGGCCACTGCGACGGCACGGCGTCGGGGCCCGCCTGCGGCTCGCCGGACTCCTCCACCAGGTCGCCGCAGAACACCACCGCCGGGTCGCCGGGCACCAGCACCGCGAGATCGTGCGCCGTGTGCCCCGGCCCCACGTTCGCGAGGAGTGCCTGCCGTCCGCCGCCCAGGTCGAGCGTCCACTCGCCGGCCACCGTGTGCCGGGGACGGACCAGCGCGTCCACCGCCTCCCCGGCCGCCCGCGCGTCCAGACCGTGGCGCTCCGCGTCCGCGCGCAGCTCCTCGCGGCCCCGCGCCAGCACCGTGTCCAGGCCCACCGCGCCGAACACCTCCGCGCCCGCGAACACCGCCGCTCCCAGCACATGGTCGAAGTGGGGGTGGGTGAGCGCGAGATGCGTCACACGCCGCCCGGCGAGCGCCTGCGCCTCGGCCCGCAACCGCGCGCCCTCGCGCAGGGACGAACCGGCGTCCACGAGCAGCACCGCGTCCGCGCCGACCACGAGCCCCACCGTGCAGTCCCACACCGGAAGCCGGCACCGCCCCACTCCCGGCGCCGGCCGTTCCCATCCCGACTCTTCCCAAGCCACCGTCATACCGCGACGCTAACGGTCCACGGCTTTCGTCGCGCGACGGTGCGGGACCGGCCTTGCCCAGGGAGTACCCCCCGGTCGTACACTGGGCGGGGAGTCTGGCACTCGCGTGCGAAGAGTGCCAGGGAAGGTACCGGGCGGACGGTTTGAGGAGGTATGCGTGATGTTCAGTGAACGCAGGCTCCAGGTGCTGCGCGCCATCGTCCAGGACTACGTCGGTACCGAGGAGCCCGTCGGCTCCAAGGCCCTCACCGAGCGGCACAACCTCGGCGTCTCCCCGGCCACCGTGCGCAACGACATGGCGGCCCTGGAGGACGAGGGCTTCATCGCCCAGCCGCACACCAGCGCCGGGCGCATCCCCACGGACAAGGGCTACCGGCTCTTCGTGGACAAGCTCGCCGGCGTCAAGCCGATGACCGCGCCCGAGCGGCGCGCCATCCAGAACTTCCTCGAGGGCTCCGTCGACCTGGACGACGTCGTCGCCCGCACGGTGCGGCTGCTCGCGCAGCTCACCCGGCAGGTCGCCGTCGTGCAGTACCCGTCGCTGACCCGCTCGACCGTGCGGCACGTGGAGTTGCTCCCGATGGCGCCCGCGCGCGCCATGCTGGTGCTGATCACGGACACCGGGCGGGTCGAGCAGCGCATGGTCGACTGCCCGGCGCCGGTCGGCGAGGCGACCCTGGCGGATCTGCGGGCGCGGCTCAACAGCCGTGTCGCGGGCCGCCGTTTCACCGACGTACCATCCCTCGTCGAGGACCTCCCCGAGGGATTCGACCCCGAGGAACGCGGTACGGTCTCGACCGTGCTCTCCACTCTCCTGGAGACACTGGTCGAGGAGAACGAGGAGCGGTTGATGATCGGCGGCACCGCCAATCTGACCCGCTTCGGACATGACTTCCCCTTGGTGATCCGGCCTGTTCTGGAGGCGCTCGAGGAGCAGGTCGTGCTCCTCAAGCTGCTCGGAGAGGCGAAGGATCCGGGCGTGACCGTCCGTATCGGTCATGAGAACGCCCACGAGGGACTCAACTCCACGTCCGTCGTGTCGGTGGGCTACGGTTCGGGCGGCGAGGCTGTTGCCAAGCTCGGCGTGGTCGGACCGACACGCATGGATTACCCGGGAACGATGGGAGCGGTACGCGCAGTGGCACGGTACGTCGGACAGATCCTGGCGGAGTCGTAAGTGGCCACCGACTATTACGCCGTACTCGGCGTACGCCGGGACGCGCCGCAGGAAGAGATCAAGAAGGCCTTCCGGCGACTCGCCCGCGAGCTGCATCCGGACGTCAACCCGGACCCGAAGACGCAGGAGCGGTTCAAGGAGATCAACGCCGCCTACGAGGTGTTGTCGGACCCGCAGAAGAAGCAGGTCTACGACCTCGGCGGCGACCCGCTCCAGCAGGCCGGCGGCGGTGGCGCGGGCGGCTTCGGCGCGGGCGGCTTCGGAAACTTCTCCGACATCATGGACGCGTTCTTCGGCACGGCGTCGCAGCGCGGACCGCGCTCGCGCACCCGCCGCGGCCAGGACGCGATGATCCGCCTCGAAGTCGAGCTGGACGAGGCCGCGTTCGGCACGACCAAGGACATCCAGGTCGACACGGCGGTCGTCTGCACCACCTGCAGCGGTGAGGGCGCCGCCCCCGGCACCACCGCGCAGACCTGTGACATGTGCCGCGGCCGGGGCGAGGTCTCGCAGGTCACGCGGTCCTTCCTGGGCCAGGTCATGACCTCGCGCCCCTGCCCGCAGTGCCAGGGCTTCGGCACCGTCGTCCCGAACCCGTGCCCGGAGTGCGCGGGCGACGGACGGATCCGCTCCCGCCGCACCCTGACGGTGAAGATCCCGGCCGGTGTGGACAACGGCACGCGGATCCAACTGGCCGGCGAGGGCGAGGTCGGCCCCGGCGGCGGTCCCGCCGGCGACCTGTACGTCGAGATCCACGAGCTGCCGCACAGCACCTTCCAGCGGCGCGGTGACGACCTGCACTGCACGGTCACCATCCCGATGACGGCGGCCGCCCTCGGCACGAAAGTGCCGCTGGAGACGCTGGACGGCATGGAGGAGGTCGACATCCGGCCCAGCACCCAGTCCGGCCAGTCGATCCCGCTGCACGGCCGGGGCGTCACGCATCTGCGCGGCGGCGGCCGGGGCGACCTCATCGTGCACGTCGAGGTGCAGACCCCGGGCAAGCTCGACGTCGAACAGGAACGCCTGCTGCGCGAATTCGCCAAGCTCCGCGGCGAGGAGCGCCCACTGGGCCAGTTCCAGCCGGGCCAGCAGGGCCTGTTCTCCCGGCTGAAGGACGCCTTCAACGGGCGCTGAGGCGCTGACCGGGCGTCTACGGGCCTGTGGGCCCCTGACGGTGCTGACGGGTGCTTTCCGCGAGGGCCGGACGAGGTCCTTGCGGGGCGCCCCGGGTGCGCTTCGGCGCAGTGGCCGCGCGGGCCTCGGGAACGGTCTGCGCCAAGGGGCACGGCCGGCACGGTCGGCTCCGGAACCCGTCCGGAGCCGCTCGGGAGCCCCTCGGGAGCCCTTCTAGAGCCCCCTTCGGAACCGCTCCGGACCTGTCTCCGACGGGGTTTCCGTTCGTTTCGGATGCGTCTCCGATCCGTTTCCGGCCCGTCTTCGATCTGGGTCCGATCTGGGTCCGATCCGCGTCCGTTCTGCCTTCGATCCGATTCGGAGATGTCCGAAGGACGTGGCAACATGCCGTCATGTCCTTGGCGCTCACCGACCTCCTCCGGCACCCCGTGGTGCAGGCCCCGATGGCGGGCGGAGTCGCCGTGCCGCAGCTTGCCGCGGCCGTGTCCGAGGCGGGCGGGCTCGGTTTCCTGGCCGCCGGGTACAAGACCGCGGACGGGATGTACCAGGAGATCAAGCAGCTGCGCGGACTGACCGGCCTTGCTTTCGGCGTCAACGTCTTCATGCCGCAGCCCGAGACCCCCGACCCCGCCGCCGTCGGCGTCTACGCCCACCAGCTGGCCGGTGAGGCCCCCTGGTACGCCACCGAGCTCGGCGACCCCGACTGCGGCCGCGACGACGGCTACGACGCCAAACTCGCCGTCCTGCTCGACAACCCGGTGCCGGTGGTGTCGTTCCACTTCGGCGTGCCCTCCCGCGACGTCCTGGACGCCCTGCGCCGCGCCGGCACGTTCACACTGGCCACCGCCACCACCCCCGACGAGGCGCGGGCCGTTCAGGAGGCGGGTGCCGACGCGGTGATCGCGCAGGGCGTCGAGGCCGGTGGCCATCAGGGCACCCACCGGGACGATCCGGAGACGGACGGCTCCGGCATCGGACTGCTGTCCCTGATCAGCCAGGTGCGGGAGGCCGTGGACATCCCGGTCGTCGCGGCCGGCGGCATCATGCACGGCAGCCAGATCGCCGCCGTCCTCGCGGCCGGCGCCTCGGCGGCCCAGCTCGGCACGGCGTTCCTCGCCACCCACGAGTCCGGCGCGCACGTCCTGCACAAGCAGGCGCTGACCAACCCCCTGTACGCCCGCACCGAACTGACCCGCGCCTTCTCCGGACGCCCGGCCCGCGCCCTGGTCAACCGCTTCCTGCGCGAGCACGGCCCGTACGCGCCCGCCGCCTACCCGGACGTCCACCATCTGACCGCCCCGCTGCGCAAGGCCGCGGCCGCCGCCGGGGACCCGCAGGGCATGGCGCTGTGGGCGGGACAGGGCCACCGGATGGCCCGCGAGCTGCCCGCCGGGCAGCTGGTGGAGGTGCTGGCCGCCGAACTCACCGCCACCCGGACCGCGTTGTCGGCGGGAGGTGCCCGATGACCGCCCCGGTCTTCGTCGTGGACGACTTCGGCACGGACGGCTTGGGCCACCACGTGCTCGACGGCCCCGAGGGGCGGCACGCCGTCTCGGTGAAGCGGCTGCGGGCCGGGGAGACCGTCGTCCTCACCGACGGCGCCGGCCGCCGGGCCGAGGGCGAGGTGACCGGCACCGAAGGCAAGGACCGGCTGATCGTGCGCCTCGGCGACGTCGTCGAGGAACCCGTGGAGTCGCCCCGGCTCACCGTCGTCCAGGCCCTGCCCAAGGGGGACCGGGGCGAGCTGGCCGTGGAGACGATGACCGAGGTCGGCGTCGACGCGGTCGTGCCGTGGTCGGCGTCGCGCTGCGTCACCCAGTGGCGGGGCGAGCGCGGGCTGAAGTCCCTCGGCAAATGGCGGGCGACGGCCCGCGAAGCCGGCAAGCAGTCCCGCCGGACGCGCTTCCCGGAGGTCGCGGACGCAGCCACGACCCGACAGGTTGCGTCACTTCTCGCCGAAGCCGACTTCGCCGCCGTCCTCCACGAGAGCGGCACCGAACCCCTCGCGACCGCCGAACTCCCCGCCGCCGGCACCATCGTGCTGGTCGTCGGCCCCGAAGGCGGCGTCTCGCCGGAGGAGCTGGAGCTCTTCGCGCAGGCCGGTGCCAAGCCCTACCGCCTGGGCCGCAGTGTCCTGCGCACCTCCACCGCCGGCACCGCGGCGACGGCCGTACTCCTGGCCCGCACGGGCCGCTGGTCCTGACGGCCCCGGTCAGCCGTCCACCGCGCGGCCGGCGGCGACCGCCGGGAACAGTTCCGGGCCGTCGAGGTCCGCGGACCCGGTGAGCAGCCCGTGCCGGGCCGCCTCGTCGACGAAGGCCCGTACGACACCGGGCTCGTGCAGGTTCAGCGTTCCCAGCCCCCTGACGGCCACGCACCCCGAGTGCAGGAAGCCGTCGGGGGCGAGACGTCCCTCGCCGCCCCGGAACCCGAGGCGTGCCGTCCTCCCGTCCCCGTGCAGGGCGAGCGCCTCCCGAGCGGGCCCCTCGGTCCTGTGCCGATGGCGCACCGACCACAGGTGGACGGTCGTTCCGCTCGCGCCGGAACCGTCCACGACGAGCCCCCTGAGCCGGCGTTCGCCGCGCATTCCCACGGTAGTGCGCGGTGGCCGTATGCGCCCTACCGTCACGCCTGTGACGGTGGCAGGCTGCCGTCCATGGCGTCCAAGAGGGCACTGACAAGGAGTTGGCCGAGGGCCTGGTCGAGGTCTTGGTCAAGGGCTCGGCGCGGGACACGGTGTCGGCGGCCGATGCTCGCTGTGGGGTTCGCCGTGGTCGCCGTGGGCGGGGCCGTGGCGTGCGAGCCGGGCTCGGTCGGCTCGACCGCGGTGGCACTCACGACCGACAAGACGGTCACGCAGGAGCTCAACCGCCAGAAGGACGGGGTGCGGTGGCTCAGCTGCACCGCCTCCTACGGCGACGACGCGAGCGCGCCGTCCCGGTCCGCGAGCGCGAGCGAGAACACCGTGGCCACCGTGGACTGCGACGGGGAGACCGAGGACGGCAAGGAGATCACCGTCACCGGGAAGATCACCCACGCCGTCAACGGCGCCTGTGTGCGCGGGGACATCACCGCGAAGGTGGACGGCAAGCAGGTGTTCCGGGTCGACGGCCTGGGCGACTGCGACGCCACCAGCCCGCCGGTGGTGGGCGAGCCCACGAACCGCGGCCCGCAGCCCACCGTCACGGTCACGGTCACGACGACCGTGTGGTGCGACCAGTACCCCTCCTGCCGCCCTGTCGAGGGCAAGTGATCCAAACCTCTGTCCACGCCGACCGCGCTTGCATAGGGTGATCGGGTGACACAGCCTGCATTGATTGCCTCCGCCGCCTATTTCCGGTTCCCGCATCTGCACGGCGAGTTGATCGCCTTCACCGCCGAGGACGACGTGTGGCTCGCCCCGCTCGACGGCGGCCGCGCCTGGCGGGCCAGCGCAGACAACGTGCCGGTGACGATGCCCCGCATCTCGCCCGACGGCACCACCGTCGCCTGGACCTCCACCCGTGACGGCGCCCCCGAGGTGCACATCGCGCCCGTCGAGGGCGGCCCCGGCAGACGCCTGACGTACTGGGGGAGCGGGAAGACCCAGGTGCGCGGCTGGACCCCGGACGGGAGGGTCCTGGCGCTCAGCACCCACGGCCAGGCCAGCCTGCGCCGCACCTGGGCCCGCGCGATCCCCCTCGACGGCGGACCCGCCACCACGCTGCCCTACGGCCCCGTGGGCGACGTCGCCCACGGGCCGCGCACCGTACTGCTGTCCGCGACGATGGGCCGCGAGGCCGCCGCCTGGAAGCGCTACCGGGGCGGCACGGCGGGCAAGCTGTGGATCGAGCAGGAGACGGGAAACACCGAGGCCACCGAAACTTCCGAAGCCACCGCGCCCTCCGGCGAGTTCGTACGCCTGCACGCCGACCTCGACGGGAACATCGAGTACCCGGTCTGGGTGGGGACGAGGCTTGCCTTCCTCTCCGACCACGAGGGCACCGGCGCGCTGTACTCCTCCCTCGCCGACGGGTCCGACCTGCGCCGGCACACCCCCCTTGGGGGCACCTCCCGCTCGAGCGAAGCCGAGAGTGGGGGAGGGTTCTACGCCCGGCACGCCGCCACCGACGGCACCCGCGTCGTCTACTCCAGCGCCGGCCGGCTGTGGCTCCTCGACGACCTGGACGGCGCCGAGCCCCGCCCGCTCGACATCCGGCTCGGCGGCCAGCGCGTCGACCTCCAGCCGTTCCCGGTGAACGCCGCCCGCTGGTTCGGCTCCGCATCCCCCGACCACACCGCACGCGGCAGCGCCGTCTGCGTGCGCGGCACCGTCCACTGGGTCACCCACCGCTCGGGACCCGCCCGCGCCCTCGCCGCCACCCCCGGCGTCCGCGCCCGGCGCCCGCGGACCTTCCGCGCGGACGGTGAGGAGTGGGTGGTGTGGGTGACGGACGCCGACGGCGACGACGCCCTGGAGTTCGCCCCGGCCACCGGCCTCGCCCCCGGCGCGACCCCGCGCCGGATCGCCGCCGGACAGCTCGGCCGGGTCCTGGGGCTCGCGATGTCGCCCGACGGCAGCCGCGCCGCCGTCGCCTCGCACGACGGCCGCGTCCTGCTCGTCGAGCGCGGGACCGGCGAGGTCCATGAGGTCGACCGCAGCGAGGACGGCGACGTGTCCGGGCTGACCTTCTCGCCCGACTCCGCCTGGCTCGCCTGGTCCCACCCCGGCCCCCGCCCGCTCAGCCAGCTGAGGATCGCCAGCACCACCGACCTCCAGGTCACCGAGGCGACCCCGCTGCGCTTCCAGGACTACGCGCCCGCCTTCACCCTCGACGGCAAGCACCTCGCCTTCCTGTCGACCCGCTCCTTCGACCCGGTCTACGACGAGTACGTCTTCGACCTGGCCTTCGTCGAGGGCGCCCGGCCGCACCTGATCACCCTCGCCGCGACGACGCCGTCGCCGTTCGGCCCGCAGCGGCACGGCCGCCCCTTCGAGACGCCGGACCGGGACGAGACCCCCGACAGCGAGGGAACCCCGACCACGCGTATCGACCTGGAGGGGCTCGCCGACCGGATCGTGCCGTTCCCGGTCGAGGCCGCCCGCTACTCCAACCTGCGCGCCGCGAAGGATGGGGTGCTGTGGCTGCGGCACCCCGTACGCGGTGTGCTCGGCGCCTCCAGGGCCACCCCCGACGACCCCGACCCGAAGACCGAGCTGGAACGCTACGACCTCGCCCAGCAGCGCATCGAGCATCTGGCCTCGGACGCCGACCACTTCGAGGTCAGCGGCGACGGCAAGCGGGTGCTGCTGTGGACCGACAGCCGGCTCAAGGTCGTCCCCAGCGACCGGCGCGCGTCGGGCGACGACGACAGCGACAGCAACATCACCGTCGACCTCGACCGGGTCCGCCAGTTCATCGACCCGGCCGCCGAGTGGCGGCAGATGTTCGACGAGGCCGGCCGCATCATGCGGGACAACTACTGGCGGCCGGACATGAACGGCGTCGACTGGGACGCCGTCCTCGACCGCTACCGGCCCGTCCTGGACCGGCTCGCCACCCACGACGACCTGGTCGACCTCCTCTGGGAGGTGCAGGGCGAACTCGGCACCTCGCACGCCTACGTCATGCCGCGCGGCGGCTTCGGCGGCGGCGCACGGCAGGGCCTGCTCGGCGCGGACCTCTCCCGCCACGAGGACGGCAGCTGGCGCGTCGACCGCATCCTGCCCGCGGAGACCTCCGACCCGGAGGGCCGCTCCCCGCTGGCCGCGCCCGGCGTCGCGATCCGCACCGGTGACGCGATCGTCGCCGTGGCCGGACAGCCGGTCGACCCGGTGGCCGGACCGGCCCCGCTGCTGGTCGGCACCGCGGGCAAGCCCGTGGAGCTGACCGTCTCCCCGGCCGGCGGCGGCGAGGCGCGGCACGCGGTCGTCGTCCCCGTCGCGGACGAGGAACCGCTGCGCTACCACGCCTGGGTCGCCGACCGGCGGGCCCACGTCCACGAGCTGTCCGGCGGCCGGCTCGGCTACATCCACGTCCCCGACATGCAGGCTCCCGGCTGGGCACAGATCCACCGGGACCTGCGGGTCGAGGTGATCCGCGAGGGCCTGATCGTGGACGTCCGGGAGAACCGCGGCGGCCACACCTCCCAGCTCGTCGTGGAGAAGCTGGCCCGGCGGATCGTCGGCTGGGACCTGCCGCGCGGCATGCGCCCGGAGAGCTACCCGCAGGACGCGCCCCGCGGCCCGGTCGTCGCCGTCGCCAACGAGTTCTCCGGCTCCGACGGCGACATCGTCAACGCGGCGATCAAGGCGCTCGGCATCGGCCCGGTCGTCGGCACCCGCACCTGGGGCGGCGTGGTCGGCATCGACAGCCGCTACCGGCTGGTCGACCACACCCTCGTCACCCAGCCCAAGTACGCCTTCTGGCTGGAGGGCTACGGCTGGGGTGTGGAGAACCACGGCGTGGACCCGGACGTGGAGGTCGTCCAGCGCCCGCAGGACCACGCGGCGGGCCGGGACGTCCAGCTGGACGAGGCGGTACGGCTGGCGCTGGCCGCGCTCGGGGAGACACCGGCGAAGACGCCGCCGGCCCTGTAGCGACCGGCACCGCGGTGAGCGGTCGGTGCCGAGGCGAAGCCGGGTGGGCGGGCGCGTTCCCGCGCCCGCCCGGGCCGCTCCCATGGCACGACCGCCCGCCGCCGTCCGGGCGACTACGATGCCCTGGTACGTGCGATCACCACGGAGCGAGGAGTGCCCATGGCAGGGGAACCGCAGGACGACTGCCTGTTCTGCAAGATCGTCGCAGGGCAGATCCCGGCGACGATCGTCCGGGAGACGGACACCACCGTCGCCTTCCGCGACATCAACCCGCAGGCGCCCACGCACGTCCTGGTGATCCCGAAGGCGCACTACAAGGACGCGGCGGCCCTCGCCGCGGGCGCCCCCGAGATCGCGGCGGACATCCTGCGTGAGGCCCAGGCCGTCGCGGACCAGGAGCAACTGGAGAGCCACCGCACCGTCTTCAACACCGGCGGCGGCGCCGGCCAGACCGTCTGGCACGCGCACGCCCACGTCCTGGGCGGCCGCGGTCTCCACTGGCCGCCCGGATAGGCAGCTTCCTTTGTCCGTACGCGAACTGGTGGTGCTCGGCACCGCCAGCCAGGTCCCCACCCGCCACCGCAACCACAACGGCTATCTGCTGCGCTGGGACGGCGAGGGCATCCTGTTCGACCCCGGCGAGGGCACCCAGCGCCAGATGCTGCGCGCCGGGGCCGCCGCGCACGACCTGAACCGGATCTGCGTCACCCACTTCCACGGCGACCACTCGCTCGGCCTCGCCGGAGTGATCCAGCGCATCAACCTCGACCGGGTCCCGCACCCCGTCACCGCCCACTACCCGGGCTCCGGGCAGCGCTTCTTCGACCGGCTGCGGTACGCCACCGCCTACCGGGAGACGGTCGGCATCACCGAGGAACCCGTCGCCGCCGACGGCCCGCTCGCCCGCACCCCCGGGTACACACTGGAAGCGCGGAAGCTGTCGCACCCCGTCGAGTCGTACGGCTACCGGCTGGTCGAACCCGACGGCCGGCGGATGCTGCCCGACCGGCTCGCCGCGCACGGCATCAAGGGCCCGGACGTCGGCCGCATCCAGCGCGAGGGCACGCTCGACGGGATCGCGTTGGAGGACGTCAGCGAGGTGCGGCGCGGCCAGCGGTTCGCGTTCGTCATGGACACCCGGCTCTGCGAGGGGGTGCAGGCGCTCGCCGAGGGCTGCGACCTGCTCGTCATCGAGTCCACGTTCCTCGACGAGGACGAGGAACTCGCCGTCGAGTACGGCCATCTGACGGCTGGTCAAGCCGCCCGGGTGGCGCGGGACGCGGACGTACGGCATCTGGTGCTCACCCACTTCAGCCAGCGCTACAGCGACCCGGAGGAGTTCGAGCGGCAGGCACGGGCCGCCGGGTACGAGGGCGAGCTGACCGTGGCCCGCGATCTGCTGCGCGTGCCGCTTCCGAAACGTCGGTGACAGCACCGTACGATATTTCGATGCCCGTACCGAAAGCCGAACTGCACCTTCACATCGAAGGCACCCTCGAACCCGAGCTCGCCTTCGCCCTCGCCGCGCGCAACGGTGTCGACCTGCCCTACGCCGACACCGACGCCCTGCGCGAGGCGTACCGGTTCCAGGACCTCCAGTCGTTCCTGAACCTGTACTACGAGCTCATGGCCGTCCTGCGCACCGAGCGGGACTTCGAGGACCTCGCCGACGCCTACCTGGCCCGCGCCGCGGCGCAGGGTGTGCGGCACGCGGAGATCTTCTTCGATCCGCAGGCGCACATGGCGCGCGGTGTCGGCATGGGCACGGTGGTCGAGGGCCTGTGGCGGGCCCTGGCGCGGGGTGAGGAGACGCACGGCGTCTCGACCCGGCTGATCATGTGCTTCCTGCGGGACGAGTCCGCCGAGTCGGCCCTGGCGACCCTGGACGCGGCGAAGCCCTACCTGGACCGGATCACCGGTGTGGGCCTGGACTCGGCCGAGGTCGGTCACCCGCCGGTGAAGTTCCGTGAGGTGTACGAGGCGGCTGCCGCGCTCGGGCTGCGGCGCGTGGCGCACGCCGGTGAGGAGGGGCCGCCGGAGTACATCACCGAGGCGCTGGACGTCCTCGGCGTCGAACGGGTCGATCACGGGCTGCGCTGCGTGGAGGACCCGGCGCTGGTGGCGCGGCTGGTGCGGGACCGGATCCCGCTGACCCTGTGCCCGCTGTCGAACGTCCGGCTGCGCGCCGTGGACACCCTCGCCGACCACCCGCTGCCCGCGATGCTCGACGCCGGCCTGCTGTGCACGGTGAACTCCGACGACCCGGCCTACTTCGGCGGCTACGCCGGCGACAACTTCGACGCGGTGCGCGACACCCTCGGCCTCGGCCCGGAGCGGCTGCGCGAGCTGGCCCGCAACTCCTTCCTCGCCGCCTTCCTGGACGACGACGAGGACCGGCGGGGCCGGTACCTCGCCGAGGTGGAGGCGTACGTCTTCCCGTAGCCCCCGTAGTTCCCGTAGTTCCCGCAGACCTCTCCGTGGTCCCCGCAGACCTCGCAGCAGAACCGCAGAGCCTTGGAGCACCCCAGCCGTCCGGTCGTTCAGCCGGGCGGCTGTCCGTTGTGCCGTGTTCCCGCCGTCCGGTGTATCCAGCGCGCGAACCGATGGTGGTGCCAACACCCCTGTGGACATGGGCCGCAGGCCCATCGATCGCCGCAACGGTCGTCCATAGCCTTTGTGTTGTCGCCGAACGGGGCGACACGAGCGGAGCCGGCCGACAGGCCGCTCGACATCCCACCCCTGAGATGCCGGCTTCCGTCGTGCCTTGTGCATCACGCTTTATGCCGCTGAATCATTCCGCTGGAGGACACCATGGCTCGCAACAACACCAGGACGCTCGCCGCGCTCGCGCTGTGCACCGTGGCCGGTGCGGGGCTCGTCGGCTGCGAGGGCGAGGTGCCGGGCCTGGACCCGAGCCCGGCCGCCGACGCTTCCGCCCGGGAGACCGGCGAGGACCTGTTCACCGGGACCAGGAAGATCACCGTCAAGGACCGGTCGGTGAACGTGTCCTGCTCCGGCAAACCGGCCGAGGGCCGGCCGACCGTCGTCCTGCTGCACGGAGGTGGCGACGACCTGACCAAGATGGCCGGCCTGCAGAAGACGCTGAGCGCCGACGGCCGGGTCTGCTCCTACGACCGGCTCGGCGCGGGTGCCAGTGACCGGCCGGCCGGCCCCCAGGACTACGACGCCGTCGGAAAGACCCTGACCGGGGTGATCGAAAAGGTCGCCGGGGACGGTCCGGTCGTCCTGGCCGGGCACTCGATGGGCGGGCTGATCGCTGCCAGGTACGCCCCCGACCACCAGGACAAGGTCAAGGGCCTGGTCCTGCTGGACGCCACCTCGCCCACCGCGGGCGCCGACCTCAAGAACAGGATCCCGGAGTCCGCCACCGGCCCGGCCGGTGAGCTGCGCGCCCAGAGCCTCGCGGTGTTCGAGGGGCAGAACCCGGAGCAGCTCGTCTTCGCCGACGGGGAGGTCCGTTCAGCCGGCGACATCCCGGTGCGGGTGATCCAGCACGGGCAGCAGTACCTCGGAGCGGTGCCCGAGTACGGGCCGGGCCTCGAGGAGGACTGGACCAAGGGCCAGAAGGCGTGGCTGGCGCTCTCCGGCAACAGCGAGCTGAGCACCGCCAAGAACAGCGGGCACTACATCCACGCCGATGAGCCGAAGGTCGCCGTCGAGGCGATCGAGGGCGTCACCGAGCAGGCCGCCGGCTGACCGGCACGGGCCGCCGCTCGGGCCGTCGGTGTGACGGTCCAGGGGGCGAGGCTTCCGGGCCATTGACGACCCAGGTTCGCCTATCTAACCTCAGTTCTCATACATGGGTGGCATTCAGGGGGAGGGATGCGGGTGCGTCCTGCTGCCGCAGGAGCGGGCACCGGCGCGGACCCGGACTGCGGGACGGGCGGCGGGAACGCCGGGGGAGCCGCGGTGGACGGAGCGGCCCCGGCGCGGATGCCGCGGGACGCGACGGCGGGCGGGGTGCCGCCGTCCCCTGCGAGCGCCCTCCACGACGACGGCACCCTTGCGCCGGCGGACAGTGCGTTCACCGCCTCGCCCGCCTCGCCCGCCGGCCCGCCTCCGCCCCCGGCGCGGCCTCCCCGCTCGCCGCCCTTCACCCCCGGCCCTCACCGACCTCTCCAACTCCCGCCCACCACCGGCCTGGACCCCGTAGGAGTCGCCCTGTGACCGCGCAGCCCGTACCCACCGTGCCGACCGCCCGCGACCTGACCATCACCGAGGTGCGGCTCACGCCGATCCTGGTCGCCGACCCGCCACTGCTGAACACGCAGGGCGTCCACCAGCCGTACACGCCCCGGCTGATCGTCGAGATCGTCACGGCGGACGGGACCACCGGCGTGGGGGAGACCTACGGCGACACCAAGTACCTGGAACTGGCCCGACCCTTCGCCGAGCAGCTCAAGGGTCGCAAGGTCACGGATGTGAACGGGTTGTTCGCGCTTCTGGACGAGGTGGCCGTCGCGGCTGCCCGGGTCGACAACGCCGTCGACGTCGGCGGGCTGCGCGGCGTGCAGACCGCCGACAAGCTGCGGCTGTCCATCGCCTCCGCCTTCGAGGTCGCCTGCCTCGACGCCCTCGGGAAGAGCCTCGGCCTGCCCGTGCACGCACTGCTCGGCGGCAAGATCCGCGACACCGTGGAGTACAGCGCGTACCTCTTCTACAAGTGGGCCGACCACCCCGAGGGCGTCCCGGCCGAGAAGGACGACTGGGGTGCCGCCCTGGACCCGGCCGGCGTCGTCGCGCAGGCCCGCGCCTTCAAGGAGCGGTACGGCTTCGGCTCCTTCAAGCTCAAGGGCGGCGTCTTCCCGCCCGAGGAGGAGATCGCCGCCGTCCGTGCCCTCGCCGAGGCATTCCCCGGCCACCCGCTGCGGCTCGACCCCAACGGCGCCTGGTCCGTCGAGACCTCGGTCGAGGTGGCCGAGGCGGTCGGCGGCATCCTGGAATACCTGGAGGACCCGGCGCTCGGTACCCCCGCCATGGCCGAGGTCGCCGCGCGCACCGGTGTGCCGCTCGCGACCAACATGTGCGTGACGACCTTCGCCGAGATCAAGGAGGCGTTCACCACGAACGCCGTCCAGGTCGTCCTCTCCGACCACCACTACTGGGGCGGACTGCGCAACACCCTGCACCTCGCCGCCGTCTGCCGCACCTTCGGCGTGGGCATCTCCATGCACTCCAACACCCACCTCGGGATCAGCCTCGCCGCGATGACCCATGTCGCGTCCACCGTCCCGGGCCTGCACCACGCCTGCGACTCCCACTACCCGTGGCAGTCCGAGGACGTCCTCACCGAACGCCTCACCTTCGAGGACGGCGCCGTGCGGGTGTCCGACGCACCCGGCCTCGGCGTCACCCTCGACCACGACCGGCTCGCCGCGCTGCACCGGCGGTGGCTGGAGGACGACGGTGCGCTCCGCGACCGCGACGACGCGGCGGCCATGCGGATCGCCGCCCCCGACTGGCTCCCCCCGGCGGTGCCCCGCTGGTGAGAGGCCCGGCGGCACGCCGGATCCAGGAGCGGGGAGCGGCTCCGGCGTGACGGGCGGCGCGTTGTCGGTGGCGTGGTGCACACTGGCCAGAACCCACCAGGTCAGGGAGCGCAACGTGAGGGCGTCCACCGCGTCGGCCGTAACGGTTGAGCCGGCCGCATCGGCTGCGCCGGCCGCGTCAGCCGGAGAGGCAGTCACCGAGGCAGTCACCGAGGGAATCGCCGAGGGTGTCATCGAGAGAACCGTCGAGGGTGTCATCGAGCGTGTCACCGGGGGCATCCCGGAGAGCGTCACCCGGGACGCCGTCCCGGCGGAGTCGTCCCGCGCGCCCCAGGTCGACCCGCTCGCCGCGCTGCGCACATCCGACGACCCGCCCTGGGACGTCTATCTCACCGGCACGGTCTTCCTCGACATCATCTTCACCGGGCTCGACTCCGCCCCGGTGCGCGGGACCGAGTCCTGGGCGCGCGGCATGGGGTCGAGCCCCGGCGGCGTCGCCAACATGGCCACCGCCCTGGCCCGCCTCGGCCTGCGCACCTCCCTCGCGGCCGCCTTCGGCGACGACCACTACGGGGAGTACTGCTGGGACGCCCTGGAGCAGGGGGAGGCCATCGACCTCTCCCCGTCGCGCACCGTGCCCGGCTGGCACTCCCCGGTCACCGTCTCGATGGCGTACGAGGGGGAGCGCACGATGATCTCCCACGGCCACGAACCGCCCCCGGAACAGCCCTCCCGTGTCTCGGACCCCACCGCCCGCAAGCGGCTCCCGCCCGGCGCGGACCTGCCGCCCTGCCCGCCCCGCGCGCGGGCCGCCGTCGCCTCCCTCACCCCGGGCCGCAGCGACTCCTGGATCGCCCGCGCCGCGGCGAAGGGCACCCGCGTCTTCGGCGACGTCGGCTGGGACGACACCGGAGCCTGGGACCTGGCCGCGCTGCCCGACCTGCGGTACTGCGAGGCCTTCCTGCCCAACGCCGAGGAGGCCATGCGCTACACCGGCACCAACAGCCCCCGCGCCGCCGCGCACGCCCTCACCGAGCATGTGCCGGTCGCCGTCGTCACCCTCGGCGCGGACGGGGCGTACGCCGTGGACCGGCGTACCGGTGAGAGCGCCGAGGTGCCGGCCATCGCCGTCGAGACGCTCGACCCGACCGGCGCCGGGGACGTCTTCGTCGCGGGCTTCGTCACCGGCAGCCTGGCCGGCTGGCCGCTCGCCGACCGCCTCTCCTTCGCCGGCCTGACCGCAGCCCTCTCCGTACAGGAGTTCGGCGGCTCCCTGTCGGCCCCAGGCTGGTCGGAGATCGCCGCCTGGTGGCGCGAGGTCCAGTCCGTACGGGGCCAGGACCCGGCCGCCCTGAGACGGTACGCGTTCCTGGCGGGCCTGGTCCCCGACGACCTGATCCGCCCCTGGCCCCTGCGCCGAGCGGTCCCGACGATCGGCTTCGGCCGCTCGGCCTGACCGGGCGACGGCTCTTCCGCAGCCGGTCTCCCGCAGCCGCCCCCCGCCCGCAACCACCCCGCTGTGAAAAGGCCTACTGGGTTGTCACCCCCGCGTCGTACCCTGGGAGTCGCGAGGCCGCCCTCAGTTGCGCGGCCCTGACGAGGAGGAACCGCAGGCCTTCAGCGCCGGCCCATGACTCAGACACCCACAGCTCACACCCCCGCGCAGGAGCAGGCGAGAGTGCAGCTCACCGTCCCGGCCCAGCACCCCATGGTGACCGTGCTGGGTTCCGGCGATTCCCTCCTACGCGTGATCGAGAAGGCCTTCCCGGGGGCCGACATCCACGTCCGGGGCAATGAGATCAGCGCGGTCGGCGATGCCACGGAAGTAGCCCTCGTCTCGCGCCTGTTCGACGAGATGATGCTGGTGCTCCGCACCGGGCAGCCGATGACGGAGGACGGGGTGGAACGCTCGATCGCGATGCTGAAGGCGAGCCCGGACGGGGAGAGCGACGGCCAGGAGACCCCGGCCCAGGTGCTCACGCAGAACATCCTGTCCTCGCGCGGCCGCACGATCCGCCCCAAGACGCTCAACCAGAAGCGCTATGTGGACGCGATCGACAAGCACACCATCGTCTTCGGCATCGGCCCCGCCGGTACCGGCAAGACCTACCTCGCCATGGCCAAGGCGGTGCAGGCCCTGCAGTCCAAGCAGGTCAACCGCATCATCCTGACCCGCCCCGCGGTCGAGGCCGGAGAGCGCCTGGGCTTCCTGCCCGGCACCCTCTACGAGAAGATCGACCCGTACCTGCGCCCGCTCTACGACGCGCTGCACGACATGCTCGACCCCGACTCCATCCCCCGCCTGATGGCGGCCGGGACCATCGAGGTCGCGCCACTGGCGTACATGCGGGGCCGCACCCTGAATGATGCTTTCATCATCCTGGACGAGGCGCAGAACACCAGCGCCGAGCAGATGAAGATGTTCCTCACCCGGCTCGGGTTCGACTCGAAGATCGTCGTCACGGGTGACGTCACCCAGGTCGACCTGCCGAGCGGCACCAAGTCCGGGCTGCGGCAGGTGCAGGACATCCTGGAGGGCCTCGAGGACGTCCACTTCTCCCGGCTGTCGTCGCAGGACGTCGTACGCCACCGACTGGTGGGCCGTATCGTCGACGCGTACGAGCAGTACGACAGCGAGCACGGCACCGAGAACGGCACGCACCAGAGCGGCCGGGGCAGGTCCGGGCGCAAGGGGAAGTAGACCGAACAGCAGATGTCGATCGACGTCAACAACGAGTCCGGAACCGAGGTCGACGAGCAGGCGGTCCTCGACATCGCCCGCTACGCGCTCGCGCGGATGCGCATCCACCCGCTCTCCGAGCTCTCGGTGATCGTGGTGGACGCCGCCGCCATGGAAGAGCTCCACATCCAGTGGATGGACCTGCCAGGACCGACGGACGTCATGTCGTTCCCGATGGACGAGCTGCGGCCGCCCGCGAAGGACGAGGCCGAGCCCCCGCAGGGGCTGCTCGGCGACATCGTGCTGTGCCCCGAGGTCGCCGCCCGGCAGGGCGCCGAGGCGCCGACGCAGCACACCATGGACGAGGAGCTCCAGCTGCTCACCGTCCACGGTGTGCTGCACCTGCTGGGCTTCGACCACGAGGAGCCCGACGAGAAGGCCGAGATGTTCGGCCTCCAGGCCGCCATCGTCGACGGCTGGCGCGCGGAGAAGGGCATCACCGGCCCGTCCCCCGCCCCGACCGTGTCATGAGTCCGCACCTCGTCCTCGGCGCGATCGCCCTGGTCGTCGTCGCCTGGCTGTTCGCCTGCGCGGAGGCGGGCATCGCCCGGATCTCCACCTTCCGGGCCGAGGAGGCCGTGCGCTCCGGCCGCCGGGGCAGCGCGGGGCTGGCCCGGATCGCCGCCGACCCCACCCGCTACCTCAACGTGGCGCTGCTGGTCCGCGTCGGCTGCGAGATGGCCGCCGCCGCGCTGGTCACCTACGCCTGCCTGCGCGCGTTCGACGGCACCGCCAAGGCCCTGCTGATCGCCATCGCGGTCATGGTCCTCGTCTCCTACGTCGCCGTCGGTGTCTCACCGCGCACCATCGGCCGCCAGCACCCCATGAACACGGCCACGGCCGCGGCGTACGTCCTGCTGCCGCTCGCCCGGATCATGGGCCCGATCCCGAGTCTGCTGATCCTCATCGGCAACGCGCTCACCCCCGGCAAGGGCTTTCGGCGCGGCCCCTTCGCCTCGGAGGCGGAACTGCGCGCGCTGGTCGACCTCGCCGAGCAGGAGTCCCTGATCGAGGACGAGGAGCGCCGCATGGTGCACTCCGTCTTCGAACTGGGCGACACCCTGGTCCGTGAGGTCATGGTCCCGCGTACGGACCTGGTGGTGATCGAGCGCTACAAGACCATCCGGCAGACCCTCACCCTCGCCCTGCGCTCCGGTTTCTCCCGGATGCCGGTGACCGGCGAGAACGAGGACGACATCGTCGGCATCGTGTACCTGAAGGACCTGGCCCGCAAGACGCACATCAGCCGGGACGCGGAGAGCGAGCTGGTGTCCACGGCGATGCGGCCCGCGTACTTCGTGCCCGACACCAAGAACGCCGGTGACCTGCTGCGCGAGATGCAGAAGGAACGCAACCACGTCGCCGTCGTCATCGACGAGTACGGCGGCACCGCCGGCATCGTCACCATCGAGGACATCCTCGAGGAGATCGTCGGCGAGATCACCGACGAGTACGACCGTGAGATCGCGCCGGTGGAGAAACTGGACGAGGAGCGCTACCGGGTCACCGCCCGCCTCGACATCACCGACCTCGGCGAGCTGTACGGCCTGGAGGAGTACGACGACGAGGACGTGGAGACCGTCGGCGGACTGCTCGCCAAGCGGCTCGGCCGGGTGCCGATCGCGGGCGCGTCCGCGGTGGTCGACCTCCCCGACGAGCGCCGGCTGCGGCTGACGGCGGAGGCGGCGGCCGGCCGCCGGAACAAGATCGTCACCGTGCTGGTGGAGCCGGTCGGCCCCGGAGACCCGGGGGAGTCGACCGACCCGTCCCGGGACGAGGCGGAAGAAGAAGAGAGGGAGCGGCCGGCATGACTCCGGCGGAACTGCGCGCCCTGTGCCTCTCCTTCAACGCGGCCGTGGAGGACTTCCCCTTCAACCCGGAGACCTCGGTCTTCAAGGTCGGGGGCAAGCTCTTCGCCCTGACGAACCTGGACGCGCGGCCCCTGAAGGCCAACCTCAAGTGCGATCCGGAGGAAGCGGTCCGGCTCCGTGCCGGGCACCCCGGGCTGATCGTCCCCGGCTGGCACATGAACAAGCGGCACTGGAACACGGTGACCGTCGACGGCGGCCTCCCGGACCGGCTGGTCCGCGAGCTGACCGAGGACTCCTACGACCTGGTCGTCGCCGGCCTGCCGCGCGCCGAACGCCTCCGCCTCGACCGTCCGTGAGACGCCGAGGCCGCTGAGGTGCGGTTTCGTGGCGCGGCGCCGCGAGCGGCCCTGGGGCAGGTCCCCGAGGCCGCGCTCCGTATGCTCGGGGCCATGACCGACAGCAGCGCGCTCGACCCCGAGGACCTCAAGATCGTCACCCTGGCCCGTTCCGCTCGGGCCCGCAACGGTGTGCCCGAGGGGGCCGCCGTACGGGACGAGAACGGCCGGACCTATGTCGCCGGGACCGTGGCCCTGGACTCCCTGAAGCTGACCGCCCTGCAGACGGCGGTGGCGATGGCGGTGGCGTCCGGGGCGAAGTCGCTGGAGGCGGCGGCCGTGGTGACCGAAGCCGGTTCGGTACCGGAGGCGGACCGGGCGGCGGTACGGGACCTCGGCGGCCCCGGCACCCCGGTGCTCCTGGCCGCACCGGACGGGACGGTCCGGGAGACGTCGACCGCGGGATGACCCCGAGCCCCCTGAGGTGTCCGCCCCGCGGCGGCCGGACGCGCGGGGCGGCCCGGGGCCGGTCCTCGGCGCCCGTCGCGGGCGGGTGGTACGGCGGCGCTCCGGGGATCAGGGAGAATGGACGGCATGAGTGTTCGTACCCCGTCATCCGAGCAGCCCGCCGAAGCTGGGGGCACCTCCCACGCCGTCAAGGCAGTGGGGGACCACCGGGCCGGCTTCGCCTGCTTCGTGGGCCGCCCCAATGCGGGCAAGTCCACCCTCACGAACGCTCTGGTCGGGCAGAAGGTGGCGATCACCTCCAACCGGCCGCAGACGACCCGGCACACCGTGCGCGGCATCGTCCACCGCCCCGAGGCGCAGCTGATCCTCGTCGACACCCCCGGCCTGCACAAGCCGCGCACGCTGCTCGGCGAGCGGCTGAACGACGTGGTCCGCACCACCTGGGCCGAGGTCGACGCGATCGGCTTCTGCATTCCCGCGGACCAGAAGCTCGGCCCCGGCGACCGCTTCATCGCCAAGGAGCTGGCGGGGATCAAGAAGACCCCGAAGGTCGCCATCGTCACCAAGACCGACCTGGTGGACGGCAAGGCGCTCGCCGAGCAGCTGATCGCCGTCGACCTGCTGGGCAAGGAGCTCGGGATCACCTGGGCGGAGATCGTCCCGGTGTCGGCGACCGCGAACCAGCAGGTCGACCTGCTGGCCGACCTCCTCGTCCCGCTGATGCCGGAAGGCCCCGCCCTCTACCCCGAGGGCGACCTGACCGACGAACCCGAGATGGTCATGGTGGCCGAGCTGATCCGCGAGGCCGCTCTGGAAGGCGTCCGCGACGAACTGCCGCACTCCATCGCCGTGGTCGTGGAGGAGATGCTGCCCCGCGAGGACCGCCCCGCCGACAGGCCCCTTCTCGACATCCACGCCAACCTCTACATCGAGCGCACCAGCCAGAAGGGCATCGTCATCGGCCCCAAGGGCAAGCGCCTGAAGGACGTCGGCATCAAGTCGCGCCAGCAGATCGAGGCACTGCTCGGCACCCCCGTCTTCCTCGACCTGCACGTCAAGGTGGCCAAGGACTGGCAGCGGGATCCGAAGCAGTTGCGGAAGCTGGGGTTCTGACGCCGGGGCCGGGGCGGGATCAGGTGTCGGACGGGCTCCGGCGCCGGTGCTGCTCGCGCAGCATCTCCCGCAGCCAGCCGTAGGACGACTTCGGTGTGCGCCGCTGGGTCTCGAAGTCCACGTGGACCAGGCCGAAGCGGCGGGCGTAGCCCTCCGCCCACTCGAAGTTGTCCATCAGGGACCACACGAAGTAGCCGCGTACGTCCACGCCCGCCTCCAGCGCCCGGTGCAGGGCACGGATGTGGCCGTCGAGGTAGGTGATGCGGGCCTGGTCGTCGACGCCCTCGTAGGAGCAGCCGTTCTCGGTGATGACGACCGGGGGGAGCCGGTCGCCGTAGCGGGCGTGGAAGGCGGTGAGGAGTTCGGTCAGGGCCTCGGGGACCACCGGCCAGCCGAAGTCCGTCACCGGGTACCCCTCGATCACCCTTACGGAGAAGGGAAGTTCGGCCGGCATCCGGACACCGCCGAAGTCGATCTCCGTCCCCTGAGGGGCGCCCACCCGGGTCGGCGCGTAGTAGTTGACGCCGTACCAGTCGACCGGCTCCGCGATGATCCTCAGGTCCGCCTCGACGTCGCCCGGCATCAGGTCGCCGAGGCCGTCCGGGTAGCGGCCGAGCAGCACGGGGTCGGCGAACAGGCGGTTCAGGAGCGTGTCGTAGAAGTCCGCCGCCGCCACGTCCGCCGGGTCGGGGGAGGCCGGCCAGGTCGGGCCGTGGGAGTTGGCGATCCCGATGTCACCAGCGCCTGCCGCGCGCAGGGCGCGTACCGCCAGCCCGTGCGCGAGGAGCTGGTGGTGCGCCACCGGCAACGCGTCGAAGAGCAGCCTTCGGCCAGGGGCGTGGACGCCCAGCGCATGGCCGAGCAGGGTGTGTTCGGCGGGTTCGTTGAGGGTGATCCAGCGCTCCACGCGGTCGCCGAGCCGGCCGGCGACCTCGCCGACGTACTCCGCGAACCGCTCCGCGGTGCCGCGTTCCAGCCAGTCCAGACCGGCCGGCAGATCCCAGTGGAACAGCGTCGGCACCGGCCGTACGCCCGCCGCGCACAGGTCGTCGACCAAGCGGTCGTAGAAGTCCAGGCCGCCCCGCGCACGCACCCGGGGCCAGGAGACGGAGAAGCGGTACGCGTCCACGCCCAGGCCGGCCAGGAGTGCCACGTCCTCACGGTGCCGGTGCACGTGGTCGCAGGCCACCGCCGCCGTCGAACCGTCCCGCACCCGGCCCGGCTCGGCCGTGAACACGTCCCACACGGACGGTTCGCGTGCGTCCACCGCGCCCTCGATCTGGTGCGCCGAGGTCGACACGCCCCACAGGAAGCCTTCCGGGAAGCGGGGGGTCGGGTTCGTCGTCGCCATGGGGTGGATCATCCGCACCGGCGGCGAGGGAAGTCAACGCCCCTGCGGGGAACGGGACCGCCGGTGCCCGTGCGGGCGCTGACGGCCAACAGCCTTACGGAAAAGGGTGGTTAAGCACCCTCCTTGAGCACTCTGCTGATCAGCGCGCGCTGTTCCTCGGTCAGCCGGGGGTCGGCGCAGTACACCGACCTCCCGTCCACCGTGATCCGGTAGCTGAAGCCGTCCGGGACCCCGGCCGGTGGTGTGCCCCGGCCGGCGGTGACGGCCCGTTCGGCCAGGGCGTGCCACTCGCCGGCGTCGGTCCGGCCCGAGGTGTCCACCTCGGCCTGCCGCTCGATCCCCGCGAAGCCACCCGTACGCAGCACCTGAATTCGCATGGTCCCTGTCTAGTACGAGAACGGGCGTGCCGCCCACCCCGGCGGTACTCCGGGCGCTCCCGGCGGCACTCCGGGCCACCCCGGCGTCACAGCGTCGGCACTCCCACCCGCTCCCACGCCTTCGACACCGCCAGCAGCTCCTCGCCCTCCCCGAACCGCTCCCGCGCCGCCTTCACCGTCAGCGTCGCGAAGTCCGTGAACTGTGCGTCCTCGGCCAGCTCGCCGCCGGTCAGCACGTCGTACCAGACCTGCCCCGCCCGCTCCCAGGCGTGCCCGCCGAGGGTGGTGGCCGCCAGGTAGAAGGCGTGGTTGGGGATGCCGGAGTTGATGTGGACGCCGCCGTTGTCCCGGCCGGTGTGGACGTAGTCGTCCATCGTGGCCGGCTGCGGGTCCTTGCCGAGGACGTCGTCGTCGTACGCCGTGCCCGGCTCCTTCATCGAGCGCAGCGCCACCCCCGTCACCCGCGGGGCGAGCAGCCCGGCGCCGATCAGCCAGTCGGCGTCGGCGGCGGTCTGGCCCAGGGTGTACTGCTTGATGAGGGAGCCGAAGACGTCCGACACCGACTCGTTGAGCGCGCCGGACTGGCCGAAGTAGGCCAGGTTGGCGGTGTACTGCGTGACGCCGTGCGCGAGTTCGTGGCCGATGACGTCGATGGGGAGGGTGAAGTCGAGGAAGATCTCGCCGTCTCCGTCGCCGAACACCATCTGCTCGCCGTTCCAGAAGGCGTTGTTGTAGTCGCGGTCGTAGTGCACGGTCGCGACCAGCGGCAGGCCCGAGCCGTCGATCGAGTCGCGGGAGAAGGCCTTGAGGAAGAGCTCGAAGGTGGCGCCGAGGCCCGCGTAGGCGCGGTTGACGGTGGCGTCCTTGCCGGGCTTTTCGCCCTCCCCGCGGACCTTCGCCCCCGGCAGCACGGTGCGGTGCCGGGCGTCGTGGAGCGTCCGGTGCGGCTTGCCCGGCTCGGCCCCGGCGAGGGGCGCGACGGCCGCGGCACCGACCACCGTGGTCAGGCGGCGCTGGGTGCGCTCGTAGGCGTCGCGCTGGAGGGTGCGGCGGGCGGGGCCGGCGAGCGCGGGGTCCTCGGCCTGCGCGAGCCGGTCCAGGACGTGCGGCGGGACGATGGTGCAGAAGACGGGCTGGAAGCCCCCGTTGGTCGTCATGCCCCGCACCCTTGCACTGCGTCACGCAAATGTCACTATCGGCAACCATATCCTCAGTCGCGATGGGTGAAATGTGCTGTCAATCCCTGCATTGAGACACCTCTGAGTGGTATGCGGCACTTTTTGCCCCGTTCCTCCCTCTGGTCCCGCATACTGATACGGACCCCCGCACGGGAGCGCGTCTCGGTTAAGCTGCGAAACATCATGCGTTTCGGGCTGCTTCTCCTTAGCTGCCGCGGCGAGGGCCTGTAGTCGAGGCCGACTCCCTCCCCGCGGAGTTCGGTGCTGCGCCGTCGGCCGCCCCTTCCGGATCCCACCGGATGGATCCCCACCGGATGACCGCGGACCATCGAGGAGCCCACGCACCATGGCCAACCGCCAGCAGCCCAGTTCCATGCCGATCCACAAGTACGGCCGCTACGAGCAGGTCGACATCCCCGACCGCACCTGGCCCCAAAAGCGGATCACCACCGCCCCCCGCTGGCTCTCCACCGACCTGCGCGACGGCAACCAGTCCCTGATCGACCCCATGTCGCCCGCCCGCAAGCGCGCGATGTTCGACCTGCTGGTCACGATGGGCTACAAGGAGATCGAGGTCGGTTTCCCGGCCTCCGGCCAGACCGACTTCGACTTCGTGCGCTCGATCATCGAGGAAGAGGGCGCGATCCCCGAGGACGTCACGATCTCCGTACTGACCCAGGCCCGCGAGGACCTGATCGAGCGGACGGTCGAGTCCCTGAAGGGCGCCCACCGCGCCACCGTTCACCTGTACAACGCGACCGCGCCGGTCTTCCGCCGGGTCGTCTTCCGCGGTTCCAAGGACGAGATCAAGCAGATCGCCGTCGACGGCACCCGCCTGGTCGTGGAGTACGCGGAGAAGCTGCTGGGCCCCGAGACGCACTTCGGCTACCAGTACAGCCCCGAGATCTTCACCGACACCGAGCTGGACTTCGCGCTGGAGGTCTGCGAGGCGGTGATGGACGTCTACCAGCCGGGTCCGGGCCGCGAGATCATCCTGAACCTGCCGGCCACGGTGGAGCGATCCACGCCGTCCACGCACGCCGACCGCTTCGAGTGGATGGGCCGCAACCTGTCCCGCCGCGAGCACGTCTGCCTGTCCATCCACCCGCACAACGACCGCGGTACGGCCGTGGCCGCCGCCGAGCTGTCCCTGATGGCCGGCGCCGACCGCGTCGAGGGCTGTCTGTTCGGGCAGGGCGAGCGCACCGGCAACGTCGACCTGGTCACCCTGGGCATGAACCTGTTCTCCCAGGGCGTCGACCCGCAGATCGACTTCTCCGACATCGACGAGATCCGTCGTACGTGGGAGTACTGCAACCAGATGGACGTCCACCCGCGCCACCCGTACGTGGGGGACCTGGTCTACACGTCCTTCTCCGGCTCCCACCAGGACGCCATCAAGAAGGGCTTCGACGCCATGGAGGCCGACGCGAAGGCCAAGGGCGTCACCGTCGACGACCTCGAGTGGGCGGTGCCGTACCTGCCCATCGACCCCAAGGACGTCGGCCGCTCCTACGAGGCCGTCATCCGCGTCAACTCGCAGTCCGGCAAGGGCGGTATCGCCTACGTCCTGAAGAACGACCACAAGCTGGACCTGCCCCGCCGGATGCAGATCGAGTTCTCGAAGATCATCCAGGCCAAGACGGACGCTGAGGGCGGCGAGGTCACCCCGGCCGACATCTGGTCGGTGTTCCAGGACGAGTACCTGCCCAATCCGGACAACCCCTGGGGCCGTATCCAGGTCAAGAAGGGCCAGTCCACCACCGACCGGGACGACATCGACACACTCACCGTCGAGGCCGCCGTCGACGGCGTCGACACCGTGCTGACCGGCAGCGGCAACGGACCGATCTCCGCGTTCTTCGACGCCCTGCAGTCCATCGGCATCGACGTGCGCCTGCTCGACTACCAGGAGCACACGATGAGCGAGGGCGCCTCCGCGCAGGCCGCCTCGTACATCGAGTGCGCCGTCGGCGACAAGGTTCTGTGGGGCATCGGAATCGACGCGAACACCACCCGCGCCTCGCTGCAGGCGGTCGTCTCGGCCGTCAACCGGGCGGCCCGCTGAACAGCCGCTTCGAGGGGTTCGACGGCCCCGCCCGCCACTTTTGGCGGGCGGGGTTCCGTCATTTACCGGCCACATCCGGTGGAGGTCACGGAAAGGTCTCGTCCGAAGTGCTGACTCAGCCTCACCGATGTGGCTAACATCACGGGGCACGGCGATGAAGCCGGGCGATGCGGAGGTGCGACGTGCTGCCAGGACGGGGACCCGACGGCCGTGCCGCTGTCGCCAGACTTTCGTGCCTGCTGGGCACCCGGACCGCGTGGACGGCCGTCGGCGACGGTGAGTTCTTCTGCCCCGGCTGCGGCGGCGACCGCAACTACCAGCGGCTGACCGGACGGCGCCGCTTCGCCCTCCTCGGCGTGCCCCTGCTGCCCCGCGGTACGACCGGCCCGGTCGTCGAATGCGCCGCCTGCCGCCACCACTTCGGCACCGACGTCCTGGACCACCCCACCACCACCCGCTTCTCCGCGATGCTCCGCGACGCCGTGCACACCGTCGCCCTCGCGGTGCTGGCCGCGGGCGGCACCAGCGCGCGCGCCCCCCTGGAGACCGCCGTGGCCGCCGTCCGCGCGGCCGGCTTCGACGACTGCACCCAGGACCGGCTGGCGGCCCTCGTCGAGGCGCTGGCCGCCGACACCGGCCGCTTCACCGGCGAGCCCTGCGCGGCGGGCCTCGCCATCGAACTGCACGAGGCCCTGGACCCGCTGGCCCCGCACCTCGCCGCCGCGGGCCGCGAATCGATCTTCCTCCAGGGGGCCCGCATCGCCCTCGCCGACGGCCCCTACACCCCCGCCGAACGCGACACGCTGTCCACCATCGGCGCCGCCCTCACCATCTGCGCGACCGACGTGACCCGCCTGCTGACGGCGGCACGGACACCGTCCTGACTCCCCGGGAGTCCTGACCCCGGGAGTGCTTGCCCTCCCGGGGAGTCCTTGCCCTCCCGGGGGCCGGCCCGGCTCCCGGCTCAGTGGAATCCGGTGAGTCCGAGGTGCATGATCAGGCGGTCCTGACCGGGGCCGAAGTAGTCCCGGCGCAGCCCCGCCTCGGGCTGCTCCGGGCGAAAGCCCAGAGAACGGTAGAGCAGGATCGCCGCGCGGTTGGCGGGCTCCACCGTCAGGCGGACCTGTTCGATGCCGCTGTCACACAGCCGTGCCAGAACCTCCACCATCAGCTCCCGGCCCAGTCCGTGGCGGCGGCGCTCCTCGGCCACGCACAGGCCGAGGATCCAGCTCTCCCGGCTGAGCGCCGTGGTCGCGGCCAGGACGTAGCCGCGCAGGCGTCCCTCGCCGTCGTCGAGGACCAGGAGATGCTCGGCGTACATCTCGTAGAGCTGGCGCAACAGGAAGGCGGGGTACGCGACCTCCTGGAAGACCGCCTCGTCGAGCCGCCGAAGCTCGGGCAGGTCGGATTCCTGTGCCGTCCGCAGGACCAGGGACCGCGGGTCGGGGAACGGGTCCGGTTCCCTGAGATACCCACGGCGGTCCAGGGCGTGCTCCAGCGGCTCGGCGGTCATGCCACCCCCAGTCGGGACGTTCGGGATGCGCGGACGTCAACACGGCGGCCCAGGCGCGGTTCACCCTAAGGAAGTGGGATCCCGGTAGCGGCCGGCGGCTTCACCTCGCTACAGTGATCCTCCAACTCGCTGTGATCAAGGGCTAGTTCGGGTTTGTCGGCGAAGTGCTGACGTGCGCCTGTCGTGCGCCTGTTCGTTGGGGACTGGCTTGAATTCCATCTCTCTGCGTGTTTCGTGTCGGTATTACCGTGCGGATACCGGCAGATGTCGTTTCGCCTGCCGATGTCCGCGAGGACATGAGTACAGGGCACAGGGTCTTGTCCGACACTGATGGGAAACGACAGGGTGATGATGGATCGCAACGCCGACGCGCCGTGGGCGCAGTTCGATCCCGAGGTGTACGTCGACCTCAACTACCGCACCCCGCTCGAAGTCGACCTGCTGATCGTGCGATTGATGCGCGACTACTTCAGCAGGTGCTTCGCCGCGGGCGTCCCGGACCCGATGCGAGGTGTCGACGTCGGCGCGGGCGCGAACCTGTACCCGGGCCTGGCCATGCTCCCGTGGTGCGAGAAGATCGTCCTGCTCGAGTACGCGCAGCCGAACGTCGAGTACCTGGAGCGGCAGACGCTGCCCAAGGGCTACGACGCGGCCTGGGACGCGTTCTGGAACGAGCTGAGCGAAGCCCCCGCCTACGCCGCCGTCGAACCGAAGGCCCGGTTCGGCGAGATCGTCCGCGTGGAGCGGGCCAACCTGCTCGACCTCGACGGACAGCGGCGCTGGGACATCGGGACGATGTTCTTCGTCGCGGACTCGATGTCCGAGTGCCCCGACGAATTCCTGCGGGGCGTACGGTGCTTCATGGACGCGCTGACCGAAGGGGCTCCTTTCGCCGCCGCGTTCATGAAGGAGTCGGTCGGCTACCAGGTCGGCGAACACCGCTATCCGGCCTACCGGGTGAACGAGGGCCGGGTCCGCGAGAGCCTGGAGCCCTTCACCTCCGAGCTGGAGATCCACGATCTGCACCACATGGTGCGGCCGGGTCACGAGGGAATCATCCTTGCCCTGGGACGGCGCAATTCGGAGATTGCGGTCCCCTAGGAACGGGGACCATGTCTGAACACAGGGCAACCAGATCTGTACGAGGGGTGCGGGGATGCAGATCAAGCCACGGCAGCATCTGCTGGACATCTGGCAGGCCGCGGCCCGCCATTCGTTCGACGACGGAAAGCTCGTCTGGGGAGACACCGACGGGCTGAGCGCCGTCGCGGACGCGGAGCGGCTGCTCTGCCTGCTGTACCCCGCCACCGAGGTTCCCGCGTTCCGGCTCGACCAACCGGACACCACCGAGCGGGACGTCCTGCGCGCGCTGGAGCGGGTCGGCAGCCGGCTCGAGATCCCGCCCAATCTGATCACCGTCCTGTCCCAGTTCATGCGCACCCACACCGGGCCGGACGACAGCCCCACCTTCTCCGGCGGGCACTACTTCAGGCCGGCCGATCCGAAGCAGAAACTCACCCACGAACAAACCCAGTTGGGCGTCGTCGACGCCTACTCGATGTCCGTCACGCTGTGCCTGGCCACCCTGGGATTCCTCAAGGTCTACGAGGAGAACACCACCCGGCCCGAGGTGCGCAGGACGCTCGGTGAACTGAGAGACGCGACCAACGCCAGACTGACCGCCGCGATGGTCAGCCTGTTGCGCTCCTTCACCGTCAACGTCTTCGACGCCGAGTCCGAGCAGGGCCGGCGGCTGATCCAGGTCATCGGGCAGAACAAGCAGTCCGACCGGGCCGTGCTCCAGCAGTTCTCCCGCAGGTTCCGCCCGCTGCGCGCCACGATCATCGAAAGCCTCAGCCGCGGCATCGAGGTCGACGAGAGCATCCGGGACGAGAGCCAGCTCTTCGAGTGCGGCTGGGCCTGGGGCGTGGTGAAGGACGCGCCGACCGTCGTCGACCTGGACGTCCAGGTCAACGGCCAGCCCGACGGCATCGCCGACCGGCTGCCCTACGTGTACTTCACCGTCGTCGCCCTGGACGGCATCCAGGACCTGTTCTCCGAGCGCACCCTCACCCTGGGGCTGCTCGACGAGGACCAGCAGAAGCTCGCCGAGGCGTTACGCCTGCGCTGGGAACTCAGCCAGCAGTACTGGTCGGCCATCGCCCGCTTCGGCACCGAGCGCTGGCCCCTGGAGGACCTTCCCTGGCAGACCACCGGTCTGCGGCTGGAGTCGGAGTACTTCTCCCTCACCGTGGCGGCCATCCTCGTCCACGACCTGATCCGCCGGAAGGCGACCGACGACGACCTCACCCGCACCGTCGCCATCATGGAACGCCTCGCCGACAGAGGCCGCGTCACCAGCCGGATGACCAGGGACGACCCCACCGTCCGGCTGCACCACCCGGGGGTCACCATGCCGCTCGCCGGGTCCGAGCGGTCCGGCGCGCCGTTGGAGTGGCGGATGACCGACTTCTCCGCCCAGCTGCTCAAGCGGATCATCCAGCTCGCGGCACTCTCCCGGAACATCGAGGCGCAGGACCGCCTGATCCGCCTGGGCGAGCAGACCTTCGAGCACCTGTGGGACCGGCGGATCGAGGAGGGTGACGGAGCCGGCCTCTGGGACAACGCGGCAGCCGTCTTCCCGGACGCGGCCCTCGGCCTGCGCCTCTCCTGGAGCATCACCGAGCGCATCACCGAGTGCCTGGTCGCCGCCCGCGGCCTGTACGAGCAGCGGCCCATCCGCAGCCCCGAACTCGCCGAACTGGCCCGCGAACTGCTCAGCGAGGCCGCCCACCTGTTCGGCAAGGAACAGCTGGAGGCCTCCGTCACCGCCGACGGCAGCCGGGGACGGGCCATGCGGAGCATCGAGAACCGCCTGGACCACGCACGCGACCTGGTCGACGAGCAGCCCGCCACCGCGTTCGCACTCGCCCTGCCCGTGCTCCGGGAGCTCGACACCCTGGCCCAGGCCCGCGGTGCCGCCGCAGAGGAGATGTGAGCCGTGCTCGTCTTCGCCGCCTCCGACAAGGGAGGCACGGGCCGTTCGGTCACCAGCGCCAACCTGGCCTATCAACGCGCCCTCACCGGTGACCACGTGGCGTACGTGGACTTCGACTTCGGCTCGCCCACGGCCGCCGCCGTCTTCGACGTACCGGGCGCGATGCGCGGCATCGCGGAACGGGGCCTGCACTCCTACCTGGAGGGCGAGGTCCCCGAACCGGCCAGGATCGACGTCTGGCGCCAGACCGAGCACCCCCAGCTGCACACCCGGCCCAACCAGTCCGGCCGCCTGACCCTGTTACCCGGCGACGCCGGCGGCGGTGAGTTCGTCATCGGCGAGGAGACCCTCGACCGGTGCGTCGACCTCCTGCTCAGGCTGAACGGCGAGTTCGACCTGACCGTGGTGGACCTCAGCGCCGGACGCAGCTACGCCGTGGACATGGTCCTGGCGGCGACCGCCCACCCCCGGATGCGCTACGTCCCCTTCCGCTGGCTCGTCTTCCACCGCTGGACCCGGCAGCACGTGATCGCCGCCGCCGGACTGGTCCACAAGGAACACGGCATCATCAGGGGCGGCGTCGACCGCGGGCACGACGAGGAGGCCCTGCGCGGCGCCATCCGGTTCGTACGGGCCGCCGTGCCCGACCCCGACTCACCGCTGTGGGCGCAGGGTTCGCCCGCCCAGGCGGCCTGGATGCAGTCCTGCGACGACGCCCTGCGCCGGCTCGCCTCGGAGCACCGCATCGGCGACAGCGTGGTGCTCGGCGCCGTACCGCTGGAACCCGTCCTGCAGTGGCGCGAGCAGCTGATCACCGAAGAGGACGTGCTCTCCACCCAGATCGCCAACAAGGAGACGCTCGAGGCGCTGGAGGAGATCGCACGACGCCTGACCGACGACTCCTGCTGGGGGCGGCCATGACGGACGCAGTGTTCCGCGAGACCACCGCCGAACCGCGCACCCAGGCGGTGCCGCTGTCCCACCTCTCCCTGGAGCTGGGCCACCTCTACATGGAGGACTTCGAGGCCGGTCCGCAGCACCTGCGGCGGCACTTCGCGCAGGTACGGCCCTGGGCGGACGCGGCGCGGGCCGCGGCGGCCGCCCAGACGGGCGGCAAACGCCCCCGGATCAGCACCTGCTTCCTCATCGACGACTACTTCACCCAGTTCTCCAGCCCCGCCGAACTCGTCCCGCTGCTGCTGGCGGAGGCGAACCGGGCCGGGCTGGCCGTCGACTACCTGGCCCGCGAGTCCGGCTGCGCGGTCGCCGGCAAGGTGCCCGTCGCGGAGGCGGTGGCCGGCCGGCTCGTCGAGGAACCACCGCCCGGCAGCTACGGCCTGCGCCCGCCGGCCGCGCAGACCGGCTGGCTGGCCAACGGTGAGCGCAGCCCCGTCGCGCGTGCCCCGCAGGCGATGAAGAAGGCCGCCGTCTGGCAGCCGCCCAAGGAGACCGCGTCCCGCCGGCACTCCGTCTTCCTGGACGTCGAACTCTGGAGCGACGCGCCCGACGGACAGCGCACCTGGTCCTGCCCCTTCCTCGCCGCGGTGTGGCAGCTCGCCCGCCTCGGCCTGCTGCGCACCGAGGGCGAGGCCGTCCTGACGCCCCAGCCGCACACCGCCGACGGCTTCCCCGACGACTGGGACGAACTGCCCCCGCTGATCCGGCTCAACCCGCGGGCCGACCCGTTCGCTGCCTACCGCACCTGCTCGGTGGTGCCCAACCGGTTCCTGCCGGTCGAGCACGCCGTCCGCGTCATCCTCGACCAGACCGAGGTGGACCCCGAAGCGCTGGGCCAGGCCGCCCGCCGGTCCGCCGGCGAGAAGGTGACCGTCCCCGACTCGGTCGCCGACCGCGTCTCCTACGTCTTCTACGCGGGGCCGTGACATGGGGCCGGCGAAGACCGCACCGCGTGTCGTGCTCGCCTGCGGCGAGGTCCGCACCTCGCTGCTGCCGGCCCTGCAGGCCCTCGACAGCCGGGCCGCCGCCCAGCTCCTCGGACTGCGCGCCGACGAACGCGTCCTCCTCTCCGAGCGCCCCAACCTCTACGGACGCTCGCCCGACACCCTCACCGGCGTCGACTGCCCCCTGCCCAGCGCCAACGGCGCCCGGGTCCGCGCCGTCGGCACGGTCGCCGCACGGGCCGTGCTCACCGAGGGACGCCTGCTCCAGTCCTCCGCGTACTTCAAGGTGCCCGCCACCGGTCCCGACCACCGGCGGCCGTGGGGCCACTACCTGGTACGGCCCGGCGTGGTCGAGCCGTTCGGGAAGCTGCCCCACGAGGCGGTGGCCGAGGGCGTGCTGAACGGCGGGCGGCACGGCGATCTCGACGTCGGCCTGATCGCGGACGGACTGCACACCAGGCTGCTGCGCCACCCCCTGCTCGACCACCGGCCGCCCCTCAGGTCCCGCCCCACCCGGCTCCGCTGGGTGGCCCTGCCCGCGGACCCGGGCGACGGCCCGTCGATCGAGCGGTTCACCCTCGCCGAGGACGAGTTGCGCACGGTACGGCTCCGGGTGCCCGAGGGCACCCCCAGCGAGGGGGTCGCCGGACTCTGCGACGACCTCGCCCTGCACGACTGGCTGCTCACCACCGTGGTCCGCATCCTCGACGGCATCCGGCTGGGGGCCGGAGCCGGGGCGGCCGGGACACCGCCGGCCCGGCAGCGGCCGAGGCAGCGCCCGGGAACGGGCGAGGAGCTTCCCGCCGTGGTCAGGGCGCTGCGGCCCGCCGTCGACCATCTGCTGCACCTGTGGATGCCGCGGGCCCGGGTGGCGCAGGACCTGGCGCCGCTCTGGGACGCGCTGGAGGAACGGCCCGGCTTCACCCGGCAGTGGCAGACCCTCGTGCAGCGCATCCGCGACCAGCTCACCCTGCACGCGATCCCGTTTCCCCACCGGGAGGCGGACATGGGTCCCTGACCGGACACCGGGCAACCGCCGGACCCGGCCCCAAGCACATTTCCGCACCCCGATCCGATGCGTATCCCAACGGGGGGAAGAGCGAGATGAGCACGGCACCATCATCTGAGTCCGAGGGCACCCAGCCCGAACCCGGCACGGCGATTCCCACGCAGGCGGGACCGCCGGGCGACCCGGGCGCCCCACTGTTACCCCCTTCGGCGGACGCGCCCGACGCGCCCGACGCGCCCGACGCGCCCGACGCGCCCGACGCACGCGATGCGCCCGACGAGCCGGGCAAGTGGCCGGGTCCGGCCGCGTTCGCGGGGAAGCGCCGGCTGCTGGTCGGCCCGGTCCTCGGCCTCCTCGCCTGGGGCGTCGCCGCGCTGCTGGCCCCGGACGCCGGTACGGGGCGGCAGCTCGCCGCCGCCGCGCTCTGCGCCGGTGCCGTCGTGGCCGTCCAGTACATCCTCGGCCCGGACCGCGAGGCGCGGGAGTGGCAGACGAGGGAGAGGCAGGACAGGTACAGGCGGGAACGGGAGAAGTGGGCCGAGCGCACCCTGACCGGGACCGCCGCCGAGGTGGAGAACACCGTGCGGGAGGGTCTCCAGCGGTACGACGACGCCCTGAGGACCGGTCTGAGCCGGCACACCGAGGAGATGCGGACCGGTCTGAGCCGGCACACCGAGGACATGAAGCAGCTGGTCGAGAACCGCTTCGCCCAGCTGGACCGGCCCCCGCAGCCCTACCCGCCGCTGGACCGGGTCCGCATGGAGGGCATCCCCGAACTGGCCCAGCGTTTCGCCGACGTCCTGGCGCCCGGATCCCCGCTCCTCTACTCCTTCATCCGGTCGGAGATGCAGCGGGTGATCGGGCACATGTCGGCGCTCACCCGGCTGAGCGTGGAGAGCCACGGGGAGAACCACGACTGGATGCTCAGCCTCACCCACGTCGCGGAGCAGTCGATCTGCGCCATCAGTACGTCCGTCGACCGGGAGTTCTGGAACAGCGAGCCCGCCGGCCGCTACCTCGACGCGCAGAAGCAGGCGATCGAGGAGCACGGGGTGCCCGTACGGCGGCTGTTCCTGCTGGAGAGCGCCCATGAACTCGACGACCGGCTGCTGCGGCTGTGCGACGAGCAGGAGGCGCTGCGCATCGAGGTGCGCGTGGCCGTGCTGCCCGAACTGCCGCCGCACATCCAGCGCGGCACCGCCAACGACTTCATCGTCTACGACGAGGAAGTGTCCTTCGAGATCGAGCAGGACCTGCGCGACGTCAACGTCAGAACCCGGCTCATCGCGGATCAGGACCACGTCCAGATGCAGATGAAGCGCTTCCGGAAGCTCTGGGAGGCGGGTATGAGCATCCGCGAACTGGAGGTGCGGGTCGACGACGAGGAGGACGGCACCTGGATGGTCGACCGCACCTGAGCCGCCGCCCCGCCCACGCCCCTGTTACTCCCTGAGGAGTAACAGGGGCGGGAGGCGTTCGCGCTGGTCGCGGGCGGGCTCAACAACACCGAGATCGCCGAGGCGTTGGGGCTGGGCCCGCTCACGGCGAAGACCCACGTCAGCCGGATCAAGGGCAAACTCGCGGCCCGCGACCGGGCCCAACTGGTGATGGTGGCCTACGAGTCGGGGCTGGTAGCACCGGGAACGCAGTGACGGAGGGAACGGATGCCACGCCCTCCCGTACGCCTCGTTTCGCCTGGCCTCGCCTCGCGTCAGAGGGCGTGCTGCAGCCAGCGCTGGATCGTGTCGTTGATGTTGCCGGGCAGGGCGCTGAGCCGGTCGATGGCCTCGCGGTCCTCGGGGAGCGGCGGGATACCGGCGGCGGTCAGGGCCGCGTGGAGTTCCAGCCTGCGCCGGTCCTGCGGATCGATCGCGATGCCCAGCCGCTCCGGCGGATGCGGCGGCGCGATCGGGAAGTCGCCGTAGGCGCTCCCGTCGAAGGCGTACGGGTCGACGTAGGTGTGGTGGGGGCCGTACTCGTACGAGGTGGCGGTCACGTCGGTCTCCAAAGAATCGCGGTTCTACCTCACAGGAGACCGCCTCGGAGCCTGCCACGGGAGTCGCCTCGCCGAAACGTCACGCCAACGGCGTCATAGCCAGGTCATCCTCCGGTCGGACCAACTGTCCAGCGGAAAAGCGGAAGTTGGGAGGAACGGAGCGGATGCGGGAGCGCCTCACGGCATGAATGGATGTGACATATGCGCACGCTTCCCTCGGTATACCCGCTAAGGCGTGAATCACTCTGTAACCGTATAACTGCGCAGCATCCTCACAGGTCGTACACGCGCACCACCCGCACCACGCGCACGACCCCGCCCCAGGGGTTTACTCCTGGGCGGAACGCCCTTCGGCGACGGCACCTACGAACTCCGTCCAGGCCGCCGCGTCGATCACCAGCACGGGGCCGGCGGTCACTTTGCTGTCCCGGACGGGGACGATGCCGGGGACTCCGTCCGCGACCGTGACGCAGGCCTCTCCGCCGTCGCCGCCGCTGTACGTGCTCTTGCGCCAGCAGGCGGCGCCGGGGAAGTCGTAGGCGACCTCGACGCAGCTGCCGCCCTCGCCGTTGCTGTGACTGCTCTTACGCCACTGCGCGTTGCTCAGGTCGTACTCGCGCATAGCCTGAAGTCCTCCGCCGCCGATTCGACCAGGGTCAGGGACGCCTCCGTCGACAGCGCGGCGACCCTGAGTAGATCGTATGCGCGCTGTGCCCGCTTCACCACGGCTGGGTCATCGACCAACGTTCCTGAAAACGAGGTCTCTGTATAGGCGATGGGCGGTGCGTCGTCGAAGTCCATGAGCGTCAGCATCCCGCCCATGGATGGGTGGGCCCCCTCCGTGCACGGCAGCACTGCCATCACCACGTGACGCTCACGCATCAGCCGCGCGATGTGTTTCAGCTGTTCGGCCATGGCTTCCCGGCCACCCACTGGCACGCGCAGGGCATTCTCGTGCAGAACGACCCAATACTCGGGGCGTGTTGCGTCATTGAGAATGCGTGCCCGTTCCAAGCGAGCCGTGACTGTTTCCGCGAGATACTCGTCGGTGACAAACGGGTTGGCCGCCACGGTTACGGCTTGGGCGTAAGCCGCTGTCTGGAGGAGCCCAGGCACCAGTGTGGGCGCGAACTCGCAGACCTTCGTCGCCAGCCTCTCCAGCTCCACGACCTCCGCGAAGTAATCCGCATACCGGCGGTCGTCGATCAGCTTCCTGCACAGCCGCTCGAAAATACCGTCGGTTTGCAGGGTCTCGTCGATCCGCTGGGCCACGTCCAATTGGGGCTTGCGGATAGCCTGTTCGAATTGGCCGATGTAGCCCCCCGACACGAACACCCGCGCCCCCAGCTCCACCTGTGTGAACCCCGACTCCTCCCGGCGTCGCTTCAGTTCCGTGCCGAAGAACTCCCATGCCGCTTGGCGTGAACCGTTGGCCATTGCTGATCCCTTTCTCAACCCCTTTGCGCAGCCCGTTACTTGTAGGGCGCAAACCTCTTCCGAGTGTAGGTTCCGAAGGGCACCTTAAGGACAAGAAGCATGAAAGCCGAAGAGAAGGGGACCAGGGTGAAGGAACGGCACTCGGCGCTCTGCGTCGAAGAAGCGGAGGACGTGGTGAAAGAATTGCGGGTATTACTCGCGAAGACCGGAATTGCTCTGCCGTCACTGGGGCTGGACCCGGTGAGTCTTGCGCGGGAGGCGCCCTGTCCGCTGGTCGACCTGGGGCGGTGTTCCGTGGAGACCGCACGGCGGCTCGCGGCCGCGATGGCCGTGGCAGCGCGATGAAGCCGCCGGTCGGTGTGTACGTCGTGGACACCCGGACCGAGAGAGTCGGCATCGTGATGGGACATGAGGGGCCCTACATTCAGCTGAGACCGTACGGCGGCGGCCGGGAGTGGGACGCCGAGCCGGTCGAGGTGCGGCAGGCGACGCCCGCCGAGCGGCTGCGCGCGGCGACCGCGTACGCCAACGCGCGCAGCCGGGGGGAGCTGCCGTGACGTAGGGCCTGCCGGCGTATGTCCGCCTGTGGGGTCCCGGGGTGCGTCGGGCCCCACGGGTTTGCGCCGGGCCGTGAAACGGATGAAACGCGATGAAAAGGTTTGCAGCTCTTCGGGGTTGGCCGGGCGGCGCCTATGAGACCTCGCTGACCTGGGGGAACTCCAGGAGCTTCAAAGCTGTATGAAATTTCTGCGGCACACATGTTGACCCGGCGCTACAAAGGATTTCAGGCTCCTCCCGCGCAGATCGGAGGGTCGAGTGCCAACAACGATCCGGGACGTGGCGAAGGCCGCAGGGGTCTCGCCGGCCACCGTGTCCCGTGCGCTGGGCGTGTCGGAGCTGGTCACCCTGTGCGCACCCCGGGCGGACGACGAGCAGGTGTCGCAACTGGCCGGTGAGACCGAATACGAGAACGCGGCGGGCGACGCCTACGCCTACGCCTACGCCTACGCCTACGCCTACGGCTTCGGCCTGAGCTACGAGTGATCGCCCGACGGGTTGCCGGAGTGCCACCGCTGCGGCAGCCCGTCTCCCCTGGCGTCCGGTCGGTGGCTCCCTCCTCCGCCGGCCGGCGGAGGAGGGAGCCAGGGCGCTACCCGGTGGTGGTCCGGTACTGCTCGACATCCGTCCAGGCGGTCGCCACGGAGGCGAGGCACCGGTCGAAGAGCTCGGCCTGGCGGAGGTAGACCGCGCGGTCGGGCCCGGGGCTGACGCAGAGGTCGTCGGTATCGTCCACCGACCACGGTGCGATGTCGTGGCCCACGGCGGCGGGCAGCAGGGAGGCGACGCCGCGGGCGCCCAGCTCGCTGGTCAGTTGGCGGCGGACCGGGTGGCCCAGCACATCGGCAAAGACCTGCGCCCAGAGTTCGGAGCGCGCGCCGCCTCCGGCGATACGCCACGGGCGGTGGCCGATCTCGGCGCCGCTCACCAGGACTCGTTCGACCTGGACGCGATGGTACTGGGCGATGCCCTCGATGACAGCGCGGCCGAGGTGGCCGCGGCGGTGCATGCCGGAGATGCCGAGGAAGGTGCCCGAGGCCGCGGGGTGCTCAGGCGCGCCGTTGACGAACGGCAGGAAGACCAGGCCGTCCGCGCCCGGCGGGACCGCGGCGGCTTCCCGCAGCAGCTCCGCCGGCGGTACTCCGCCAGACGCACCGTGGGGGACCGCGGCGGAGGCGAGCCAGTCCAGATTGGCGGCCGATGTCGGGGCGACCTCCATGGCGAGCATCCTGGTGGGATCCGGCATCAGGGCGCTGAGGGTCACCTTGGGTGCAGGGGTGCCCGCGGGGACGATGACGCCGTTGATCGCCCAGGTGCCCACGATGACGGTGACGTCGCCGAGGTCGCAGCCGCCGGCGCCCAGCGTCCCGGCCACGCAGTCCATGGCTCCCGCGATGACCGGCAGCCCCTCGGGCAGGCCGGTGCGGGCGGCGGCCTGCGGCGTCAGCCCGGCGACCACCTCGCCGGAGGGCCGCAACGGGGGGAAGCGTCGCAGGTCGTCGGCGGGCAGGCCGACCAGCTCCAGCGCGGTGGTGGTGTAACGACGGCTGTCGAGAGCGACCATGCCGAAGGCGCTCGCGTCGCTGTAGTCGGCGCTGGCGATGCCGGTGAGCTGGGAGGTCACCCAGTCCTTGCAGGACAGCACCCACCGGGTGGCCCGGTATGCCTCCGGCTCGTGATCGTGCAGCCAGCGGAGCAGAACGGCGGGTTGGGCGGCCCAGGGGATGGACCCGGTCTCCGCGGCCAGCCGGGCGGAGTCCTCGGGAGCGAGGGTGTCCACGATCCGCTGGGCTCTGCTGTCGGAGGAGGCGATGGCGGGGCCGACGGGCCGCAGGCCGGCGTCGACGGGGTAGAGACCGTTGCCGTGCGCGGCCACGCCGATACCGGCGGGGGTCCGACCGTCGGCTGCGAGCTTCGCCGCGAGCTCGCCCAGAAGTGAGAGCACAGTGTCCGCGAGGGCTTCCATGTCCACGTCGTGGCGGTGGGGGGTGACGCAGGTGCGTGGTGTCCTGGCGGTGACGACGTGGAGTTCGCGGCCCTCCGTGTCGAACGCGGCGGCCTTCGAGGCGGTGAGTCCGACGTCGACGCCTATGTAGCAGGTACTCACAACATGCTCCTCTCCTGGGACTCGGGGGCTGCCGGGGTCCGCAGGGAGCGGGGGCGGAAGGGCCGCAGCTCCTCGTCGTAGGCGGCGATCTCCTCCTGGACGCGGTGCTCGTCCCAGCCCAGGTGGGGGGCGGCGATGCGGGCGCAGCGGGGGGCCGCGCCACGTCCCATGTCGCTTCCCAGTCCGATGAGGGTACGCCGGAGCAGGATGTCGCCCAGGGTGGCGGCCCCCTCCTCGTTGACGGCGAGAACCACCTCGGCGGCGACAGCGCCGGACTCCTCGTCGACGACGTCGAGGAGGGCGGGGTCCTCCTCGGCGAGGGCGAGCACGCGCCGGGCCCGCACGCCGTAGATGTCGAGCAGCCGGCCGCGCTGCGCGGCGGAGAGGGGAGAGCCGTGCATGAACTCCTCGCGGAATGCCGCGTAGTCGGAGGTGTCGGCGCCGGGCAGCGGGCGGGTGCGGGTGGTGCAGCGGCGAGGCGCGCGGCCGAGGGCCTTCAGAGCGGCATCGGTGACATCCTCGGCAAGTGCCCGGTGGGTGGTGAGCTTCCCGCCGATGATGGAGAACAGGCCGGGGTGGGCGGGACCGTGGTCGAGGACGGTGTGGCCCCGGCTGATCTTGGCGTTGTCCGTGACGTCGGCGGCGTAGGGCAGCGGACGGACGCCGGCCACGGTGTAGACCACGTCGTCAGGGGTGAGGCCGGCGCCGGGGAAGATCCGGTTGGTCTCGGCGAGCAGGTAGTCGATCTCCGACTGATCGGTGACGACCTCGTCGAGGTCACCCTCGTAGGTCAGGTCCGTGCTGCCCAGCATGTAGCGGCCTTCCCAGGGGAGGACGAAGATCGGGCGCCGGTCGGCGGCGGCCTCGAAGAAGATGCAGGTGCTGGGGGCTCCGGGGAACGGGTCGACGATGAGATGGCTGCCCTTGGTGCCACCGTTGAGCCGCTTGGAGACGATCTGGCCGTCGAGGACGCGGTCGATCCACGGGCCGGCGGCGTTCACGGTGAGGTGGGCGCGGATCTCCCGCTCGTGGCCGGAGCGGTTCTCGCGGGTCCTGATGCCGGTGACGCGGTCCCCGGAGCGGAGGAGCCCGGTGACGGTGGTGTGGGTGAGGAGCCGGGCGCCGAGGTGGCGGGCATCGAGGAGTAGTTCGATACAGAGCCGCTCGGCCCAGGGAACCTGGGCGTCGTTGAAGAGTACGCCGCCGCGCAGGCCCTTCTGCTCCAGATGCGGCCAGCGCATGGCCATCCGGCGGTTGGAGACGCCGCGACCGCGACCACGGCCTCGGCCGGCGGCCAGGGCGTCGAAGACGGCGACACCGAGCCGGAGGAGGGGGCCCGGCCTGCTGTTCCCGGCGTAGAACGGGATGAGCATGGGGTAGTCACGGACGAGGTGCGGGGCGTTGCGGAAGAGCAGATGCCGTTCCCGGACGGATTCGTGGACCAGTGTGAAGTCGTAGCGTTCGAGGTACTTGAGGCCGCCGTGGATAAGCCTGCTGGAGGTGGCCGAGGTGCCGGATCCGGCGTCGGCACGGTCCACGACGACGACGCGCAGGCCGCGGGCGGCGGCGTCGCGGGCGATGGCCAGCCCGTTGATTCCGGCTCCGACGATGGCGAGGTCGACGACATCCTCGCCGGACTGGTGGTGCGACATGGGGGCTCCCGGAGGTGGGGGCGCCGGTCCCGGTAGGCGGAGCCGGGACCGGCGCTCGTGCAGGGTCAGGCGGACGCGGCGGCGCGGTCCCGGAACAGCTCGTAGGCCTCCTCGGGCTTGGCATCGTCGTGCACGACGGCCCGGACGGCGGCGAGCATGGCAGCAGGGTGCTCGCTCTGGAAGATGTTCCGGCCCATGTCGACGCCGGCGGCACCCTCCTGGATGGAGCGGTAGGCCATGGTGAGGGCGTCCAGTTCGGGCAGCTTCTTGCCGCCGGCCACGATGATCGGCACCGGGCAGCTGGCCGTGACGGTCTCGAAACCCTCCTCGACGTAGTAGGTCTTGACGACGTGCGCGCCCATCTCGGCGCTGATGCGAGTGGCGAGGCGGAAGTACCTGGCGTCCCGGACCATGTCCTTGCCGACCGCGGTGACACCGAGGACGGCGACGCCGTGACGCTGGCCGGCGTCCACCAGGGCGGCGAGGTTGCGCACCGAGCGGGACTCGTTCTCGGAGCCGATGAAGACCTGGATGGCGAGGGCGGCCGCGTTGAGCCGGACCGCGTCCTCGATGTCCAGGGCGATGTGCTCGTCGGAGAGGTCGCGCAGGACGCTGGGTCCGCCGCTGGCGCGCAGGACGATGCCCGCGTCGGTGTGCGGGGGGATGCTGGTGCGCAGCGCGCCGCGGGTCATCATGATCGCGTCCGCGTCGGGGACGAGCGGGGCGATGCCGGTGTCGAGGCGTTCCAGGCCGGCCATCGGGCCGAGGAAGTAGCCGTGGTCGAAGGCCAGCATCACGGTGCGGCCGGTGTCGCGGCGGAAGATGCGGGAGAGCCGGTTCTGCAAGCCCCAGTCCTGGGCCTGCGCGCCCTTGACGTGGAAGGCGCCGGCGGTGGCGGCGGGCCCGGTGAAGTCGCGGGCCTCGAGCAGGCCGTCGGTGTCAGCCATGGGTGGTTCCTCCTGTATTGGCGGGAGTGGGGAGTGCGGCCGTGGTGGACGGCCGACGTGTGGGGCGGGCGGGTGCGGCGCCGGGTCGGCGGCTTCCGCCGCCCGCGAGGAAAAGGACGAAGAGGACGAGGCAGCCCTTGAGGAGGTTCTGTGCGGCGGTGCTCCAGCCGACGAGGTTGACCAGGCCGTCCAGCAGGATGAAGAAGAGCGCTCCGCCCCAGACGCCGGCGGGTACCGCGCGGCCGCCGGAGATGAGCGTGCCGCCGATGACGACCACCGCGATCGAGTCGAGCAGGTAGCGGGTGCCGAGGTCGGGCGTGGGGGCGATGTAGGTGGCGAGCAGGGAGCCGGCCAGTCCGGCCAGGACGCCGCTCGCCAGGTAGGTGAGGGCGGTGATCCGGACGACGGGAAGGCCGGCACGCTCGGCGGCGCGCGTGTTCTGGCCGATCGCGGTGAGGGACCGACCGTAGGTGGTGCCGCGCAGAAGCAGGACCGCCAGGACGGTCAGGGCTGCGACAACGATGGCCAGCAGCGGGACACCCAGGGGGCGCAGGTTGAGCAGGTGGCGCAGGCCGGGGTCGGGCAGGGCGGTGAAGCCGTCGGCGATGACCAGGGTGGCGGAGGAGGCCACCAGCCCGGACGCCAGGGTGGCGATGATCGGGGGGACGGAGAGTCCGAGAATCGCGACCGAGCTGACGGCCGCGACGACGAGGCCGGTGGCGAGGCCGGCGAGAATGCCGAGGACGACCGAGCCGGTGGCGGAGGAGGTGCCGACGGAGACGAATCCGGCGAGCGAGATGACCGGTCCGACGGATACGTCTATGTTGCCGGGGCCGGCGGTGACGACGAGCATCTGGCCGAGGCCGACGAGGACGAGGTAGGGGGCGAGGGAGAGTGCCAGGGAGACCGTTTGGCCGCCGCCCTGGCCGGAGACCGCCATGATGACGGCCCAGACGAGCAGGGCTGCCACGAACCCCCAGATCCAGGGGCGCGAGAGCAGGTTACGGGGAGTGTTCATCGCAGCACCCTTCCGATCAGGGCCCGGCCGGCGAGGACGGCCAGGACGATGCCGCCCTGGACAGCCGACTGGAGGTTCGTCGCCACGTCGAGGAGGCTGAGGGTCACGCTGACCAGGCCGAGGGCCATCCCGCCGATGGCGACGCCCCACGGCACGACGCTGCCGCCGCGGAACGAACCGCCACCGAGGATCACCGCCGCGACGGTGATCAGGGTGTAGCTGGAGGCCGAGGAGACGTCTCCGCCGCCTGTCTGGGAAGAGAGGAGAAGGCCGGACAGCACGCCGAGGGCGCCGGCGGCCGTGTAGGCGGCGACCCGGGAGGACAGCGGGCTCAGCCCGGCGCGTTCGAGAGCCGTGGGGTTGCTGCCCAGGGCGCGGATGCGGACGCCCAGGGTGCTGCGGGCGCTCATGAGGTACACGAGCAGGGCGACGGCGAGGATCGGCAGCAGGGGGGCGGGGAAGCCCGTGGGCTGCCAGGCGCCGAAGGAGGCCAGCCACTCCGGGGTGGTGCCGCCGGGGGTGGGCAGGACGAACAGTCCGAGGCCCAGCCAGACGAAGGAAGCACCCAGTGTCGCGATGAGTGCGGGGACCCGGCGCAGGTGGATGAGCGCGCCCAGGACGGCGTAGCCGGCGATGAGGGCGAGCAGGATCAGCGTGCCGAGCAGCGGGGAGGAAACCAGTTCGGTCGCGGCGATGACGGTGACCAGGCCGACGAAGGAGCCTATGCCGAGGTCGATGTCCCCGATGGACATGAGGATCATCTGGGCCTGGGCCGCGAAGATCAGGGGGACGGCCACGGACAGGACGAGGGAGAAGCCGGGGACGGTCAGGACGTCCGGCTGGAGGGACGCGCAGAGGACGACCATGGCGGCCAGGGCGATGGTGCTGACCGCTGCCGGTGCGGTCCTGCGCACTCCGGCTCTGGTCGGCAGCGCCGACGTGAGGGCATCAGTCATGACGGTGTTCTCCAGCGGAGTTCCCGGCCGCTGCGGGGGCGGCCGCAGAGCGGGTGGAGGTCGGCTCGGTGGTCACGGACGCGAGGGCGGCGGCCGGGGGCGGCTGGTCTCCTTCGGCGAAGGAGACGCTGATGATCCGCTCCTCGGAAATCTCCGGGCCGACCAGTTCGGCGACGACCTTTCCGGCCCGGAAGACGTAGACCCGGTCGCAGTGCGCCATCTCCGCGTTCTCACTGGAGTACCAGACGACGCTGCGGCCCTGGGCCGCCTCGGCGCGGATGAGTCCGTACAGGTCGGTCTTGGTGTGGATGTCCACGCCCCTGAAGGGATCGTCGAGCAGCACCATGTCCGCCGCGGAGGCAAAGGCCCGGGCCACGATCACCTTCTGCTGGTTGCCGCCGCTGAGGTCGGTCATCGCGGCGTCGGCGCCGCCGCGGATCGACAGCCGCCGGACCCAGTCCCCGACCAAGGTGGTTTCGTGCACGGGGCGGCGGATTCCGTGACGGGCGATGGTGCGCATGGCCGAGATCGTGAGGTTCTCCGCCACCGTCCACAGGGGCAGGACCCCGGAACGCTGCCGGTCGCCCGGGACATAGGCCCGGGTTCCGTGGACCACGGTGTCCCGGCGTACCGGGCGCCACAGGCGTTCGAGTACCTGCTGCTGGCCCTGGCCCGCCAGGCCGGCCAGGCCGACGACCTCGCCCTTCCCGATCCGCAGGCCGACGCCGTTCAGTCCGGCGCCGGTGGCCCCGCGCAGTTCGGCCACTACGGGGGCGTCGGCGCGGGAAGCGTTCCGCGGCGCGGCCGGCGGGTTCGCCCCGGCCGCGCCGCGCACCGCGGTCTCGGCGCCCATGAGGAGCAGCACGTCGTCCTCGCCGAGGCCGTGCGCCGGGAGGTCCTCGACGACGGAGCCATCGCGCATCACGGCCACCCGGTCGGCTACGGAGAGGACCTCACGAATGCGGTGCGAGATGAGCAGGACCGAGCCACCCCGGGCGGTGACCGTGCGGACGTAGGCGTAGAGGGACTGGGCCGCGTCCGGGCCGAGGGACTCGGTGGGCTCGTCGAGGATGAGCAGGTTCAGCGGCGAGGCCAGGCTGGCGCGGGCGATCTCTGCCATCTGCCGCTGGGCGATCGAGAGATCCTCGACGCGGTCGCGGGGCGAGATGCCGTGGCCGGGGAAGATCTCGTCGAGCCGCAGCCGCACCGCCTCGGTGGCGGCCCGCCGCCACCGCAGCCGGGGGAGGCCGCGGCGCGAGGAGAGCCAGATGTTCTCCGCGACCGTGAGGTCGGGGCAGAGCGAGGTCTCCTGGTACGCCATGCGGACGCCGCGGAAGTCCTGCTCCCGGGGGCGTGTTCCGGCGGGGACCTCGCGGCCCAGCACGGTGACCGCGCCCTCGTCGCAGCCCTCGAGACCGGCGAGGACCCGCATGAGGGTGCTCTTGCCCGCGCCGTTGTGGCCGACCAGGCCGAGCACTTCGCCGGCGTGGACCGTGAGGTTCGTGCCGGCGAGGGCGTGGGTGCGGCCGTACGTCTTGCTCACGTTCGTGGCGACGATCACGGGCACTGCGGTGGAGGGGGATCGGCCCTCCCCCGGCGGGACCGCGTGCGGTCCCGCCGGCAACTTGTCGACGTCCATGCCTGCCTCGCTCCTGATGTGTCGTCCGGTCAGTCAGCAGCCGTCGGGACGGGCGGCTGGACCGGCTTGCCGCCGTTCTCGGCCGCTTCCACCTGCTGACGGAAGAGGTCGCGCGTCCACGGCCAGGCCGCGTACTGGTCGGGCTTGAGCACGGAGGCCCAGGCGTCGCGGTCCTTCTGCTCCACCAGGACGATGGGCAGGGTCATGTGCTCGGGGACCTTCTTGCCGTCGAGCAGGTCGAGTGCCGCCCACATGGCGGCCACCGACTGACCGGGGTCGGACATGACGGCGACCGACCCGTTGTCGATCTTCTTGTCCTTCCAGTAATTCAGCGCGCGGCCGTTGGTCTCGAAGGTGACGGCCGGGACGTCCTTGCCCGCAGAGGTGAAGGCCTGGGCGACGCCGTAACCGTCGCCGCAGCCGATGACGCCGTCGACCTTCGGCACGCTGGAGAGCACTCCGAGGACGGCCTTCTGCGCGGTGGCGCCGTCGCACATACCGGTGACCGTTGCGGCGGTCTTCACCGACGGGTAGTCGGAGAGGATCTTCTGTGTGGTCTTGTGCATCTCGGCCTCGGGCTGGGAACCCACCACGCCGCGGCTGACGATGACGTTGCCCTTGCCGCCGATGCCTTCGAGGAGAGGCTTGGCCGCGTGGGTGGCCCAGTCGGTGAAGCTGTTCTGGATGACGTGGGCGCAGGGCGCGTCGATCGCGGAATCGAAGACGACCACCTTGATGCCGGCGTTGCACGCCTGCTGGATGACCGGTTTGAGGGCAGTGGGCGAGGAGGGGTCGATGAGCAGCGCGTCGGGCTTCTGCAGCAGCAGGCTCTTGATCTGGGCGATCTGCTCCGTCGCCGAATTGTCGCCGGGGGCGTTGATGGCCTTGTACTTGCCGATCAGGCCGTCTGCCTGGGCCTGCTTCGCGGCGTCTTCGAACGCGGCGACCATGGTCTGGCGCCATCCGTTGCCGATGAAGCCGTTGCTCAGGGCGATGAACGGCTTGTCGCCGCTCTTGGCGGCGGACCCGGCAGCATCGCCGTTCGATCCGGTGCCTGTGCCGCACGCCGAGGTCAGGAAGGTCACCGTAGCGAGTGAGGCAGCGGCCGCGATGCGGCGCCACGAGGTCGAGGGGATGCGCATGATGCCTCCTGGGAGCGAGCCTGACGGTGAAGGTGAGGATGCGGCGGTTCGAGGGTCCGTCCCCGACCGCGGCTCGATGAGTGATGTCATTACAGGCCTGTGATGACAGGTTGGCCAGAGTGGAGTAGGTAATGTGATCTAGATCACTTATGAAGCGAGTGTCAGCAGGAGAGATGTGCGGCGAGGCATCATGTCGATTGCCCATCTGTCATGACAGGTTGATTTGTTGGCACGCTTGGAAAGACATGCCCTCACCACTGCCGAGGAGGCAGATCTGACGATGACGCACGAGACCTTGAGCCGCGACGCCGGCGAACCGCTGTGGATGCAACTGATGACGGTGCTGCGGGCCCAGATCGAGAGTGGGCAGCTCGGGCCGGACCAGCCGCTGCCCTCCGAGGCTGAGCTCACCGACCTCTACGGCGTCTCACGGACCGTGGTCAGGGAAGCGCTGCGTGAACTGGTGCAGCAGCGGCTGATCTACAAGGTCAAAGGACGCGGAGCCTTCGTGTCCCCCCGCAAGACCGAGCTGCGGTTCGTCGGGTCGGTCTCCGGATCCGCCGACGATCTGCGCGAGTCCGGGCGCCGTGTCACCACACAGACGCTCTGCCAGGAGCTGGGCGAGGCGGACGAGCGGGAGGCCTCGCTCCTGCGCATCCCCCTCGGGGAGCAGGTCGTGCGGGTGCGCAGGCTGAGGCGGGTCGACGGTCAGCCCTGGCTGCTCGTGGACGCTGCCATCCCCGCGCGCCTGGCACTCGGCCTGGAGAAGGCTGTCCTGGAGAACCAGTCGCTCTACGACGTACTGCGTCGGCGCTACGGTCTCGAACCCTCCGGCGCGGACCGGTGGATCGAGGCGGTCTTCCCCGACGAGCAGGACGCCGCTCTGTTGGAGGTCTCCACCTCCACCCCGCTCCTTGGTATCGAGTCCGTGGCATGGCTGTCCGACCGGACCCGCTTCGAGGCCTATCGTGCGCTGCACCGCAGCGACCAAACCCGTTTCTACGTCGGCATTCGCTGACCGCCCCAGGGTCGGTCGCGGAGGAGACAGCGTGCCTCCTCACGGTCGTGCGCGACCAGTACGGCATCGAGTCCACCGGTTCACGTCTCATGACGGACAGCCGACTTCCGAGGAAGGCGGACGGCTGGGTGGAGGAGGTGGCGGTGTATGCCGTGACGACGTACCAGGGCTGGAGCACGTCCCTGATGTCGGACACCGTTGCGATCGGGACGCGCAGCACATGCCCGGCAAGATCGAGGCGCACGGCGGCCATGACCTGCAGATCCTGGTCCACTCCGCCGCGAACGACGCAGGCCGACAGGCGGCCCGGGACAGGCGTCCGGCCGGGGGGCGGCCGCGGATCTAGACAAACTCACCGCGGTGGCCGGCGGACGTCGCTGCGTGATCCGCGAGAAGACCGTCACGCGGATCGGCGTGACCGCCACCAAGCGCCGCATCATGTCTGCCTGCGCTGGACCACCACCGGGAACGAACAGGGCACCCCCACCCTGGCCTGGCATCTCGGCCGGGACATGCTGGACGCCGAGGCCGCTGTCGGCAGCTGGTACACGCTGCTGACCGGCGTCCCCGCCCTGACCGCGACACCGGCATCGGGCAAACCCGTCGGCCACAGAACCGAAACGGCGACCCGCGAAGTCCAGGTCCCGACCGCGTGGCAGGGGAGCCCCGCGGGTACGTGAGAATGGAGGCATGAGTCTGTTCCGCGACGACGGCATCGTGCTGCGCACCCAGAAGCTGGGTGAAGCGGACCGGATCATCACTCTGCTCACCCGCGGTCACGGACGCGTACGTGCCGTGGCGAGGGGCGTGCGCCGGACGAAGTCCAAGTTCGGTGCGCGCCTCGAACCGTTCTCCCATGTGGACGTGCAGTTCTTCTCCAAGGGGAGCGAACTGATCGGGCGCGGCCTCCCGCTGTGCACGCAGAGCGAGACCATCGCGCCGTACGGCGGCGGGATCGTCACCGACTACGCCCGCTACACCGCCGGAACGGCCATGCTGGAGACCGCCGAGCGGTTCACCGACCAGGAGGGCGAGCCGGCCGTCCAGCAGTATCTGCTGCTCGTCGGCGCCCTGCGGACCCTCGCCCGCGGCGAGCACACACCGCATCTCGTCCTCGACGCGTTCCTGCTGCGCTCCCTCGCCGTCAACGGCTACGCCCCCAGCTTCGGCGACTGCGCGAAGTGCGGGATGCCCGGACCGAACCGGTTCTTCTCGGTCGCGTCCGGCGGCTCCGTCTGCGCCGACTGCCGGGTGCCCGGCAGCGTCGTACCCTCGCCGCAGGCGCTGGAACTGCTCGGCGCGCTGCTCACGGGAGACTGGGAGACGGCGGACGCGTCCGAGGCGCGGTACGTCCGGGAGGGGAGCGGGCTGGTGTCCGCGTACCTCCACTGGCACCTGGAGCGCGGGCTGCGCTCCCTGCGGTACGTCGAGAAGTAAGCACGACACGTCAGTACGAGGAGACGAGAAGCACATGGCCGTACGCGGGTTCCTGGGGCGTCAGCGCCGGGAGTACAAGACGCCGGTACCGCACCCCTCCGGCGCACGGCCCCCGAGGTTCCCCAGCGAGCTGGTGCCCAAGCACGTGGCGATCGTGATGGACGGCAACGGTCGCTGGGCCAAGGAGCGGGGTCTGCCGCGCACCGAGGGGCACAAGGTCGGCGCCGAGCGCGTGCTGGACGTGCTCCAGGGCGGGATCGAGATGGGCGTCGGCGCCATCTCGCTTTACGCCTTCTCCACCGAGAACTGGAAGCGCTCGCCGGACGAGGTGCGCTTCCTGATGAACTTCAACCGCGACTTCATCCGCAAGTCCCGGGACGAGCTCGACGAGCTGGGTGTGCGGGTGCGCTGGGTGGGCCGGATGCCCAAGCTGTGGAAGTCGGTCGCCAAGGAGCTCCAGATCGCGCAGGAGCAGACCAAGGACAACGACCGGCTCACCCTGTACTTCTGCATGAACTACGGCGGCCGCGCCGAGATCGCCGACGCGGCACAGGCCATGGCCGAGGACGTGAAGGCGGGGCGACTCGAGCCGGGCAGGATCACCGAGAAGACCCTGCAGAACTACCTGTACTACCCGGACATGCCGGACGTGGACCTGTTCCTGCGGCCGAGCGGCGAGCAGCGTATGTCCAACTACCTGCTGTGGCAGAGCGCCTACGCCGAGATGGTCTTCCAGGACGTCCTGTGGCCGGACTTCGACCGCCGGGACCTGTGGCGCGCGTGTCTGGAGTTCGCCTCCCGCGACCGTCGCTTCGGCGGCGCGATCCCGAACGAGGAACTGCTCGCCATGGAGGGCAAGCAGGAGCAGTAGGGGCAGGCGTGGACACGGTGAAGGGCGCGGAGATCATCTCCGCGCCCTTCGCCCTGTACGTACGGGTCCTCAGCCGTCGCAGGCCGCCGCGCACTCCGCGCAGGTACCGAAGATCTCCACGGTGTGGGCCACGTTGACGTAGCCGTGCTCGGCGGCGATGGCCTCCGCCCAGGTCTCCACGGCCGGGCCCTCGACCTCGACCGCCTTGCCGCAGCTGCGGCAGACCAGGTGGTGGTGATGGTCCCCGGTGGAGCAGCGGCGGTAGACGGACTCGCCCTCGGCGGTGCGCAGTACATCGACCTCGCCGGCGTCGGCGAGGGACTGCAGGGTGCGGTAGACCGTGGTGAGCCCGACCGAGTCGCCCTTGTGCTTGAGCATGTCGTGCAGCTCCTGCGCACTGCGGAACTCGTCGACGTTCTGGAGCGCAGCCGCCACAGCGGCCCGCTGCCTGGTGGCGCGGCCCTTCACGGGCGGTCCAGCGGTGGTCACCGGTTTCCTCCTCAGGTCTGCCTCTGCCCTGCCGCGGCCATTGTGCCAGGCCGGGCGGAGGGGAGTCAGAAGCCGACCTGACCGGGCGGTTTCCGCCCGGTCGGGACGGCGCACTCGGCCGGATCCGGCGCGGGCCGCGCGGCGGCCGGCGCACGGGCGCGGCGGCGGGCCAGCGGGGTGGCCAGTACGGTCAGCGCGATGAACGCGGCGATCGTCAGCAGCACGATCGTCGCCCCGGGCGGCACGTCCTGGTAGTAGGAGGTGACCGTGCCGCCGATGGTCACGCTCACGCCGATCGCGACGGCGATGGCGAAGGTGGCGGCGAAGCTGCGGCTGAGTGCCTGGGCGGCGGCGACGGGCACGACCATGAGCGCGCTCACCAGCAGCAGGCCGACCACGCGCATCGCGACGGTGACGGTGACCGCCGCGGTGACCGCGGTGAGCAGGTTCAGGAACCGCACCGGCAGGCCCGTGACCCGCGCGAATTCCTCGTCCTGGCTGACCGCGAACAGCTGGCGGCGCAGACCGATGGTGACCAGCACCACGAACGCGGCCAGCAGACAGATGGCCGTCACGTCGGACTCGGAGACCGTCGACAGGGAGCCGAACAGGTACGAGGTGAGGTTCGCGTTGGAGCCGGTCGGGGCGAGGTTGATGAACATCACGCCGCCCGCCATACCGCCGTAGAACAGCATCGCGAGGGCGATGTCACCGCGGGCCTTGCCGTACCAGCGGATCAGTTCCATCAGGACGGCGCCGACGACGGAGACCAGGGTCGCCATCCACACCGGCGACCAGGAGAGCAGGAAGCCGAGGCCGACGCCGGTCATCGCGACGTGCCCGATGCCGTCGCCCATGAGGGCCTGGCGGCGCTGGACGAGGTAGATGCCGACCGCGGGGGCGGTGATGCCGACCAGGACGGCCGCCAGCAGTGCCCGCTGCATGAAGGCGTAGTTCAGGAGGTCCATCAGCAATCAGCTCAGCAGTCCCGTGCGGATCGGTTCGGCGCCCGCCGGTGCGTGCGGGTGCACGTGGTCGTGGCCGGGATGGGGGCACCCCCTGCACGAACGAAGTTGAGCGCTTGGGGGAGCGTGCTGGCCGACCGCCTTCGGGGGCGGGCCGTCGTGCATCACGCAGCCGTCGCGCAGGACGACCGCCCGGTCGATCAGGGGCTCCAGCGGGCCCAGCTCGTGCAGGACGAGCAGGACGGTGGTGCCCCGGTCGACCTGGTGGCGCAGTATCTCCGCGAGCACCTCCTGGCTGGCCAGGTCGACGCCCGCCATCGGCTCGTCCAGGATCAGCAGCTCGGGTTCGGCGGCGAGCGCGCGGGCGATCAGCACCCGCTGGTGCTGGCCGCCGGAGAGCGCGTCCACGGAGTCCTTCGCCCGGTCCGCCATGCCGACGAGGTCCAGCGCGTGCCGTACGGCCTCGCGGTCGGCCTTGCGGAACACGCCGAAGCGGGTGCGGGAGAGCCGGCCGGAGGAGACCACCTCGGTCAGCGTGGCGGGCACGCCGCCCGCGGCCGTGGTGCGCTGCGGGACGTACCCCACGCGCGCCCAGTCGCGGAACCGCCGCCGCGGGGTGCCGAACAGTTCGATCTCGCCGGCGCCGGCCGGTACCTGGCCGATGACGCTGCGCACGGTCGTCGACTTGCCGGAGCCGTTGGCGCCGAGCAGGGCGACGACCTCGCCGCGGTGCACGGTGAGGTCGATGCCGCGCAGGACGGGGCGCGAGCCCAGCTCGGCGTGGACGCCGCGCAGGGATATGACGGGCTCGGTCTTCGGCGTCGATATGACGGGTTCGGTCTTCGTCGTCATGCTGTCGCCCTCCGGTGGGTCGGTCGGTCGTCCGGGCCGGTCATGCGGCTCCCAGAGCCGTCTGCAGGGCCTTCAGGTTGGACTCCATGACCTCGAAGTAGTCGTCGCCGCGGGAGGTGTCGGTGATGCCCTCGAGCGGGTCGAGGACGTCCGTCTTCAGTCCGGCGTCGCCCGCGACCGTCTTCGCGGTGTCGTCGCTCACCAGTGTCTCGTAGAAGATGGTGGTCACGCCGTCGGCCTTGGCCGTCTCGGCGAGCTTCTTCACGCGGGCCGCGCTGGGCTCGGACTCGGGGTCGAGGCCGTTGATGGCCTCCTCGGTCAGGCCGTAGCGCTCGGCGAAGTAGCCGAAGGAGGCGTGGGTGGTGATGAAGACGTCGGTCTTCCGGTCCTTCAGGCCCGTCTCGAACGTGGTGTCCAGCGCGTTCAGCTTGCCGACCAGGGTCTCGGTGTTCTTCCGGTAGTCGACGGCGTGGTCGGGGTCGGCCTTCTCGAAGGCCTTGCCGACGCCCTCGGCGACCTCGGCGTACTTGACCGGGTCGAGCCAGACGTGGGGGTCCTTGCCGCCCTGGGTCTCGTGGCTGTGGCCCGCGTGCCCGCCCTTGTCCCCGTGCCCGCCCTTGTCCCCGTGACCGTGCTCGTCCTCGGCGCCGTGCGTCTCCAGGGTGGTCAGGGTGGCCGCGTCGATCTTCGTCCTCACCCCGGACTGACCGATGGCCTCGTCGACGCTGGGCTGCAGGCCCTTGAGGTAGAGCGCCGCGTCGGTCTTCTCGAGCTGCACGGTCTGCTTGGCGCTGATCTCCAGGTCGTGCGGCTCCTGGCCGGGCTGGGTCAGGCTGGTGACGTTCACATGGTCGCCGCCGATCTGCTCGGCCAGGAACGCCATCGGGTAGAAGGAGGCGACGACGTCGAACTTCCCGGTGTTGCCCGCGGCGGTGCTGTCGGAGGAGCAGGCGGACAGGGTGCCCATGGCGATCGCGGTGACCGCGGTCACCGCTGCCGTGGGTATGAGACGTCGCCGTATGTTCATGACTCCCATTTTCAACAAATATGGAAACCGTTGTCAACAAGGTGGGTGAGGGGCCCGGGGGCCCCTGACGCGGGCCCCGAATTGGTCGGGGGGCAGGGCCCGCCGGTAGCCTGAGTGCTTCGCTGGAAGCAATCTCGCTTCGTCGCCCGTCGTCGTAATGAAGAGAGCACCGTGGCCGCCGACAAGATCGACACCATCGTCAGCCTGAGCAAGCGCCGAGGCTTCGTATTCCCCTGCAGTGAGATCTACGGCGGCCAGCGTGCCGCCTGGGACTACGGGCCGTTGGGTGTCGAGCTCAAGGAGAACCTCAAGCGCCAGTGGTGGCGCTACATGGTGACGTCGCGTGAGGACGTCGTGGGTATCGACTCGTCGGTGATCCTGGCCCCCGAGGTGTGGGTCGCCTCCGGTCACGTCGCCACCTTCTCGGACCCGCTCACCGAATGCACCGCCTGTCACAAGCGGTTCCGCGCGGACCACCTGGAAGAGGCGTACGAGGAGAAGAAGGGCCGCGCCCCGGAGAACGGCCTCGCCGACATCAACTGCCCCAACTGCGGCAACAAGGGCCAGTTCACCGAGCCCAAGCAGTTCTCGGGCCTGCTCTCCACCCACCTCGGCCCGACGCAGGACTCCGGCTCCGTCGCCTACCTGCGCCCCGAGACCGCCCAGGGCATCTTCACCAACTTCGCCCAGGTGCAGACCACTTCGCGCCGCAAGCCGCCGTTCGGCATCGCCCAGATCGGCAAGTCCTTCCGCAACGAGATCACGCCCGGCAACTTCATCTTCCGCACCCGCGAGTTCGAGCAGATGGAGATGGAGTTCTTCGTCAAGCCGGGCGAGGACGAGACGTGGCAGGAATACTGGATGGAGCAGCGCTGGAACTGGTACACCGGCCTCGGCATGCGCGAGGAGAACATGCGGTGGTACGACCACCCGAAGGAGAAGCTCTCCCACTACTCCAAGCGCACCGCCGACATCGAGTACCGCTTCCAGTTCGGCGGCAGTGAGTGGGGCGAGCTCGAGGGCGTCGCCAACCGCACCGACTACGACCTCGGCGCCCACTCCAAGGCCTCCGGCCAGGACCTCTCCTACTTCGACCAGGAGGCCGGCGAGCGCTGGACGCCGTACGTCATCGAGCCGGCGGCCGGTCTCGGCCGGGCGATGCTCGCCTTCCTGATCGACGCCTACGTCGAGGACGAGGCGCCCAACGCCAAGGGCAAGCTGGAGAAGCGCACGGTGCTGCGCCTCGACCCGCGCCTGGCCCCGGTGAAGGTCGCGGTGCTCCCGCTCTCCCGCAACCCGGAGCTGTCGCCGAAGGCCAAGGGCCTCGCCCAGGCGCTGCGGCAGAACTGGAACATCGAGTTCGACGACGCCGGTGCGATCGGCCGCCGCTACCGCCGCCAGGACGAGATCGGTACGCCGTTCTGCGTCACGGTCGACTTCGACACGCTCGAGGACAACGCGGTGACGGTGCGCGAGCGCGACACCATGAAGCAGGAGCGGGTCTCCCTCGACCAGATCGAGGGCTACCTGGCGAGCCGACTGGTCGGCTGCTGACGCCGTAGCACCGCCGACTGTGTCGAGCCCGCCCCGGACAGCGCCTCCCGCGCCGTCCGGGGCGGGCTCATCTCTCCGTGGGGTCCACCGTCGCCTGGTGGGCCTCCACCAGATGTTCCTGCGCCTTCAGCCAGGGCAGGAACTGGGCGCGTTGACGCCAGTCGCAGGTCTCGCAGCTGATCGTGCGCTGCACACCGGTGCGCCGGACCCGTACGACGTGCTCCCGGCCGTGCTGGTCCCAGCGGCTGACTTTGCTCGTGTCGATCTGCGGCATGAAGCCTCCGGCATCTGTGGTCGGTTGTCGCCGTACCCGTTGCCCCCGATCAGGGACGACAAGGAGTGTGTCGCAGGACGAACATCAACAGGGCTCCTTCGCAGACGAATTCGGCGGAGACCCGGTCTGCCCGGGAGATCGCGCCGGGTGACGTGTGAGGGCGCGCGATCCGGGGGGAGGCACGTGGTCCGGGTGGAGGCGGGCGATCCATGTGAAGCGGGCGATCAAGACGTGGAGGCGCGTGACCAGAGGTGGAGACGCGTGCTCAGGCGTCCACTCCGGCCGCCTCGCGGATCTCCTGCGACTCCAGCCGCTCGGCCGTCCGCCGCGCGGTCGCGCGGGCCCAGCGGCCCGAGGTCGCCGCACCCACCACCAGCACCGCGAGCCCGCACGCGGCGATGATCCACCAGCCGGGCCGCGAGGCCGCCACGAAGCCGTCCGCGTACGAGGAGGAGCCCACCCCGGCCGCCAGCACCGCGCCGATCACCGCGACGCCGAGCGCCTGGCCCAGCTGCCGGCTGGTGGAGGCCACCGCCGAGGCCACCCCGGCCTGGGCGCGGGGCATGCCGGAGACGGCGGTGTTGGTGATGGGCGCGTTCACGAAGCCGAAGCCGACACCGAACAGGACGTACCCGACGACCAGCGTGGCGTTGGACGTCTCGGCCTCGAAGAGGGCGAAGAGGAGCCCGGCCGCCGTCATCGCGCAGCCCGCGATCAGCAGCGGCAGCCGGGGCCCCCGGCTGCCGACCAGCCGGCCGGAGAGCGGCGCGCACAGGAACGTCGGGAGGGCCATGGGAAGCATCCACAGCCCGGCCTCCAGGGCGCTCAGGCCCCGTACGTTCTGCAGATAGAGCGTCGACAGGAACAGGAAGCCGCCGAGCGCGGCGAACGCGCTCACCGCGATCACCGTGGCTCCACTGAATGGTGCCGAGCGGAAGAAACGCAGGTCGATGAGGGGTTCGTGGCGCCGGGACTCGTAGCGGATCAGGGCGATCAGGGAGGCGAGCGCGAGGGCGCCGAAGGGAACCGTGGTGGAGAGCGGCGCGTGCGGTGCCTCGATGATCGCGTACGTCAGTGAGCCGAACAGGGCGATGACCAGCAGCTGGCCCACCGGGTCGGTGCGGCGGGCCTGGGGAGCCCGGGACTCCGGGACGAAGCGCAGGGTGAGGACGAGGGCGGCGAGGCCCACCGGCAGGTTGATCCAGAAGATGGAGCGCCAGCCGACGGAGTCCACCAGCAGACCCCCGACGAGGGGCCCCGCCGCCATCGACAGGCCGACGACCGCGCCCCACGCGCCGATCGCGCGGGCGCGTTCGCGCGGGTCGGTGAAGGTGTTGGTGATGATCGACATGGCGACCGGGTTGAGCATCGAACCGCCCACCGCCTGCACCATGCGGAAGGCGACCAGCGCGTCCAGGTTCGGCGCGAGCGAGCACAGCAGTGAGCCGAGGGTGAAGACGACCAGGCCCGCCGTGAAGACCCGTCTGCGGCCGATCCGGTCGGCCGTGGAGCCGGCGAGCATCAGCAGCGACGCCAGGACGAGGGTGTACGCGTCGATGGTCCACTGCAGGCCCGAGGTGCTTGCGTCCAGGTCCTTCTGGAGCGACGGCAGGGCGACGTTCAGGACCGTGTTGTCCAGGCTCACGAGGAGCAGGCTCATGCAGCAGATCGCGAGTACGAGGAGACGGCGGCGCGGGCTGAGCTCGGACATGGGTGCCATCGTACGCGCGGTTCAATAGTGCGGCTAACTAATGACCGATGCACCCTTGGCATGCGGGACAATGGGGGAATGTCCACGCCCCCCTCCACCCCGCACCCGGCCCCGGACTCGCGCGACCTGACGATCGGCCCGTACGCGGTGCGGCCGCCCGTCGTGCTGGCCCCCATGGCCGGGATCACCAACGCGCCCTTCCGCACGCTCTGCAGAGAGTTCAGCGGCGGCAAGGGGCTGTTCGTCAGCGAGATGATCACCACCCGGGCGCTGGTCGAACGCAACGAGAAGACCATGCAGCTGATCAGGTTCGACGCGAGCGAGACGCCGCGCTCGATCCAGCTGTACGGCGTGGACCCGGCGACCGTCGGCAAGGCGGTCCGCATGATCGTCGAGGAGGACCTCGCCGACCACATCGACCTCAACTTCGGCTGCCCGGTGCCGAAGGTGACCCGCAAGGGCGGCGGCTCGGCCCTGCCCTACAAGCGGAACCTGCTGCGCTCCATCCTGCGCGAGGCGGTCGCCGGTGCCGGGGACCTGCCGGTCACGATCAAGATGCGCAAGGGCATCGACGACGACCACCTGACCTATCTGGACGCCGGCCGCATCGCCGTGGAAGAGGGCGTGAGCGCCGTCGCCCTGCACGGCCGCACCACCGCCCAGCACTACGGCGGCACCGCCGACTGGGACGCCATCGCCCGGCTGAAGGAGCATGTGCCGGAGATCCCCGTACTCGGCAACGGCGACATCTGGTCCGCCGACGACGCGCTGCGGATGGTGCGCGAGACGGGCTGCGACGGGGTCGTGGTGGGGCGCGGCTGCCTGGGGCGGCCGTGGCTGTTCGCCGACCTGGTCGCGTCCTTCGAGGGCCGGGACGACTTCCGCCGGCCCTCGCTGCGCGAGGTCGCCGACGTCATGGTCCGGCACGCCACCCTGCTCGGCGAGTGGATCGGTGACGAGGCCCGCGGGGTGATCGACTTCCGCAAGCACGTCGCCTGGTACCTGAAGGGCTTCGCGGTCGGCTCCGAGATGCGCAGGCGGCTCGCGATCACCTCGTCCCTCGAGGCACTGCGGGCCGGGCTGGACGAGCTGGACCTGGACCAGCCCTGGCCGGCCGGGGCGGACGGCCCCCGCGGCCGTACGTCCGGCAACAACCGGGTGGCGCTGCCGGACGGCTGGCTGAAGGACCCCTACGAGTGCGCGGGCGTCGGCGAGGACGCCGAACTCGACACGTCCGGCGGCTGAGCCGGGTCGATTCGGGACAGGGGCGGGACAGGGACAGGGGCAGGGGCGGCGCCGGTTCAGCCTCCGGCGGGGTGCGGGACGGAGCCGTAGGCCTTCAGGAAGCGGTTCCGGAAGGCGTCCATGCGCCACACGGGGGCGTCCCGGTCCGGCCTGAGTCCCTCCGTCCAGTTCCAGTCGGCGACCTTGTCCAGCACCTTCGGGTCCCTGGCGACGATCGTCACCGGCACGTCCCGGCTCGCCCGCAGGCCGCTGACCCGGGCGATGGGCTGGTGGTCGCCGAGGAAGACGAGGACGGTGTCGTCCGTGCCGTAGCGCTCCAGCCACTGGGTGAGGGCGGTCACCGAGTACTCGACCGACTTGCCGTACTCCCGACGGGACTTGGTGGTGTCCGCGATGATGTCGCCGGGCTGCTTGCCCGCCTTCTGGACGGGACCGAAGACGGAGCCGTCGCCGAGTTCGTCCCAGCCGACCATTTCGGGAAGGGGCGCCCAGGGCTGGTGGCTGGAGGTCAGGATGATCTCCGCCATCAGGTTCTTGTTCCCGTCGCGCTTCTTGCTGTGCTCCAGGCGTTGGAAAGCCTCGAGCGTGTACTGGTCGGGCATCGTCGACCAGCTGAACTTCGGGCCCTGGTAGCCCAGCCGGAAGGCGTTGTAGACCTTGTCGAGGCCGAACCACTTCGCCTCGGGCCAGCCCTTCTGGACGCCCGGCACGACGCCGACGGTGTCCCAGCCGCCCGACTTCCCGAACGCCTTGGTGAGCGTGAGGCGGTCGCTCGCGGTGGCGGTGCGGTAGCGCTGCTGGTTGTCGATCCACAGGCCGGACAGCGCCGTCGAGTGGCCGAGCCAGCTACTGCCGCCGAACGTCGCCGACGTCAGCCAGCCGCTGCGCGCCGCGAACCCCGCCTTCGCGAGCGACTCGGTGCCGGTGTCCAGGGTGCCGGTGACGCCGGGGGCGATCACCGGGTCCTCCAGGGCGGTCCGGCCGTAGCTCTCGATGAACGTGATGAGGACGTCCTTGCCGCGCAGGTCGGGCAGGAGCTGGTCGGACGGAGTGCCCGCGAACGGGTCCGTGCGCGCCACCTTCTCGAACGCCGCCTCGTCGCGCAGCGTGTCCCGCACCCGCTTGCCCTGCACCTTCAGCGCGGCCGCCGCCCGGTCGGAGGCGACCGGCACGCCGGATATCTGCAGGCCGAGGGCGCTACAGGTGATCCACACGGTGCCCGCGATCAACGCGCCCCGGGTGGCCCGCGTGCGGTGCCGGGCCAGCAGGTCGCTCAGCCGGACCGCGGCGAGCGCCATCACGACCACCAGGAGCAGGGCGAGGACGACCGCGCCGACGGCGGCGGCGGTGGCGGTGGCGCCGCCCATCGAGTCCTCGACGTAGTGCTGGGCGTCGTCGAGCAGCCCCCAGTCGAGCACCACGTTGAAGCCCCGGCCCAGATATTCGTTGAAGCCGATGTCCAGCACGTTCAGCACGGTCAGTACGGCGATACCGGCCCCGTACAGCGCGGCCACGACGATCCGCGGGCGGCGCGGCAGGGCGAGCAGCAGCACCGCGCCGATGATCGCCTCGGCCGGAATCCGGGTGAACCGGTCGGGGCGCAGGGCGCCGGCGGTGTTCGGCAGCAGGAGCGCGCCGACGATCAGCGCGGCGGCGAGGCCGTGCAGCGTCCAGCGGGCGGCGCGCGTGGCACGGGGGTGCTCGGTCCGCAGGCGGGCGTGGCGGGCGCGGAGGGCGCGGAAGACAAGGGGGAGGGCGCCGGGGGAGCCCGGGGTGGAGTCGCGGGGGGAGTCGCCGGGCGCGGGATCCGGCGCCGCTGGTGCCTCCGAGGTCCCGTCCCGCTGCTTCTCTTCCTCCGAGTGGCCTTCCCCCTCTCGGCCCTCCTCGGCCGTCCGTGTCGGTTCGGTGGTCCGTGTCGGTTCGGTCGTGCGTGTCGGTCGGCGCAGGCGTGTGAAGACAGGCACCCGGAGGTCCTTCCGTGCAAAACCCGGTGAGGTGGCGGACCCGGCGTGGGGGTCCGGATCCGCCGTAGTTCCGTACGGGTGCGCCGACCGGCGCGTTCAGCGCGGCGGAGGTACGTTCGGCAAACAGGGGGCAAAGGCCGGGCATGCCGTCCGTGGAGCGCCGGTGAGGTGCCTGCACAACCGCCCGCGCGGCCGTCGGGGGAGTCGTACGGGGTACGTCCGCATGGTGAAATCCCGGCGACTGTGGCAGCGTGATTCTCGCCACCCCTGATAAGCGTCATGCTCAGATGAGCGGATCGCGAGCGGCTGCACTTCTCAAAGGGCGGCACTCGGTGCCACCCTTTGATCGTTCATCGAGCGAAATCAAACGTGCTGATTGTCGCTCAAATGAGCGGTCGGAGTGCTCAATCCGGAGCTGGTGCCTTCAAGAAGTGAACACATGCGGCTGTGAGAGCTTGCCAAGCTTTGACTTTCGATCCCGTGGCGGCGGAGTGGTCACAGGCGCATGACGCACGTGTGGACGTACCCAGATGCCTTTGATCTGGGTATGTTCCTGCCCGTCAGGGCAGCCACCGCGTCCTCGAGGAGTCGAGACCCGTGTCGGAAAACAAAGATCCCCACGTAGGCCAGCAGGGTCACAGCGTTGAGAGCGTGAAGTTCGTCTACGACTTCACCGAGGGCAACAAGGACCTCAAGGACCTCCTCGGTGGCAAAGGTGCGAACCTCGCCGAGATGACCAATCTGGGTCTTCCCGTCCCTCCCGGCTTCACCATCACCACAGAGGCCTGCAAGGTCTACCTGGAGAGCGGCGCGGAGCCTGCGGCACTGCGTGACGAGGTGAGTGCGCACCTCGACGCCCTCGAAGCGACGATGGGCAAGAAGCTCGGCCAGCCCGATGACCCGCTCCTGGTGTCGGTCCGCTCCGGAGCCAAGTTCTCCATGCCGGGCATGATGGACACCGTCCTCAACATCGGCCTCTCCGACAAGTCCGTGCAGGGACTGGCGAAGCAGGCCGGCGACGACCGCTTCGCCTGGGACTCCTACCGGCGTCTCATCCAGATGTTCGGCAAGACCGTCCTCGGCGTCGACGGCGAACTGTTCGAGGACGCGCTGGACGCGGCGAAGGCGGCCAAGAAGGTCACGGTCGACACCGAGCTGGAGGCCGCCGACCTCAAGAAGCTGGTCACCAAGTTCAAGAAGATCGTCAAGACCGAGGCCGGCCGGGACTTCCCGCAGGACCCGCGCGAGCAGATGGACCTCGCCATCCACGCGGTCTTCGACTCCTGGAACACCGACCGGGCCAAGCTCTACCGCCGCCAGGAGCGCATCCCGCACGACCTGGGCACGGCCGTCAACGTCTGCTCCATGGTCTTCGGCAACCTCGGTCCGACTGCGACCTCCAGGGGCGGCGGCACCGGCGTCGCCTTCACCCGCGACCCCGCCTCCGGCCACCAGGGCGTCTACGGCGACTACCTGGAGAACGCCCAGGGCGAGGACGTGGTGGCGGGCATCCGCAACACCGTGCCGCTCGCGGAGCTGGAGCGGATCGACAAGAAGTCGTACGACCAGCTGATGCAGATCATGGAGACGCTGGAGAACCACTACAGGGATCTCTGCGACATCGAGTTCACCATCGAGCGCGGCCAGCTGTGGATGCTCCAGACCCGCGTCGGCAAGCGCACCGCGGGCGCGGCCTTCCGTATCGCCACCCAGCTCGTCGACCAGGGGCTGATCGACGAGGCCGAGGCGCTCATCCGCGTCACCGGCGCGCAGCTCGCCCAGCTGATGTTCCCGCGCTTCGACGAGGACGCGAAGGTCGAGCGGGTCGGGCGCGGCATCGCGGCCTCGCCGGGCGCGGCGGTCGGCAAGGCGGTCTTCGACTCGTACACGGCCGTCAAGTGGTCCCGCTCCGGCGAGAAGGTCATCCTGGTCCGCCGTGAGACCAACCCCGACGACCTGGACGGCATGATCGCCGCCGAGGGCATCCTCACCTCCCGCGGCGGCAAGACCTCCCACGCGGCCGTCGTCGCGCGCGGCATGGGCAAGACCTGTGTGTGCGGCGCCGAGGAGCTCGAGGTCGACACCAAGCGCCGCCGGATGACCGTCCCCGGCGGGCACGTCGTCGAGGAAGGCGACCTGATCTCCATCGACGGCTCGACCGGCAAGGTCTACCTCGGCGAGGTCCCGGTCGTGCCCTCCCCGGTCGTGGAGTACTTCGAGGGCCGGATGCACCCCGGTGCCGACGACGCCGACGAGCTGGTCGAGGCCGTCCACCGGATGATGGCCTTCGCCGACCGCAAGCGCCGGCTGCGCGTGCGCGCCAACGCCGACAACGCCGAGGACGCGCTGCGCGCCCGCCGCTTCGGCGCCCAGGGCATCGGCCTGTGCCGCACCGAGCACATGTTCCTCGGCGACCGGCGCGAGCTGGTGGAGCGGCTGATCCTGGCCGACACCCAGGAAGAGCGCGAGGAGTCCCTCAAGGCGCTGCTGCCGCTGCAGAGGAAGGACTTCGTCGAGCTGTTCGAGGGGATGGACGGCCTCCCGGTCACCGTCCGGCTCCTCGACCCGCCGCTGCACGAGTTCCTGCCCGACATCACCGAACTGTCGGTCCGCGTGGCCCTCGCCGAGTCCCGTCAGGAGCCGCACGAGAACGAGCTGCGCCTCCTCCAGGCGGTGCACCGGCTGCACGAGCAGAACCCGATGCTGGGCCTGCGCGGCGTCCGGCTCGGTCTGGTCATCCCCGGCCTGTTCACCATGCAGGTACGGGCCATCGCGGAGGCGGCGGCCGAGCGCAAGAGCGCCAAGGGCGACCCGCGCGCCGAGATCATGATCCCGCTGGTCGGCACGGTCCAGGAGCTGGAGATCGTCCGCGAGGAGGCCGACAGGGTCATCGCGGAGGTCGAGGAGGCCACCGGCACGAAGCTGAAGCTCGCCATCGGCACGATGATCGAGCTGCCGCGAGCCGCGCTGACCGCCGGCCAGATCGCGGAGGCCGCGGAGTTCTTCTCCTTCGGCACGAACGACCTCACCCAGACGGTGTGGGGCTTCAGCCGGGACGACGTGGAGGCCAGCTTCTTCACCGCGTACCTGGAGAAGGGCATCTTCGGTGTCTCCCCGTTCGAGACCATCGACCGGGACGGTGTCGGCTCCCTGGTGAAGCTCGCCGCCAAGGCCGGCCGCGAGACCCGCCCCGACCTCAAGCTCGGCGTCTGCGGCGAGCACGGCGGCGACCCGGAGTCCGTCCACTTCTTCCACGAGGTGGGCCTGGACTACGTCTCCTGCTCACCGTTCCGCATCCCGGTCGCCCGCCTGGAGGCCGGCCGCGCGGCGGTCACCTCGAAGGGCAGCGACCACCGCTGAGCCCTGAGCCCCGGATCTCCGGGGCGTGTCAAGCCCCGGAGCCGTTGCCTGTCACCCGACCACCCTCACCGATCGGCAACGGCTCCGGACCACAAAGAGAACGGCGGCACCCGTGCGGGGGTGCCGCCGTTTCTCATGCCGTCCGATCCCATGCTGTCGAACGACTTGCAAAGAAAGCATTGCAATCACTTCTTTGCAACGCTACCTTTGTAGGCATGAGTGAGCCCCAGGACCCGCAGATCCGCAGTCTCGACGCCCGCTCCCTGCGCGGGCTCGCACACCCGCTGCGCATGCAGCTGCTGGACGCCCTGCGCTTCGGCGGCCCGGCCACCGCGTCCCAGCTCGCCGCGAAACTGGGCGAGTCGAGCGGTGCGACCAGCTACCACCTGCGGCAGCTCGCCGCGTACGGCTTCATCGAGGACGCCCCCGAGCGCGGCAAGGGCAGGGAGCGGTGGTGGAAGGCGGTCCACAAGGGTCTGAGATTCGACGACGCACTGCTCACCGACGCCAGCCCGGAGGTACGCGGGGCTGCCGACCTGTACCTCCACGAGGTCGCGACCACCCAGACCCGGGACCTCTCGACCTGGCTGGGCAACCGCCTGACCTGGCCGGAGGAGTGGAACCGCACCTGGGACATGAGCAGCGCGACGCTGCGGCTGACGCCCGAACTGACCCGGGAGCTCGTCGAGAAGATGCACGCGCTCGTCGACACCTACCGCGACCGGGCCGCCGGCGAGGACGACGCCGACGCCGCCCAGGTACGCATCCACACCCACGCGTTCCCCCTCACCACGGACTGAAAGGCCACGACCCGATGCACCCCGAGACCCACCTCGCCCTGCACCGCATCCGCGCCGCCGAACTCCGTACCGAAGCCGACGCATACCGTCTCGCCGCAGCGACCCGTTGCCCCTGGCGTCCCCAGCGCCTCCGCACCCGCCTCGGCTGGACCCTGGTGGAAGTCGGCCTGCGCCTGGCCGCCGCACCCAGGTCGGCAGTCGCTGTGCCGTAGCCCCTGTTCTCCGCCGCTGTTGAAGGGCTGCTAAAACGACGTCATGACCTATCGTTTCGTCGCATGCGATGTCGGCGCGGAGACAGATCCCGACGGCTACTTCATCGAGGCCGGCATCGCAGATCTGGACGGCTTCGTCATGTTGTTCCAGTGCGGCGGGGACGAGCCCGATGAGCAGGAGGTGTCCCTCGGCTTCGATACGCACTGCCTGGTCACGGCGGACCAGGGGACCGCGTACGGATGCGTGCGGGCGGCAGAGCTGATCGGCAACGTTCTCCGTGTATCTCTGGACCCGGCCGCGCTTTTGGACCTGGGTCTGGACGACCCGGAGATCGAAGCTGTCCTCGACGTACCGGCCGAGGCCATTGCCCGATTCCGCGAGATCCTGGCGAAGGTTCTCGCCTACGGCCGTGCGGACGCCCGTCCCCTGCGGGTCTCGGTCTGACGGGCTGAGGAGCAACAAATGACCTATTACCCCGACCTGACGTGATACTCCTACGACGAGTCGAACCAGGAGATGCTCAACGTCGGCTGGTTGGCGCCAGAGCACGGATACCGTTCCTGGTCTGAGGTTCCCCCGAGGTGCGGGGAAGTCTGACAGCAGGTCGGATGGGTCTCATGAGAGGAGCCCAGACGATGCCTGGCCCGAGGAAGTACCCGCTGTGCCTGTGCGGTTACCAGGCAAGGACGGTGACGAGAGCGGCGGTGGTTGTGCCGCCACGGGGTCAGGGCCGACGGGCGAGGACGTCGTTGATGCGGGAGGCGTCGACGACCCAGGCCGCGGCGGCCGGCGCTATGAAGCCGAGCACGGTCTGGATGTCGTCCCGGCGGGCTTCGAGCGGCAGGTGCCAGATGCCCTCATGGTGGGCGATGCGGTTGCGGAACTTGTGCAGCCGCTTGACCGGGTCTTCCACCGTGGGCAGGGCACGGTTGGGAGCGTGGGGGAAGGCGCCGGCCAGGTCGGGCCAGAGGTTGGCCCGGTACTGGCGGGCCAACAGGAAGCGCCAGAAGCCGAAGCTCAGCTCAGCGATGATCTTTCCGCGTGGGACGACCGGGGTGTTCCTGCCAGCGCGTTGCCGGGCCTGGGCGATGTCGCTGCGGGCGTTGCCGCTGAGCGGGACCGCCGTGTCGACATACCACTCTGCGGTGCGGCCCCGGCGCTGCTGGCGGGCGACGAGCCGGGCATCGAGCGCGTTGCGCAGCATGATCTCCAGGTGGCCCAGCGGTTCGAAGAACGCTGCGGCGAGGTCGCTGTTCCACCGATACAGCGCGAGAGCGGCGGCGGTGTCGCCGGTGCACGCGGTCAGGTAGGGGTTCAGCCGGTCGGGGCTGATCAGCTCGACGACGGCCTTGTCGTCGGGCGGCTTGATGCTGGTGGGCGGCGTGCTGTGCATGGTGGGGCAATCGTAGGTACACTGGGCGACGAAGACCCTGGAATCGTCCCTGGTAGCCCTCGAAAGTGGGCAGGCCATACCCCCAGGGTTCAGACCTCAAGTCGAAGGCCGTCCGGATCACCCGGGCGGCCTTCGCTCTGTCTTGGGCCTCAGTGCCGACGGTGCCGCCCTCGGCGGATGGTGGGTTTGGCCCTGATTCCTGGACGGCCAGTGGGGGCATGCCCATCTCCGGCCATGGCGGAACTTCTCACTTCTGAGGACGGACTGAGGAAGTCAGTCATGAGGGCATGACTTTCGCGCTCATCGAAGGAGAGAGCGTCCGGGTAGGCAGTAACTTCTACTTCGACTGCCAGTCGGTCGCCTACCTCCGCAGCGGGGACATTCGTGACATGTCCGTTGGTGCGGGCTACGTGTGCGTCGACGGAGAGACCGGGAGGTGCCGCATGCTGGGCGCCGTCGAGTCGGCTGAGCTCGACTTTTTCTGACATGGCCGCACCTGCGGCCTCGCGGCGTCATGAGGTCGCGTGTCGCCGGTCCGTGTCCGAAGTGGGCGACACCTTGTACGGGTGTCGCCCACTTCGTGGCTGTCGGAGATTCTCAGTCGGTGCTGCGGCGCCTGCGGGCTGCGAGCAGGACACCGCCGCCCGCCAGGACGACGGCCGCGCCGCCGGCCGCGATGTACGGGGTGGCGCTGTTGCCGCCGGTCTCGGCGAGGTCGGTGCCGCTGCCCTTTTCGGTGGCGGCCTTTTCGCCGGAGCCGGAGCCGGAGCCGGTTTCGGTGTCGGAGCCGGTGCCGGAGCCGGTGGCGCCGTCGTCCGAGCCGCTGTCCGTGGCGGTGTCCTTGTCGTCGGCGGAGACGAAGCCCGCGGGTGCGTTGTCGCAGCCGACGCCGTCGCCGTCGCGGTCCAGGTGCTTGCCGTAGTGCTCGTCGCCCGAGGAGATGTTCTTGTAACCCTTGCTGTACGCCTCGGTGCAGTTCTTGAACGGGTGGCTGCCTTCGTGGGCCATGGAGGCAGTGGCGGGCAGCGTGGCCAGGGCGAGTGCGGCGACGGTGACGGCGGCGGACTTGTAGGACAGGTTCACAGGGGTGCCCCCAGGTATGTGCGGATATCCGGCAGCGTGCCCCCGTCCGGGACGGTCTGCCGGGTGTGAGCTGCTGACGGTAGGGGAGGGGCTGGGGGAGGGTGTGGGGGTTTTGTGGACCTGTGATGCGAACGTGACGTGACCGGACGGTAGCTCTCCGCTCATGTCGGTGCGTTCTGTGTACCGGCATGAGCGGAGAGCGGAGGGCGGGGAGCCGTTATGTGCGGAAGGGGCCCTTCACCTCGTACGTGATGCCGCCCGACGAACTGCCGCTCGTGCCGCGCTGGCTGGAGAAGTACAGGCGGGTGCCGTCGGGGGAGAAGGCCGGGCCGGTGATCTCGGAGCCGGACTGGCCGCTCACCTGGAGGAAGGGGGCCACGATGTCGTCGGGGGTGATGACGCAGATCTCCATGTTTCCGCCGTCCTCGGCCACGAAGAGGTCGCCTGAGGCGGAGCCGGTGACGTTGTCGACGCCGGTCAGGGGAGCCGAGCCGCCCGTCACCAGGGAGTCGTCGTAGGCGAGTTCGATGGTCTGGGCGGAGGCGTTGTACTGCCAGACGCGGTTGTCGCCCTTGGTGGTGAACCAGCAGGTGTTGTTCGCGTAGTGGCAGCCCTCGCCGCCGTTGAAGCGCTTGGCGCCGGAGACCTGGTTGCGGGTCGCGGTGGCCCCGGACGGGTCCGGGACCGCCGCCCAGCTCACCGGGCCGCTCGTGCCGCTGCCCGCCACCAGCACCTCCAGGGTGCCGGAGGACAGGTCGCCCCACGTCGTGGGACGGAAGCGGTAGAAGCAGCCGTCCGAGACGTCCTCGGTCAGGTAGACGGCCTTGCGGACCGGGTCGGCGGCCGCCGCCTCGTGCTTGAAGCGGCCCATCGCGTCCCGGCGGACCGCCGCCTTCGTCCCCCACGGGTCGGTCTCGTAGACGTAGCCGCGGTCCACCTCCTCGCAGGACAGCCAGGTGTTCCACGGAGTGCTGCCGCCCGCGCAGTTCTGCCGGGTGCCGGACAGGATGCGGTACGCGCCCGTGACGGCGCCGGTGGCCGAGAAACGCACCGCGCCCGCGCCGCCGGAGGGGTTGATCTCCGAGTTGGAGACGTAGATCCAGCCGCTGCCGTCCGCGTAACAGGCGCCCCCGTCAGGGGCGTTGTGCCAGGTGTACGACGTGCCCGGGACCTGCTGGCCGGAACGGGCGATCACTCTGCTGGTGAACCCGGCCGGCAGCCGGATCCCGTTGGCGTCCGCCGCGCCGAGCGCGCCGTACGGGCCCGTGCCGGGCTGGGCGGGTGCCGCGTACGCGGCGCTGTGCCAGAGTGCGCCACCGAGGACCGCGCCGGCGCCGCCCATGGCGCTCGCACGAAGGAAGGTACGACGTTCCACTGTCGCTCCCAAAGGTGCCGTGAACCGTCCCGCCACCGGTCGGTGACGGGGGCGTGCGGTGGGGAACCTAGGCGTATGGAATGAACATGCCATAAATGTGGTCGTACGGGGGGATGACCGGCTGCCGCGCGGCGGGTACCCGGCTCTCGTAGGGTGACCACGGAGGGCCGTACAGGTGCGACGCCGGCGGAGGGAGTCCGGCCATGTCCGGATGGAACGCGAACGACATTCCCGATCAGGGCGGGCGCCTGGCCGTCGTCACCGGGGCCAACAGCGGGCTCGGTCATGTCGCGGCGCGGGAACTGGCCCGTGCGGGGGCGCGGGTGGTGCTCGCCTGCCGGAGTGAGGCGCGCGGCCGGGACGCCCTGAACCTGCTGCGCGGCGAGGTACCGGGCGCCGAGGCCGAGGTGCGGCGACTGGACCTCGGGGACCTGGCCTCCGTGCGGGAGTTCGCGACCGCCCTTTCGGGCGAGCGGGTCGATCTGCTGCTCAACAACGCCGGGGTGATGGCGCTGCCCTACGGGACGACCGCGGACGGGTTCGAGACCCAGTTCGGAGTCAATCACCTGGGGCACTTCGCCCTCACCGGACTGCTGCTGCCCGCGCTGCTCGCGGCGCCGGGCGCGCGGATCGTGACCGTGTCCAGCATGACCCACGCGATGGCCAACATCGATGCGCGCGACCTCAACAGCGAGCGCGGCTACCGGCGTTGGGTCGCCTATGCCCGCTCCAAGTCGGCCAACCTGCTCTTCACGCACGAACTGGCCCGCAGGCTGGCGGCGTACGGCAGCGACGTGGTGGCGGCAGCCGCTCATCCCGGGTACGCGGCCACCAACCTCCAGACCGCGGGGCCGAGGGCCGAGGGACGCCGGATCGCCGAGCGGGTGATGCGGCTCGGCAACCGGATCGTCGCCCAGTCCGCCGAGGCCGGCGCGTTGCCCCTGCTGTACGCCGCGACCAGGCCCGGCGTACGCCCCGACGCGTTCATCGGCCCGTCCTTCGCCCTGTGGCGCGGGGCGCCCGCACCGTCCTGGCGGGCACCCTGGACCCTCGACGACGCGATGGGGGAGCGGCTCTGGGCGGCCTCGGAGGAGCTGACGGGGGTGACGTACGACCTGCCCGGCGTCCGGTGAGCCCCCGGGCCCCGCCGGGCCCGTCCCGTCAGGTCAGGCTGCTTTTACCCGGCGGCATCCCCTCTGTTTCCCGCGCGGAACGCTGCCCTCAGCGGGGGCGGGGGGCGGATGTGAGGGTTCGGGGCGCGCGGCGGAGGGGTGCGAGGAGGCGCTGTGAGGAGCCTCAACCTCAGGAAACGCTCATCTTGATGGACGGCACAACTATCCGCTCCATAGGGTCGCGCTCATGCCCGACATCTCGCTGACCACGGTCGTTCTCCTCTGCCTCGCGGCGCTCGCCGCCGGCTGGATCGATGCCGTGGTCGGTGGTGGCGGACTCCTGCTCCTGCCCGCGCTGCTGCTCGGCCTGCCCGCCGGCACCCCCGCCGCCCACGCCCTGGGCACCAACAAGGCGGTCGCCATCGTCGGCACCACCGGCGCGGCGATCACCTACGCCCGCAAAGCACCCGTCGACGTACGGACCGCCGTACGCATCGGGCTGGCCGCCCTCGCCGGATCCTCGGGCGGAGCCTTCCTCGCCGCCGGGATGAGCACCGAGGTCCTCAAACCGGTGATCATGGTGGTACTGCTCGCCGTCGCCGCCTTCGTCATCCTGCGCCCAAGCTTCGGCACCGCGCCGAAACCCGGCCCGGTCTCCCGCCGCCGCGTCCTCGCCGCGATCGGGTTCGGCGGCCTGGGCATCGGCTTCTACGACGGACTCATCGGCCCCGGCACCGGAACGTTCCTCGTCCTGGCGCTCACCGCCCTGCTCCACCTCGACCTCGTCACCGCGTCCGCCACCGCGAAGATCGTCAACTGCTGCACCAACGCCGGCGCGCTGGCGATGTTCGCCTGGCAGGGCGCGGTGCTGTGGCAACTGGCGGGCCTGATGGCCGTGTTCAACCTGGCGGGCGGCACCCTCGGCGCCCGCACGGCCCTGAAGAAGGGCAGCGGCTTCGTCCGCGTCGTCCTGCTGACGGTCGTCTTCGCCCTGGTGGCGAACATGGCGTACGAACAGTGGCTGGCCTGAGGACCGGCACCTCGCCCGGCCAACAGGGCCAAAAACGCCGTGTCCGTCGGCCGCGACCGACCTCGATCCCCCGGAGGAAACCATGCACATCGCATACGACCGGGACAACGACACCGCGTACGTCTCCCTCGCCGCCCGCATCCCGGACGGCGCCGCCGTCCGCCAGGTCCCCGTCGAGGGGCTTGCGGCGGAGGCCGAAGTCGTCCTCGACGTGGACGGGGCCGGCCGGCTGCTGGGATTCGAGGTCATCGGGGCCAGGGCCGGCCTCCCGGCCGAGCTTCTCGACGGGGCTGCTCCCGCCGGCTGACCGAGGTTCGGACTGGGCCGGTGTCACGCTTGCCGGTGCCGGTGCCGGTGCCGGTGCCGGTGCCGGTGCCGGTTGCCGTCGGCGGGAGGCGGAGCAGGCCAACCCTGTGCGGCGGAACGTCGGGCTCAGCGGCTGCTCGTCAGGTGGGCGTAGACGACGACGTTGCCCCGGTAGCCGGTGGTGCGTGAGTAGCCTCCGCCGCAGGTGATGATCCGCAGCTCCGGGCGGTTCGCCGCGCCGTACACCTGCTCGTCGGGGAAGTCCCGGGCGTCGTACACCGCGACGGCGTGCACGGTGAACACGGCGGTGCTGCCGTCGCGCCGGTCCACCTCGACGGTGCCGCCCTTGCGCAGGGCGCCCAGGGAGTAGAAGACGGCGGGGCCGTCGGCGTTGTCGACATGGCCCGCGACGACCGCGGTGCCCGTCTCGCCGGGCGTGGTGCCGGCCTCGTACCAGCCGGCCAGGTTCGTCCGCTCGGGCGGCGGTACGTCGAGGCTGCCGGTGCTCGTCAGGCCGAGGCCCGTCAGGGGCGCGTCCACGCCGATCGCGGGGATGCGGATCCGGTCGGGCGGGGAGGGCGGCAGTGCGGCGGCCTGCCCGAAGGGGCGTCCCGAGTCGTATCCGGCGGGCGCGGAGTGCGCCTGGGCGGCGGACGGCTGGGGCGGGACGTTCGTCGCGGCCCCCTCGCCCAGCAGCCACAGGCCGCAGCACAGGGCGAACACGCTCACCGAAGCTATGACCGTGTTGCCCGGGCTCCCGACCCGGCTGGACCTGCGGCGTATGCGGCGCATCGCGGACTGACCTCTTCGGAGTCGGCCCCGCGCCCCCTCCGGGCCGCGAGGGGCGTCGGACCCGGAGGGGGAGGGGACATGCGGTACGGCGGACGGGCGGCGGAGGGCGCCCGTCAGATCCCGTCGCCTCTCGCCCGGCGATGCAGGAGCCAGGTACCGCCCGCGGCGGCGACGGCGAGAGCCGTCACGCCGGCCGCGGTCTGCACGGGATCGGGGCCCAAGGCGCTGCCGACCCCCGTCTTCACAGTGCCCCGGGGATACACCGGCTGCGCCGCGGGCGTCAGCCTGACCACCAGGTCGCCGGTCACCCGCTGCCCGCCGGCGTCGCACGTCGCGACGATCTCGTACGTGCCCGGCTGCGCGCCCGGCGGCACCCGGAACCGCCCGGTCGAGTCCGGCTCGTCCGAGCCCGGCGCCAGCGTGAAACGGCCGGCGCCCACGGCGGTGGCGTCGCCCGCGACCGTGTCGTCGTCGCCGCACGCCGCGGTGTTCACCGTCACCTGCGCGCCGGCCACGACCAGGGCCGGGTGCAGTTCCAGGTCCCCGGCCGAGCTCCCGGCCGACGCGCCGTAGGGGGGTCCTGCGGGGGCGGCGGACTCCTCGGGGGACGCGTCGGGCGCCACGAGCAGTCCCGCGGCGACCACGGCGAGCGCGGGGCCGGCCAGACCGGTCAGCCGCCGGGCGGTATCTCGCATCGGTGCTCCCTCGGGCTCACGAAGGGGCCACGCCCGCGGCAACCTCGTGTGCCGCCGTCAGTCGCGTCCCCACTCGTCCGAGGTAAATGCCGGCGGGCGCGGCCCGCTCTCTGAGAGAGCGTCAAAAATGAGGTGAACGGGGGTCCGGCCGGCCCCGGCCGGACCCCCGTCCGTACCCGTTCTGGCAGGTCACGGCCGTGCCGCGGGCCCGGCCGGGGGAAAGAACCCGATGGGTGCGCCGCACGGCGGTGAACGGGTGAGGCGAGAGCGACAGCCCGATCGGGACGGGGGCTCAGAACCGGACCGTCTCCACCCGCACCGCGCACACCTTGAACTCCGGCACCCGCGACGTCGGGTCAAGGGCCGGACGGGTGAGGGTGTTCGCGCGGCCCTCGCCCGCCCAGTGGAACGGCATGAACACGGTGTCGGGGCGGATCGCGGTGGCGATCCGGTCCAGCGCCTCGTCCCAGCCGGCGGGCACCGGCGCGCCCGTCTCGCGGGACCGCGTCAGCGGCGAGGTCAGCCGCACGGCGGGGTCGAGCACCGCCGGTGCCGTACGCCCCTTGCCGCACAGCGCGCCCCGGTTCACCGGGAAGTCCGCGCGCTCGCTCACCCGGACGGTCCCGCCCGGCGCGCGCGTCAGATTCATCCCGCACTGCAGGGCGCAGTACGGGCAGTGCGTGGGCTCACGGTGCTCTGCATGCCACCCAGCGTGCGACGCACGTGTTACGCACCGCACCGGTCCCTGTTGCATCCCGGGTACGGCCACCTCCCCCGGGGAGAGGGAGCGCGGTGATGCCCAGGACGCGGCGAGGGGGCATCCTGTGCTCAGCTCCGCCTCCGGTACGGTCGCGGACCTGGTGGGTGACGGCACGGTGCCTGCTGCGAGGGCGGGGGACAGCGGAACGATCGGAGCAGCCGTCGCCCCGTGAGGGGCTTCTCCCTGTGGACATCACGAAGGGTGTCCGGGGCGGCCTCCCCGGCCTCGATGTCACTCATCACGTCAGTCATCAACTGTCGCTTCCAATTCGGGAGTTACACCGTTGACCGGGCTCTGTCTCACATGTGGCGGTGACGGTAAGCAGTTGCCGTGGCTGGCAGTAACACTCCCAGACCAGCACGGGTGACGCGACCGTCGACACCGTGTCCGTCCCGTTCGACGGTGCGTCTGCGACTGCTCTCCTCGGAGCTCGGACCAGGCACATCAACGATGACGTTCTGTCACCACCGCATGTGAGACAGAGCCGTTGACCGTACAGACCCAAGACTGGTCGGGTGGGGTGCTTTCTCAAGGAAGGTTGAGCGGGCTGGTCGGAGCGCGGATCGACGAAGGGGCTGCCGTCCGTCTGGTGTGAGCGGACGGCAGCCCCGGTCGGCGCGTGACGGGGATCAGTCGGGGAGCCGGTCCATGAGCCAGGTGCACAGCTCTTCGGTGATGGTCGTGTGCGCGGTGGTCGTGGACGAACAGCGGAAGTCGTCCAGCTCGCTCTCGTCCGGGTCCAGTCCGTTGATGTCCGCGTACAGGTCGTCCTGCGTCTCGATGTCGCGGATCGCGACCGCGCTGACCGAGGGGACGAAGCACACGTCCTCGTGCCGCAGGTCCGCCTTGCCGCCGAGCTTCTTCATCGCCTCGGCGAGGATCTTGTAGGTGTGCAGGGTTCCGCCCGGCGCGCCGTCCAGTTCCGGGAAGCCGCTGGTCGTGATGGTCTTCTCGGCCTTGGGGAGCCTGCGGTTGAGGTAGGCGGCCGTCACGTCGTCGCCCTGGGCCTGGGTGTAGAAGGTGGTGCCCGGGTAGATCCGGTCGACCCGCAGTGCGACGTCGCCGGGCTTCACGTCCGGCAGGCCGGCCCCGTCGGCGCGACCGTTCGCCACGGCGATCTTGAGCGGGATCATCGGCCAGCGTCCGACCCGGTCCAGGGCGGCCAGGAACTCCGTGCGCTCCGGGGCGACGCCGATCTTGCCGGTGTCCTTGTCGTAGTGCTGCCACAGCATCTGGCGGGCGGCCGGGCTGTTCATCTGCTTCGCGAAGTTGTTCGGGAGCGGGATGAAGTGCGAGAACGCCTGCACGCCGACCGGGATGGAAGCGCCGCGGTGGGGGCTGTCGTAGGAGAAGTACAGTGCGGTCCGGTGGTCCATCCGCTGCGTCTCCAGATGGGCGAGTGCGTAGCGGGTGACGATGCCGCCCATGCTGAAGCCGCCGACGATCAGACGGGCGTCGCCCTGCTGCTCGGCGATGGCCCGCATGATGGCGGCCTCGGCCGCCTGCGCGTTGTCCAGGATCGACGCGCTGCGCTCCTCGAAGCCGAGCAGGATCACGTCCCTGCCGCGTCGGCGCAGCTCGGTGATGAACGGGTAGCCGCTCTCCAGACCTTGGTAGAGCGCGTCGAGCCTGCTCCGGCCGAGGTTGAAGCCGTCGGCCATGATCACGGGCCGGACGAGGCCGCCGCGGTTGCCCTCGCCGGGGAAGACCCAGGCGAAGCCGTTGGGCAGGGGCCACTCGTCGTGCTCCGGTACCTCGACCGGTCCGGCGGGTTCGGCGGTCAGCGGACCACCGAGGGTGAACATACCGACGTTGGGCTCGGTCGTTTCGGACATGGTCGTCCTCCTCGCGTGAGGGGTGAGTGAGACGACGTCATCATGGGGGTAAATCAGGATGTATTGCTCTTCTGACCTGCGGGGTTCACCACATCTGATGGAGCGGGCACGGGAAGTGTTTGGCATACCCGGCATGTGCTGCCGGCCGGTTCTCACCGCTCGTCAGTTCTCCACCGATCGCACGCCGAGAAGGCACGACACAGCCGAGGAGAACCGTTCGTGCGACCACGTCTCCACCGTGCGCGCCGCAGGGCCGGAGGCACCCGATCGTCACAAGGACACCAGTCGACCCGACACCCATCAGGTCTCGCGCGACGTGGCGCCCAGCCTTCGACGAGAACGCCCGGCCTTCGCTGCGACAGGAGAAGCGGCCGAGCGGGCTGGTGAAGACCGGCCGGGACGGCGGGCCCTCGTCGTGCAGGCCGGCCAAGCGGTCGGCTTCCGCCTTCAGGCCGCCGATGGGGAGCCGGCGGGCCTGCCCGGTCCGGCGGCCCGCTCGGCCGGAAGGGCGGCCGTGATCCGTGTCGGGTCCGCCACGACGCGAGCATGCTGCGACCTGCGCGACACGGTCACCGTGCGGCCGACGGGGCACGGGTGCCGTCGAGGGCCCGCCGCACCCCCGGCTCCCTCGGGCCGAGGAAGTGGGGGTCCGGGCGGAAGGCCGCGTCCAGGGCCGCCTTGCCCGCGGCGAAGATCTCCCGGACGCCCCCGTAGTACCAGGTGACGTCGTGGTGGTCGTCGACGCCGACGCCGTACGAGGAGACCCCGGCCGCCCGGCACAGGGTGACCGCGCGCCGGATGTGGAAGCCCTGGCTGATCAGTACGGCCCGGTCCACACCGAAGATCTCCCTCGCGCGGACGCACGAGTCCCAGGTGTCGAAGCCCGCGTAGTCGCTGACGATCCGTGCGTCGGGCACGCCGTGCCGCGCCAGATAGGCGCGCATCGCGTCCGGCTCGTCGTAGTCCGCACGGCTGTTGTCGCCGGTGACCAGGACCACCTTGATCCTGCCCGCCCGGTACAGCTCGGCCGCCGCGTCCAGCCGGTGCGCGAGATACGGCGACGGCTCCCCGTCCCACAGGCCCGCGCCGAAGACCACGGCGACCTCGGTGCGGGGCACGTCGGCGGTGGTGTGCAGTCGGCCGTCCGCCGCCAGGCGCAGCCAGGTCGCCGGCAGCAGCGCCAGGACGCACGCCGCCATCCCCGCCTGCACCAGCCGCCGCCGGCCGGCCCGGGTACGCGGCAGGCGTGGCCGGCGGAGCCATCGGGCCCCGCCCGCCCTCGCGCGGCGCAACAGATGAAGCATGGGACGAGCGCCCTCCCCGGTCGGTCCTCGACGTCGAAGACGCCTCCGCGCGTCCTCCGGTTCAGCCGCGCCCTGTGATCAGCGGCACGACACGACACGGCACGGCACGGCACGCGGCACGGCACGCGGCGGGGCGAAGCCGCGGCTCGAACGGGCTCGCACCGCGCGGGGGCCGTTCCGTGAACCGCCGGAAAACACCCGTCACGCCCGCACAACGGGGGCAACGTCCCCCGACGACGACCGGGGCATGACGGCGCACCTCACGACCTCGATCAGCAGTCGGCCGCCCGGCCACGGGTCGCTCAGCGGGAGCAGCCGGCGCCGCCCGCCCCGGCCCTCGCCCCGGCGCCCACGAGCCCGACCCCCGCCTGAAGGAACACCCGGCCCGGCTCTGCCGCGCGCCCCAGCGCCCGGCCCCGCCCGGGTGTCACCGCGTGGCCGTAGTGTCGAGGCATGGCAGGCACCGGCACTTCCGCCCCCACCGACCCCGCGCCCCAGCCCCAAGCGCAGCCCCCGGCACAGTCGCCGACGCAGGCACACCCGCAGCAGCATCCCACGTCGCCTCTCGGCTACGACCCGGCGTCGGCCGCCCGCTGGGACGCCGAGCCGGACAAGCGTCCCGGGCGTACCGCCTTCCAGCGCGACCGCGCGCGCGTGCTGCATTCCTCTGCCCTGCGCCGCCTGGCAGGCAAGACGCAGGTCGTCACCCCCGGAGAGGCCGGCGCGGTCTGGGACGCCAGCCCCCGCACCCGCCTCACCCACTCCCTCGAATGCGCGCAGGTGGGCCGGGAGCTCGGTGCCGCCCTCGGCTGCGACCCGGACCTCGTGGAGGCCGCCTGCCTCTCCCACGACCTGGGCCACCCGCCCTTCGGCCACAACGGCGAACAGGCGCTGAACGAGTTCGCCGAGGACTGCGGCGGCTTCGAGGGCAACGCCCAGTCGCTGCGCCTGCTCACCCGCATCGAACCCAAGCGGTTCGTCACCGATCCGGGGACCGGCGACCTCGTCAGCGTCGGCCTCAACCTCACCCGGGCCACCCTCGACGCCGCCACCAAGTACCCCTGGCCCCGGGGCGCCCACCCCACCGACCCGGCCTCCGCGAAGTTCGGCGTCTACGAGGACGACCGCCCCGTCTTCGACTGGGTCCGCGAGGGCGCCCCCGACGGCCGTACCTGCTTCGAGGCACAGGTCATGGACTGGGCGGACGACGTCGCCTACTCGGTGCACGACGTGGAGGACGGCCTGCACGCCGGCCACATCGACCCCGACGTCCTGCACGCCGAGCCCGAACGGCAGGAGATCTTCGCCGTCGCCGTCGGCCGTTACATCGAGGCGGACACCGACCCGGCGGAGCTCGCCGAGGCGCTCGACCGCCTCCTCGCCCAGGAGTGGTGGCCGCACGGCTACGACGGCACGGCGCTCGCCCAGGCCCGTCTGAAGGACGCCGCCAGCCAGCTCATCGGCCGCTTCTGCCTGGCCGCCGAGGGCGCCACCCGGCAGAAATCCGGCGGTGGCCGTCTCACCCGCTACGGAGCCGAACTCGTCGTCCCCCGGGACACCCGGACGGAGTGCGCCGTCCTCAAGGCGGTCGCCGACCGGTACGTCATGCAGCGCGCCGAGCAGGAGCAGCTCCGTGCCGACCAGCGGATCGTCGTCATCGAACTGGCCGAGGCGCTCACCGCCCGCGCCCCCGACGGCCTGGACCCGCAGTTCCGCACGCTGTTCGCGCAGGCCCCGGACGACCGCGCCCGCAAGCGGGTGATCGTCGACCGGATCGCGTCCCTCACCGACGCCTCGGCCCGCTCGCTTCACGCCCGCCTCACGGGGCAGTCATGAAGGAGAGGGGGACGACGAGGGGACCGGTGGGACACCGGAGACGTGTGTTCGCTCGAAGGTGACCCTCCGTGGCCTGATCGGGCCACCCCCTCTTCCCGCACCACCCTGTGTGCGGGAGGCTCGCAAGTGGCGGCACCCACAGTGTTTTCCGGGGGGCCACCCCCCGGACCCTCTCCAGGAGGCATCAAGTGGTCGACGCGGATCAGACATTCGTCATCGTCGGAGGCGGCCTGGCGGGCGCGAAGGCGGCCGAGACACTGCGAACGGAGGGATTCACCGGCCGGGTCCTGCTGATCTGCGACGAGCTGGACCGCCCGTACGAGCGGCCGCCGCTGTCCAAGGGCTTCCTGCTCGGCAAGGAGGAGCGCGACAGCGTCTTCGTGCACGAGCCCGCCTGGTACGCGCGCCACGACATCGAGCTGCACCTCGGCCAGACCGTCGACGCCGTCGACCGCGCCGCGAAGACCGTCCGCTTCGGCGAGGACGGCACCACCGTCCGCTACGACAAACTGCTGCTGGCGAACGGCGCCGAGCCCCGCCGCCTGGACATCCCGGGCACCGACCTCGTCGGCGTCCACCACCTGCGCCGCCTCGCGCACGCCGAGCGCCTCAAGGGCGTCCTGGCCTCCCTCGGCCGGGACAACGGCCACCTGGTGATCGCCGGCGCCGGCTGGATCGGCCTGGAGGTCGCCGCGGCGGCCCGCGAGTACGGCGCGGAGGTCACCGTCGTGCACCGCGGGCGGACCCCGCTGCACTCGGTCCTCGGCCCCGAGCTGGGCCAGCTCTTCGCCGACCTGCACAGCGAGCACGGCGTCCGCTTCCACTTCGGCGCCACCCTCACCGGGATCACCGGGCAGGACGGCGTCGTCCTCGCCGCCCGCACCGACGACGGCGAGGAGCACCCGGCGCACGCGGTCCTCGCGGCGATCGGCGCCGCCCCGCGCACCGGCCTCGCCCAGGCGGCGGGCCTGGACCTCGCCGACCCCGCGGACGGCGGCGGCATCCGGGTCGACGAGCGGCTGCGCACCTCCGACCCGTACATCCACGCCGCCGGTGACGTCGCCTCCTTCCCGCACGCCCTCTTCGGCACCCGGATGCGCGTCGAGCACTGGGCCAACGCCCTCAACGGCGGCCCGGCCGCGGCCCGCGCGATGCTCGGCCAGGAGGTCACCTACGACCGGATCCCGTACTTCTTCAGCGACCAGTACGACCTGGGCATGGAGTACTCCGGCTGGGCGCCGGCCGGCTCCTACGACCAGGTCGTGATCCGGGGCGACGCGGGCAAGCGGGAGTTCATCGCCTTCTGGATGAAGGAGGGCAGGGTACTGGCCGGGATGAACGTGAATGTGTGGGACGTCACCGACCCGATCCAGCGGCTGATCACCTCCCGGACCCCGGTGGACACCGACTCCCTGGCGGACCCGCGCGTCCCGCTCGACAGCCTCGCACCCTGACCAAGGGCGGGTGCCTCGCGCCCCCGATGGCGGGCGGGCGTCCTGCTTGCCGCCGTTCGGTGAGTGCCTCGCGCCCGACCGCGGGCGGGTGCCTCGCGCCCCGCGGTGGGTGGGGCGTCGCTCCCCGACGGCCGGCGGGGAGCGACGCTTTCCGACGGTGGCGGAGCCTCGCCCCCACCGTCGGAGGACGCCTCCGAGCGCCACGCCGTCCTGCTGCTCTGGCGCGGGCCTCGCCCCCACTGTCGGGGGACGCCCCGGATCCGACTGTGGGCGGACCGCCGTAGACTTCACGCGTGGCTGGACGGATCAACGACGAGGACGTGAAGGCGGTACGGGACGCGGTCCCGATCGACGCCGTGGTGTCCGAGTACCTCCAGCTGCGCAGCGCGGGCGGCGGCAACCTCAAGGGCCTGTGCCCGTTCCACGACGAGAAGTCGCCGTCCTTCCAGGTGAGTCCGAGCAAGGGGTTCTTCCACTGCTTCGGCTGCCAGGAGGGCGGCGACACCCTCACGTTCGTGATGAAGATCGACCACCTCTCCTTCTCCGAAGCGGTCGAGCGCCTCGCCGCCCAGGCCGGCATCACCCTGCGCTACGAGGAGGGCGGGTACAACCCCGCCCACCAGCGCGGCGAGCGCATCCGCCTGGTCGAGGCCCACCGGATCGCCGCCGACTGGTACATGGAGCAGCTCGCGACCTCCGCCGAGGCGGACACCGGCCGCGCCTTCCTCGCGGAGCGCGGCTTCGACCAGGCGGCCGCCCAGCACTTCTCCGTCGGCTACAGCCCCCAGGGCTGGGACCACCTCACCCGCTTCCTGCGCGGCAAGGGCTTCACCGACAAGGAACTGATCCTCTCCGGCCTCTCCCAGGAGGGCCGCCGCGGCCCCATCGACCGCTTCCGCGGCCGTCTGATGTGGCCCATCCGCGACATCGGCGGCGAGGTCGTCGGCTTCGGCGCCCGCAAGCTGTACGAGTCGGACAACGGGCCGAAGTACCTCAACACCCCCGAGACGGCGATCTACAAGAAGTCCCACGTCCTGTACGGCATCGACCTGGCGAAGAAGGACATCGCGAAGTCGTCCCGCGCGGTCGTCGTCGAGGGCTACACCGACGTCATGGCCTGCCACCTCGCCGGTGTCACCACCGCCATCGCGACCTGCGGCACCGCCTTCGGCGGCGACCACATCAAGATCCTGCGCCGGCTGCTGATGGACAACGGCTCGGCCCGCGTGATCTTCACCTTCGACGGTGACGCGGCCGGCCAGAAGGCGGCCCTGCGTGCCTTCGAGGACGACCAGAAGTTCGCCGCCGAGACCTACATCGCCATCGCACCCGACGGCATGGACCCCTGCGACCTGCGCCTCGCCAAGGGCGACGACGCGGTCGCGGACCTCACCGAGCCCCGCACCCCGCTCTTCGAGTTCGCGCTCCGCCACATCGTGGGCCGCTACGACCTGGACACCCCGGCCGGCCGCGCCGCCGCCCTCGACGAGGCCGCCCCCGTCGTCGCCCGCATCAAGAACAGCGGCGCCCAGCACGAGGTCGCCGTCCAGCTCGCCGGCATGCTCGGCATCCTCGACACCCAGTTCGTGGTCAAGCGGGTGGCGCAGCTCGCCCGCTGGGCCCGCGACCGCGGCGGCAGGGGCCCCGCCCCCGACCGGCAGCAGCACGGCGGTGGCGGCCCGCAGCAGTACGGCTCCGCCCCCGGGCCGGCCTTCCCTCGCGGCCCCGCCCTCAACCTGCGCAACCCCGTCTTCGCCACCGAACGCGAACTGCTCAAGCTCGCCCTCCAGCGTCCCGAGCTGGTCTCCCCGGCCTTCGACGCGTACGGCCTCGACGAGTTCACCGCCCCGGTGTACGCGGCGGTGCGCCAGGCCGTCCTGGACGCGGGCGGCGCCGAATCCGGCGTCCCCGACTCCCAGGACTATCTGATCCGCGTTCGCGAGACAGCCCCCGACGACGCCGTCCGCGCCATGGTCACCGAGCTCGCCGTCGAGGCGATCATGCTGCACCGGGGCGTCAAGGGGGTCGACGAGACGTACGCGGGCGCCCAGCTGGTCACCGTCCGCCGCCGCGCCGTCGAGCGCCGCATCCGCGAGATCACCGGGCGGCTGACCCGCGTCGCCTCCCAGGGCGACCCGGCCGAACTGGTCTCCGTGCAGAACGAGCTGTGGGTCCTCCAGCAGTACGACCAGGCCCTGCGCGAACACGGCGCGTCGGCGCTGTAGGCAGGCCGTAACCGCCGGGTCACCGCGCGGAAGCAAAAAGTCGTCGCACGCCCCTCGTGGGGATGATGTGTCGTACCCCACACTGGGGGCGGTGCCTGAGTCCTCGGAGCGCGGCCGCTCCGTCCCCGACGGGTCCCGGACCCCCGCGGCCACGCTCATCGCGTACGGGACGGACAGCGGCGAGGCCACCGGCTCCGCCCCCGAAGTACCGCTGCCGCCCCCCTCGGCAGCGATCATCCTGGAGGTCGCCCCGGTGCAGACCCAGATCCAGACCCTCACCCAGCCCGCCGCGCGTACGGCCGGTGCGCGGCCCGACGCGGATGTCCTGGTGGCGGTGCCCGCACAGAGCCGGCCCGCCCACCACCCCGAGACGGAGCCCGACCCCCCGTCCGCGGCACTCGATCCGGGGAACCCGGCGGCCCCCGCGGACGCGGCGGCCCCCGCGGACGCGGCGGACCCCGTGGGGGCGGTGGAGGCGGTCCCGCCGCCGGTGCGCGCCGAGTCCGGCAGCCCCTCCTCGGACCTGTTCCGGCAGTACCTGCGGGAGATCGGCCGTATCCCCCTGCTCACCGCCGCCGAGGAGGTCGAACTCGCCTGCCGCGTAGAGGCCGGACTGTTCGCCGAGGAGAAGCTGCGGCTGGCCTGTGACCTGGACAGCAGGCTCGCTCTGGACCTGGACCGGCTCGTCGTCATGGGCCGGATGGCCAAGCGGCGGCTGATCGAGGCCAACCTGCGGCTCGTCGTCTCCGTCGCCAAGCGGTACGTGGGCCGCGGACTGACCATGCTGGACCTGGTGCAGGAGGGCAACCTCGGCCTGATCCGGGCCGTGGAGAAGTTCGACTACGCGCGCGGCTACAAGTTCTCCACCTACGCCACCTGGTGGATCCGCCAGGCCATGTCCCGCGCGCTGGCCGACCAGGCCCGCACCATCCGCGTCCCCGTGCATGTCGTCGAACTCATCAACCGTGTCATCCGCGTCCAGCGCCACATGCTCCAGGAACGCGGCTGTGAACCGACCACGGACGAGGTCGCCGCCCAGCTCGACCTGGCCCCCGAGCGGGTCGGTGAGGTGCTGCGGCTCGCTCAGGAACCCGTCTCCCTGCACACCCCGGTGGGCGAGGAGGACGACGTCGCCCTCGGCGACCTCATCGAGGACGGCGACGCCGCGAGCCCTGCCGAGTCGGCCGCGTTCCTGCTGCTGAGGGAGCACCTGGAGGCGGTCCTGTCGACGCTGGGGGAGCGGGAGCGCAAGGTCGTCCAGCTCCGCTACGGCCTGGTCGACGGCCGCCCCCGCACCCTGGAGGAGATAGGCCGCATCTTCGGCGTCACCCGCGAGCGCATACGCCAGATCGAGTCCAAGACCCTCAACAAACTCCGCGACCACGCCTTCGCCGACCAGCTGAGGGGCTACCTGGAGTAAACGGGAAGGGGGCCGCCCGCGGAAACTCGCGGGCGGCCCCCACTCGGACAGGCCCCGGGACAGGCCCTAGTCGACCTCCACCGCCGCCTGCGCGAACTGCGCCCGGTACAGGCGGGCGTAGGCTCCGCCCGCAGCCAGCAGCTTCTCGTGGGAGCCCTGTTCGACGATCGAGCCGTTCTCCATGACGAGGATCGTGTCCGCGTCCCGGATCGTGGAGAGCCGGTGCGCGATGACGAACGACGTACGCCCGTGCGCCAGTTCGGCCATCCCCTTCTGGATCAGCACCTCGGTACGGGTGTCCACGGAACTCGTCGCCTCGTCCAGCACCAGGATCACCGGGTCGGACAGGAACGCCCGCGCGATGGTGATGAGCTGCTTCTCACCGGCGCTCACCCCGCTGCCCTCGTCGTCGATCACCGTGTCGTACCCGTCCGGCAGGGTGCGGACGAACCGGTCGGCGTGGGCCGCCCGCGCAGCCTCCTCGATCTCCTCGTGGGTGACCTTCCGCGAGGCGCCGTACGCGATGTTCTCCGCGATGGTGCCGCCGAACAGCCAGGTGTCCTGGAGCACCATGCCGATCCCGGCCCGCAGTTCGTCCCGGGACATGCGCGCTATGTCGACGCCGTCGAGCGTGATACGCCCGCCGGACACCTCGTAGAACCGCATCAGCAGGTTCACCAGCGTCGTCTTGCCCGCGCCGGTCGGGCCGACGATCGCGACCGTGTGCCCCGGCTCCACCGTGAGCGACAGGTCCTCGATCAGCGGCTTCTTCGGGTCGTACCGGAACGACACCTGCTCCAGCGCCACCCGCCCGCGCAGCTCGGCCGGCTTCTCGGCCGGCGAGACGTCGGCCGACTGCTCGTCGGCGTCGAGCAGTTCGAAGACCCGTTCCGCCGACGCGACACCCGACTGCACCAGGTTCGCCATCGAGGCGACCTGCGTCAGCGGCATCGAGAACTGCCGCGAGTACTGGATGAACGCCTGAACGTCACCGATGGACAGCGAACCCGACGCGACCCGCAGCCCGCCGACGACCGCCACCAGCACGTAGTTGAGGTTCGACACGAAGAGCATCAGAGGCTGCATGACGCCGCTGTTGAACTGTGCCTTGAAACCGGCCTCGTACAGCGCCTCGTTCTCCTCGGCGAACCGCTTCGCCGACTCCTCCTGCCGCCCGAACACCTTCACCAGGGTGTGCCCGGTGTACATCTCCTCGATGTGCGCGTTGAGTGTGCCCGTCGTACGCCACTGCTGCACGAAGTGCGGCTGCGACCGCTTGCCCACGCGGGTGGCGATCACGAACGACAGCGGCACGGTCACCAGCGCGACCAGCGCCAGGATCCAGGACACGTAGAACATCATCGCCAGCACCCCGATGATGGTCAGCAGCGAGTTGATCAGCTGGCCCATCGTCTGCTGGAGCGTCTGCCCGAGGTTGTCGATGTCATTGGTCGCCCGGCTCAGCACCTCACCGCGCTGCCGCTTGTCGAAGTACGACAGCGGCAGCCGCGACAGCTTCGTCTGCGCATCCTCGCGCATCCGGTACATGGTGCGGTTCACGGCCCCGTTCACCAGCCGCGTCGCCACCGCCATCAGCAGACCGGCGACCACGAACACCGCCAGCGCGAACAGCAGGACGTTGCCCACGGCCGTGAAGTCGATGCCCTCGCCCGGAGTGAAGTCGGTGCTGCGGAGCATGTCCGCGACACCGCCCTCGCCGCGCTCCCGCATCGACTCCAGCACCTGCTCCTTGGTGGCCCCGGCCGGCATGTCCCGTCCGACGATGCCCGCGAAGACCAGGTCGGTCGCCCGGCCGAGGATCTTCGGCCCGATCACGCTGAGCCCCACGCTCAGCACCACGCAGGCCAGCAGCCCGTAGATGGTCAGGCGTTCCGGCCCGAACCGCGCGATGAGCCGCTTGCCGGACACCTTGAAGTTCAGCGACTGGTGGTCGGGGCCCGTCCCGGCCCCGGCCCGCGCCATTGGCCCGGCCATCAGGCGGCCTCCGCTTCCGTCAGCTGGGAGAGCACGATCTCCCGGTAGGTCTCGTTGTCCGCCATCAGTTCGTGATGCCGGCCGGTGCCGGCGACCCGGCCCTCGTCCAGGACCACGATCCGGTCGGCGTCGCGGATGGTCGCCACCCGCTGGGCGACGATCACCACCGTCGCCTCGGCGGTCTCCTCGGCCAGCGCCCCGCGCAGCGCCGCGTCGGTCGCGTAGTCGAGCGCGGAGAAGGAGTCGTCGAAGAGATAGATCTCGGGGCGCCGCACCAGCGTCCGCGCGATCGCGAGCCGCTGGCGCTGGCCGCCGGACACATTGGTGCCGCCCTGCGCGATCGGCGCGTCGAGCCCGCCCTCCAGCCGCTCGACGAACTCCCTGGCCTGCGCCACCTCCAGCGCGTGCCACAACTCGGCGTCCGTGGCGTCCGGATTCCCGTACCGCAGATTCGTCGCCACCGTCCCCGCGAACAGGTACGGCTTCTGCGGCACCATCCCGACCGTCCTCGCGAGCAGCGCCGGATCGAGGTCCGCGACGGGCACGCCGTCCACGAGGATCTCGCCCTCGGTCGCGTCGAACAGCCGGGGGACCAGCCCGAGCAGCGTCGACTTGCCGCTTCCGGTCGAGCCGATGACGGCGGTGACCTCGCCCGGACGGGCCACCAGGTCGACCGACTTCAGCACCGGCTCCTCGGCACCCGGGAAGCGGAAGCCGCCGCCCCGGATCTCCAGATGGCCGTGCCGGGGCAGGTCGGTGACGGGCGCGGCGGGCGGCACGACGCTGGAGGAGGTGTCCAGTACCTCCTGGATGCGCTCGGCGCACACCTCGGCCCGCGGGACCATCATGAACATGAAGGTGGCCATCATCACGGACATGACGATCTGCATCAGATAGGCGAGGAACGCGGTCAGGTCACCGATCTGCATGCCCCCGCTGTCGATCCGGTGCGCGCCGAACCACACCACCGCGATCGACGACAGGTTCACCACCGTCATCACCACGGGGAACATCAGTGCCAGCAGATTGCCGGTGCCCAGCGACATCTCGGTCAGCTCGGCGTTGGCCTTCCCGAACCGCCGCTGCTCGTACGCGTCCCGGACGAACGCCCGGATCACCCGGTTGCCGGTGATCTGCTCGCGCAGTACCCGGTTCACCGTGTCGAGCCGCTCCTGCATGGTCCTGAACAGCGGACGCAGCCGCCGCACGATCAGCGTCACCGAGATGCCCAGCACCGGCACCACCGCGACCAGCACCCCGGACAGCGGCACGTCCAGACCGAGCGCCATCACGATGCCGCCCAGACACATGATGGGCGCCGACACCATCAGCGTGAACGTCATCAGCGCCAGCATCTGGATCTGCTGGACGTCGTTCGTCGTACGGGTGATGAGCGAGGGGGCGCCGAAGTGGCCGACCTCACGCGCGGAGAAGGACTGCACCCGGTCGAAGACGGCCCCCCGCACGTCACGCCCCAGCGCCGCCGCGGTCCGGGCGCCGTAGTACACGGCGAACACGTTGCACACGACCTGCGCCAGCGAGATACCGATCATCAGGGCGCCGTAGGACAGGATGTAGCCGGTGTCCCCCTTGACGACACCGTCGTCGATGATGCCGGCGTTGAGGGTGGGAAGGTAGAGCGTGGCGCAGGTCTGCAGGAACTGCAGCAGCACCAGAAGGATGATGGGTCTTTTGTACGGCCGGAGATGAGTCCGAAGCAGTCGTATCAGCACGCTGAGTCTCTCGAGTGGTCGGCGGGAGCCATTGGTTGCCCCTGGCCCCTATCGTCGGACACTCCACCCGCGTTACCTCAACCGATTTAATCCGCGCCACTGCCGGCCACCGCCCGCCATCGGCCCTCGGTGCCGCGCCCGGACCTCCGGACCCCGGACCTCCGGGCGCGCGGCCCGCACCGACCGCCGCCGGACCTCGTTACCGCGCCCGGCTCCCGGGCCCTCGGCTCCCCGGGCCGACGGGCCCGCGGCCCGCACTGCCCGCCGCCCGCCGTCTGCCGCCCGCATCGACCGCCGTCCGCCGCCCGGCCGGTCACATCCGGAACGCCCCCGGGTGGGTCTGTTCGCGCACCGACACGAACTGCTGGCGTATCGCCTGCCCCACCGCCAGGTTCTCGCCCGGCTCCAGCACCTGCGCCGCCGCGCCCTGCCAGATGGGCGGCGTCCGCGGGTCGAGGGTGCCCTGGGACACCCCGAGCGCCCACGCCGCCTGCCGGGCGGCGCCGATCGCCGCGTAGTCCGCGGGCTGCGGCACCACCACCTGCGCCCCGAACAGCGAGGGCGCCGCCGCCTGCACGGCGGGCAGCCCCGCGGCCTGGCCCAGCAGGAACACCCGCCGGACCTCCACGCCCCGGCCGCGCATCACGTCCAGCGCGTCCGCGAGCCCGCACAGCATGCCCTCGAACGCGGCCCGCGCCAGGTGCTCCGGCTTCATCGACTCCCGCCGCAGCCCCGACAGGGTCCCGGCGGTGTGCGGCAGGTTCGGCGTCCGCTCGCCCTCCAGATAGGGGAGCAGCACCAGCCCGTGCGAACCCGGTGTCGACTTCATCGCCAGGTCGGACAGGCTCTCCAGATCGGACAGCCCGAGCAGTTCCGCGGTCCCGCGCAGGGTCCGTACCGCGTTCAGCGTGGTGACGACCGGCAGATGCATCCCGGTGGCGTCCGCCAACGCGGTGACCATGCCGTTCGGGTCGTAGAGCGCCTCGGGGTGGACGGCCATGACCGAGCCGGACGCGCCCAGGGACACCACCGCGTCGCCCAGCCCGATCCCGAGCCCGAACGCCGCAGCCATCGTCTCCCCGGTGCCCGCGGAGATCAGCAGTCCCTCCGGGGTGGCACCGGCCGCCTCGGCCGGGCCGATCACCTCCGGCAGCATGGTCTGGTGCCCGAGCGCCAGCTCCACCAGATCGGCCCGGTAATTCCCGGTCGCCGCCGCCCAGTAGCCGGTTCCGGACGCACCGCCCCGGTCGGTGGTCCGGCGCACCGGACGGCCCAGGAGCTGCCACACCAGCCAGTCGTGGGCCTGGAGCAGCACGGCGGTGCGCGCCGCGTTCTCGGGCTCCGTACGGGCCAGCCAGCGCAGCTTCGTCACCGGGTGCGCGGCCTGCGGAACGCTGCCCACCGCCTGCGCCCACGCCTCACGGCCGCCGAGCGCGTCGATCAGATCGGCCGCCGCGACCTGGGTCCGCTTGTCGGTACCGACCATGGCGGGCCGCACGGTGTTGCCCTGGGAGTCCAGCAGCACCAGCGCGTTCGCCTGCGCGGAGACCCCGATGGCCTGCACACCCTCGAGCAGCCCACCGCCCGCCGCCTCGCCCAGCGACAGCAGCCAGTTCTGCGGATCGACGTCGGACGGACGGCCCGTGCCCTGGGGGTTGTCCACCGGGTGCGGCGCATACCCCTGTTTGAGCACGGTCCCGCTGTCCGCGTCACAGACGACGATGCGAGTGAAATCGGGCGCACTGTCCAGCCCGGCGACTATCCCCATGGCCAAAATTCTGCCGTACCCGGCGACGTCGTGACGCCGGGCCGGTCCGCCGAGGGCTTCCCGCCGGGTGTCACCGGTGTCCCGGTCAGGTGTTGCTCGTCCCCCAGTCGTCCTCGCCGGAGCCCTGCGAGGTGCGCTCGCGCAGGGTACGCACCCGCTGCGCCACCGAGTCGGGCATGCGGTCGCCCACCTTGTCACTCACCACGTGGTACGCCCGGCCCGCGATCTCCCGGCCCTGCTGGGCCGCGGTCTCCGCGGTGTTGCGCACGGCGGGGTTCTGCGCGAACTGCCGGGCCGACTTCTTCAACTGCTCGTAGCGCTCGCGTCCGGCCCTCGTGCCCAGCACGTAACCCAGGACGACTCCGGCGACGAACGTGAGCCGGTAACGCATGGCGGCCACCCTTCCCTTGTGTAGGACTGCGTGCAGGTCTGCACACGTTTCCGGTGCGGCGACGGCGCCGGGGAGTACCGATTGGCGAAGCACCCCCCTGCTTGCGCTAATGTATGTGTCGCAGAGAGCGCGCGCCCCCTGGCGGATACCCAGGTAGGTGCGTTCGATGCAGACGAGGCATTCCTCCGTAGCTCAATTGGCAGAGCAGCCGGCTGTTAACCGGCAGGTTACTGGTTCGAGTCCAGTCGGGGGAGCTCGGTCCTCCGTAGCTCAATTGGCAGAGCAGCCGGCTGTTAACCGGCAGGTTACTGGTTCGAGTCCAGTCGGGGGAGCATGCTGAACGAGGACCCCCTGGGGGGTCCTTTTTCATGCCCGGTTCGCGTCCTGGTTGACCGCCTGGAGGAACCGTGCGGACCCGGAGGCAGTCTTCGGGGTCGCGAGGGGCTGTGCCTAGTCGATCATCGAGGCAGGAGATCGTATGAGCGGCTATGCTGCGGCAGACGACACGCACACCTGTGCGCGACACGCCGCTTGGGGCGGTAGCTCAGCCGGTTAGAGCAACGGACTCATAATCCGTCGGCCGTGGGTTCGAGTCCCACCCGCCCCACCTATACAGGTCTCTGACCTGCGGAAACGTTCTTTTTGGCTGTCGGAGCGTCAACTTTGCCTGAACGGACTGAATCCGCTGCTCGTGAGTTTGGGGGCGGCTCGGTCTGCGACAGCTGGTGGCCTTCTGACCTGCACGAATGCGCGTAGGTGCGTAGCCAAGGAGACGTGTTCTGCTGGGCCGCGCTGCGTAGGGCCATGCATTGAGGCCATCCTGAGGCCGCTGGTAACGAGGACAGTGTTATCGATGACCCTGTGCTCCGGTCGGCGCAGGTGGGTCGAGGCGTTCGACGTGGTGGCCGTCTGGGTGTGCGGCGCGCGAGAGTGTGCGTCGTGGTGATGGCCGGTGGGCGCCAGGAACTGCCCCAAGAGGAAACGGCCCCGAGCGGTCACTCGGTCCTCTCGTGTGGTGCTCCGTGGTTCATGTGGTCAGGACGTCGGGGCGGTCGAAGACGGGTCTCGTCCAGCTGCTCAGGTTACGGACCGCCGGCAGCTGAGTATGTTCCGATGCCCGGTCACTGTCGGTGTGACAGCCGGCGGCTTCGACTAACGCGTCTCAGATGGATCACCTCCGCTCGCGCGGTGAGGCACGGCGAGGGTGCCGGTGTCCGGGGAGAAGGCAAGGCGGCCGAAGAAGTCGTGAAGCTGTTGTCTTTCCGGACTTGAGGACGGTATCTCCGCTGGTCAGACGGGTCGGTGATTCCGTGGGAGCCATGGCCTGTCGTGTCGTCGCTCCCCGGGAGGTCGCGGATGCCGTCGGTCGTCGGACTGCTGGAACAGCACGAGCTCGCAGCTCGCCGTCGGGTCGACGAACTGCGCGAGGAGGCCGACCGCATCCAGGCCGAGCTGGCAGACCTCACTGAGAGCCGCACCTGATCTCAAGCACCGCTCGGCTCCCCGGCTCTGCGGCTCCGCAACCATGACGACGCCATGGCAACAGCGCGTACGGGGTGCCGGCCGTGTGGATTCGACGCCCGTTCCCGCAGTCCTGTCTGCGGGAACGGGCATGCCACGGTCAGGCATGCGGCAGGAGCTGTTCCACGCCGGCCTCCATCGCCGCTTCGTCCACCCAGGGCGGGTTCGCGCCGTGGACGGAACAGGTCACGGCGGCCACGTGAGCGGCGAAGGAGCAGGAGTCGGTGACGTCCTCGAGGCTCAGTGCGTCGAGTCGCCCGCCAAGGTGTCCGAGGGCGGCGAGGCGGTGGAGCAGGCCCGCAGTGAAGGAGTCCCCGGCGCCGACGGTGTCCACAACGTCCACGGCCGGGGCTGGGACGGTGACGCGGAGGCCGTCTAGGGAGGCAAGGGCGCCGCGCCCGCCGAAGGTGATGACGACGAGGCGCGCGCCGGCGGCATGCCAGGTGTCGCACGCCTCCTCAGGGCCGACGCCGGGCAGGAGCAGCGCGAGGTCGTCCTCGCTGAGGCGAAGGATGTCGGCGAGGGCGCACCAGCGGGGAAGCCGTTCGCGGTAGACGGAGGGCGATACGAGCAGGGGCCGGACGTTGGGGTCGATGGACACGGTGACGTGCTCGCGCGCCCTGGCGAGATTGTCCTCGATGCGGCTGCCGCCGGGCTGCTGTATCAGCGCCAGGGAGCCGGTGTGCAGGCAGGCCGCATCGTCCAGCCGGGCGCCGGCGAGTTCGTCGTCGGTCCACTGCCAGTCGGCGGCGCTGTCGGCATAGAACGTGTAGGTGGCCTGGCCGGAGTCGTCGAGGTCGGCGACGGCGAGGGTGCTGGGCTCGGGGGCGGCGGTCACGCTGCCGGTCAGGTCGACGCCGGAGGCACTGAGGCGGGCATGGAAGAGGGCGCCGAAGACGTCGTGGGAGAACCGCCCGAGGAAACGAGTCCGGGTACCGAGCCGGGCGAGGGCGACGGCGGTGTTGGCGGGGCCGCCACCGGGCAGGGCGCGCAGCGCGAGTTCATCGGAGCTGGACCGGGCGGGGTCGGTGAAGGCGTCGGCGACGCACTCGCCGAGGACGGTGACGCTGCTGGGGGCCTGGGGTCGGGCCATGGTGGTTGTTTGCCTCTCTCGAGAAGAGCGCGGGGGGTGAAGGGCACCGGGCCGGTGGCCTGATGCGGCCCATGCGCAGGTATTGACATGCCGCTCAAGACGCACGTAACTTCCCTGCCACACGGAAGTAACGCGCGTTATTAAAGCGCGAAACCGGAGGTGCTGTCTCACCGCCGGACGGCCGAAAGGGACTGGAAGTGGCCACGAACAGGACGCATCGCGTGACCATGAGCGATGTGGCGCGCCACGCGGGTGTCTCGCGGACCACCGTCTCCTTCGTCCTCAACGACAAGCCCGGCGCCGCCATCCCCGAGGAGACCCGTCGGCGGATCCTGGAGGCGATCGACGAGCTCGGCTACCGGCCCAACGCCGGGGCGCGGGCGCTGGCCGCGAACCGCAGCGGATGGTTCGGGCTGATCACCGAGATCGTGACCGGCCCCTTCGCGACCGAGGTGATCACGGGTGCGCAGAGCCGCGCCTGGGGCGATCGGAGGTTCCTGCTGATCGCCGCGAGCGAGGGCGACCCCGCCCAGGAGGCCGCCGCGCTCGACCAGATGCTGGAACACCGGGTGGAAGGGCTCCTGTACGCCACGACCTGGCACCGGGCCGTCACGCTCCCCAAGGCCGCCCGGGAGGTGCCGACGGTGCTCGTCAACTGCTACGACGCGGAAGGTGAGCTGCCGTGCATCCTGCCCGACGAGGTGTCGGGCGGTTACAAGGCGACCCGCCGGCTCCTGGACGCCGGTCACACCCGCATCGGGTTCATCAACCTCGACCCGGCGATCCCGGCGGCCATCGGCAGGCGCGAGGGGTACGAACGTGCCCTGCGCGAGGCCGGGATCACCCCCGACCCCTCCCTCGTCGTCCCCGGCTGGGCCACCGCGGACAGCGCCTATACCGCAGCCTGCGAACTCCTTGACCGCCCGGCCGGCGACCGGCCGACCGCGCTGTTCTGCGGAAACGACCGGATGGCGATGGGCGCGTACGACGCGATCAAGGAACGTGGGCTGCGCATCCCGCACGACGTGGCCGTGGTGGGGTTCGACAACCAGGAACTCATCGCCGCCTATCTGCGGCCGAAGCTGACGACGCTCGCCCTGCCCTTCGAGGCCATGGGCACCAAGGGCATCGACATGCTCGCCGCTCTCGCAGCGGGGCAGCCGCTCGACACCCGTCAGGTGACGATCGACTGCCCGCTGCTCGAACGCTCGTCGGTCTGACCGCTAATCAGTCCGCCGAGGAATCCCATCCCGTCTTCGCCCTGTGTGTTGAAGAGAGGAAAAGAGTCTCCATTATGGCACCCTCCCGCATACCTTCACGGCGGCCCCGAGCCGTCCTGAGAGCGGTCACCGTGACCGCCGCCGCGGCCCTGGTCCTGTCCGCCTGTACGGGTGGCTCGGGCACCTCCGGCGCCGGTGACACCTCCGGCAACCAGCTGCTCACCATCCCGCGCGAGGATCTGGCGACGTTCACGCGCAACTTCAACCCGCTCTCCCCGCAGGCCGCCCCCATGACCCTGCAGGCGGTCTACGAGCCGCTGGCGGTGCACAGCATGGCGGACGCCAAGGACACGCCGTGGCTGGCCACCAAGTGGGAGCAGGCCAAGGACGGCAAGTCCCTCACCTTCACGCTGCGCGAGGGCGTCAAGTGGTCGGACGGCCAGGCGCTCACCGCCGACGACGTCGTCTACACCTTCGAGCTCCAGAAGAAGGTGCTCGGCGGCTTCGACTACCTGGACAAGGTCACCGCGGTCGATGCCCACACGGTGAAGTTCTCCTTCAACAAGGCGTTCTCGACCGCCTTCTACGAGATCAGCGGCCACTACATCCTGCCGAAGCACATCTGGTCCAAGGTGAAGGACCCGGCGAAGTTCACCAACCCGAACCCGGTCGGCACCGGCCCGTACACCAAGATCGAGAAGTTCCAGAGCCAGTCGTACGAGCTGCGCAAGAACCCCGACTACTGGCAGCCGGACAAGCAGCGGATCGCCGGTATCCAGATGCTCGCCTTCTCCGGCAACGACAGCGCCAACATCGCCTTCACCAACGGCGAGGTGGACTGGACGCAGTCGTTCATCCCGGACATCGAGAAGTCCTTCGTCGCCAAGGACAAGAAGCACAACCACTACTGGTTCCCGGCCACCGGCGCCATGATCAACTGGCAGCTGAACACCACCAAGGCGCCCTTCGACGACCCGGCGGTGCGCAAGGCCCTCAGCATGGCCGTCGACCGCGACCAGATCACCAAGGTCGCGATGAACGGCTACGCCGAACCCGCCGACTGTACGGGCCTGGCCCGCACGTACGACAAGTGGCGTGACACCTTGCTCGCCGCGTCCTGCACCTGGACGAAGTACGACACCGACGCGGCGGCCAAGGCGCTGGATGCGGCCGGCTACGAGGAGAGCGGCGGCAAGCGGAAGCTGAAGAACGGCAAGGACTTCACGCTCGACATCTCCGTCGGCTCAGCCTCCTCCGACTGGATCTCGGTCGCCAACATCATCAAGCAGAACCTCGCGAAGGTCGGCATCACCGCCACCGTGAAGACGCCCGACTGGTCGGCGGTCTCGGCGTCGTACAACACCGGCACGTTCGACACCGGCATCGTGTGGAGCAACAACGGCGCCACGCCGTACGAGTACTTCCGCGGCGTGATGTCGACCAAGATGGTGCAGCCGGTCGGCAAGCAGGCCACGGAGAACTACCACCGCTTCGGCGACAAGAAGGCCGACAAGCTCATCGACGCCTTCGCCGCCGCCACGGACGAGAGTGCGCAGCGCGAGCAGATGAACGGCCTGCAGGAGCTGTACGACAAGGACGCACCCGTCGTCCCGCTGTTCACCGGCCCCGAGTGGGGCGCGTACACGGATGCCCGCTTCACCGGCTGGCCCTCCGAGGAAAACCCGTACGCCACCCTCGGCAACCGCAACGGCAGCACGGTCCTCGTGCTCACGTCGCTGAAGCCCGTCAAGGGCTGACGCCGCCCGCGGACCGGCGGCCGCCCTCCTCCCCGGACGGCCGCCCCCGCGCACCGAGCCACACGTTCACCCCCCCACCGACAGGGAGCACGACCCGTGCGTCTGATCCTGCGCAACCTGGGGTTCTATCTGCTCGCCTTCTGGGCCTCCATCACCCTGAACTTCGTTCTCCCGCGCTTCATGCCGGGAGACCCGGTCTCCCGGATGTTCGCGCAGGCCCAGGGCACCATGCAGCCCGATCAGATAGCCCAGCTGCGGAAACTCTTCGGCCTCGACGACCGCCCACTCTGGGAGCAGTACGTCTCCTACGTCAAGAGCGTCTTCACCGGCGACCTCGGCATCTCCATCACCCGCTTTCCCACCCCGGTTTCCGACGTGATCGGCTCACAGATCGGCTGGACCCTGCTCCTCGGCGGCGTCGCGCTCGTCATCGCGGCCGTGCTCGGCAACCTGCTCGGCATCGTCGCCGCCTGGCGGCGCGGCGGCGTCCTCGACTCCGCCTTCCCGCCCCTGCTGATCTTCGTCGGCTCGTTCCCGTACTTCTGGCTGGCGATGGGCGCGCTGTACCTGTTCGGGGTGAGCCTCGGCTGGTTCCCCATGCGGCACGCCTACGACGTCGGCCTGACTCCCGGCTTCAACGGCGAGTTCCTCTCGAACGTCGCCACCCACCTGGTGCTGCCGGCGCTGACCATCGTGCTGGTCTCCATCGGCGGCTGGATGCTCGGCATGCGCAACACCATGATCGCCACGGCGGCCGAGGACTACATCACGATGGCCGAGGCCAAGGGCCTCAGCCCCTCGCGGATCATGTTCCGCTACGCCGCCCGCAACGCGCTGCTGCCTTCCGTCACCAACTTCGGCATGGCGCTCGGCTTCGTCGTCGGCGGCGCCCTGCTCACCGAGGTCGTGTTCGCCTACCCCGGCATCGGCTACCAGCTGCTGATGGCCGTCCAGGGCCTGGACTACCCGCTGATGCAGGGCATCTTCCTGACGATCACGGCCGCGGTGCTGCTCGCGAACTTCCTCGTCGACCTCGTCTACGTCCGCCTCGACCCGCGCGTCCGCGTCCGCTGAGGAGGTTGCCGACATGACCGCCATCGACATCGCGACGGCCACCACGCCGACCATCCCCGCACGCACGTCCCGCCGGCGCGGACTGCTGCGCCAGCTCATCGACAGCAAGAAGGCGCTGGCCGGGCTGATCCTGCTCGCTCTCTTCGCGCTGCTGGCTCTGCTCGCGCCCGTCCTGGCACCGGGCGACCCGTCGCTCATCAACTCCACGGGCAGCCAGGCACCCTCGGCCGCACACTGGCTGGGTACGACCGCCAAGGGACAGGACGTGCTCGCCCTCACCCTGTGGGGTGCGCGCAGCTCCCTCTTCGTCGGCTTCACCGTGGGCCTTGTGGCGACCGGCGTCGCCATCCTCGTCGGCCTGGCGTCCGCGTACTTCGGCCGTATCGTGGACGACGCGCTGACCCTGGTCACCAACATCTTCCTGCTGCTGCCCGGCCTCCCGCTGCTCATCATCCTGGCCGCGTTCCTGCCGCCCGGGACCTCGACCGTGATCCTGGTGCTCGTCGTCACCGGCTGGGCGGGCTCGGCCCGGGTCCTGCGCGCGCAGGCCAAGTCGATCCGCGGCAAGGACTTCGTGGCCGCCGCCGTCGTCACCGGCGAGCGCCCCCTGCGGATCATGTTCCGCGAGATCCTGCCCAACATGGCGTCCGTGGTGATGACCACGCTGCTGGGCTGCGTGATCTTCGGCATCGGCGCCCAGGCCGGCCTGGAGTTCCTCGGCCTCGGCGACAGCAGCGTCGTCAGCTGGGGCACCAACCTGTACTGGGCCAGCAACGACGGCGCGCTGATGACCGGCACGTGGTGGGCCTTCGTCCCCTCCGGACTGTGCATCGCGCTCGTCGCGTTCGCGCTCGCGCTGGTCAACTACGCGGTCGACGAGATCACCAACCCCAGGCTGCGCAGCCGCCGTGCCCGGCGTGAAAGGAGGGGCTGAGCCATGGAACCCGTACTTGAGGTGAACGGCCTGCGCGTCGAATACCGCGGTGACGGACGCACCGTCGTGGGCGCCGACGACGTCTCCTTCTCCATCGGAGCCGGAGAGATCTTCGGCCTCGCCGGAGAATCCGGCTGCGGCAAGTCGACCATCGCCAACGCGGTGATGCGACTGCTGAAGCCCCCGGCGGAAATCACCGCGGGCAGCATCCGCTTCCAGGGCCGCAACGTCCTCGCCCTGGACGCACGCGAGCTTCGCGCCTTCCGGTGGCGGGAGAGCGCCATGGTCTTCCAGTCGGCGATGAACTCGCTCAACCCCGTCCTGACCATCGGCGAGCAGATCGTCGACATCTTCACCACCCACGAGAAGCTGAAGAAGCGGGCCGCGCGGGAGCGGGCGGGCGAGCTGCTTCAGATGGTGGGCATCGACCCGGGGCGGCTGAAGGCGTACCCGCACCAGCTCTCCGGCGGCATGCGCCAGCGCGTCGTCATCGCCATGGCAGTCGCACTGCGCCCCCGGCTGCTGATCATGGACGAGCCGACCACCGCGCTCGACGTGGTCGTGCAGCAGGAGATCATGGCGCAGATCCGCGACCTCCAGCGGGAGCTGGGCTTCTCCATCCTCTTCATCACCCACGACATGTCTCTGATGGTCGAGCTGTCGGACCGCATGGGCGTGATGTACGGCGGACGGATCGTCGAACTCGCCGACGCCAAGGACTTGTTCGCCCATCCGCTCCACCCCTACACCGAGGCGCTGATGAACGCCTTCCCGCCGCTGACCGGCCCGCGCCAAGAACTCACCGGCCTCTTCGACGCCCCGCGCACCGCCGACAGCTGTGGCTTCCACGTCCGCTGTCCCGAGGACCGCTCGGACTGCTCCATGAACATCCCCGACCTGCGCGAGATCGCCCCCGGCCGGTGGGCGGCCCAGAGTGCCCAGGGAGCCCCGCGATGACCCAGCCCCTGCTGTCCGTACGCGGTCTGACCAAGGACTTCCAGGTCGGCACCGTCTTCTCCCGGCGCCGCGTCCGAGCCGTCAACGACGTCTCCTTCGATCTCCCGGCCGGCCGGATCACCGCCCTGGTCGGCGAGTCCGGCAGCGGCAAGTCCACCATCGCCCGCTGTCTCGCCCGCCTCGAACAGCCCTCCGCCGGACAGGTGCTGCTCGACGGCGAGGACGTCCTGCGCACCGAGCGGCGCCGGGCATCACGGGCGTACCGCCGCAAGGTCCAGATGGTGTTCCAGGACCCCTTCGGCTCACTCAACCCCGTCCACCGCATCGAGCACTTCCTCACCCGGGCCCTCGTCCTGCACGGCCACTCCGCCACACCAGAGGCGCTGCGCGAGCTGATAAAAACGGTCGGCCTGACCGAGGACATGCTCCAGTCCTACCCGCACGAACTCTCCGGCGGCCAGCGTCAGCGCGTCTCCATCGCTCGCGCGTTGGCGGTGGAACCGCGCCTCATCCTGGCCGACGAACCGACGTCGATGCTGGACGTCTCCGTGCGCGTCGGCGTGCTCAACCTGATGCGGCGCCTGCGCGACGAGCGGAACATCGCCATGCTCTACATCACCCACGACCTGGGCTCCGCCCGCTACCTCGCGGACACCACGATGGTCATGTTCGCCGGCGAACTCGTCGAGGGCGGCGACGCACTGGCCGTCATGGACGCCCCCGCCCACCCCTACACCCGCCTGCTGCTGTCCGCCGTACCCGACCCCGAACGGGCCGGCAGCTACGACCCCGTCGAGCGCGCCAAGCTCCGCGAGGCGATCCTCAACCCCACGTCCTGCCCCTATGGCGACGACGGCACGTGCAGCCGCACCGAGCCCGTCCGCCACATCGTCGGCGAAGACGACGGACAGCCCCACTGGGTGCGCTGCCACTTGCGCGCACCCGCCTCCGACATCGCCCGCCGCGTCCTCAAGGCCACCGACCGGCCGGACAGCGAGGCCACCGACGACACCGAGAAAGCGGAGACCACCGCCGCATGACCCACGACCTCACCCTCCCCTCCGGCAGTCCCACCGCCGAGGGGCTGGCCGAGCGCGCCCTGCGCGACCCCCACCGCCCCCGCTTCCACTTCACCTCGCCCGGCGGCTGGCTCAACGACCCCAACGGGCTGAGTCACTGGAACGGCGTCTACCACCTCTTCTACCAGTACAACCCGCTCGCCGCCGCCCACCACCGCATCCACTGGGGCCACGCCACCAGTACCGACCTCGTGCACTGGGCCGATGAGCCAGTCGCCCTGGTGCCAGGCTCGGACGGCCCGGACCGCGACGGCTGTTGGTCCGGTGTCCTGGTGGACGACGGGGGGGTGCCCACGCTCGTCTACTCGGGCAGGCACGGCGAGCATGAACTCCCTTGCGTGGCCAGGGGATCGGCGGATCTGACGTACTGGACCAAGGACTCGGCCAACCCGGTCATCACCGCCCCGCCGGAGGGCGTCGACATCACGGCCTTCCGCGACCACTGCGTCTGGCGGGAGGGCTCCGGCGAGAACACGGTGTGGCGTCAGCTGGTGGGCTCGGGAATCCGGGGCGTCGGCGGAACGGCCTTCCTGTACGAATCCGACGACCTGCGCAGCTGGCGCTACGTCGGCCCCCTGCTGACCGGCGACGCCTCGCAGAACCGGGGCGAGCTCGACTGGACCGGCACGATGTGGGAGTGCGTCGACCTCTTCCGGCTCGGCGAGGACGAGGAGGCCGGCAGCACCGACGTTCTGGTCTTCTCCGCCTGGGACGAGGGCACCACCCACCACCCCCTGTACTGGACCGGCCGCTACCAGGGCGACACCTTCACCCCGACCGCCCTCCATCGCCTCGACTACGGCGGCCGCTACTTCTACGCCCCCCAGTCCACCCGCGACGAGCACGGCCGCCGCATCATGTTCGGCTGGCTCCAGGAAGGCCGGACGGACGAGGCGAACGCGCAGGCCGGCTGGTGCGGTGTGATGTCCCTGCCGAGGGTCGTCACGCTCGCCACGGACGGCGGCCTGCACCAGGCCCCGGTACCGGAGCTGACCGAGCTGCGGCGGGAGCGCGTAGAGGTGGCTCCGGGCCGGCTGGCCGACCCGTACACCCCGCTGCCCGCCGTGCGCGGGGACCAGCTGGACATCGAGACGACCCTGCGTCTCGCCCCCGGAGCGACCGTCCGGCTCGTGCTCCGCGAGACACCGGACGGCGCGGAACGCACGGTCGTGGAGGTGAGCCGGTCGCACGACGGAACGGGCGGCACCCTCCGTCTGCACCGCGAGACCAGCAGCCTCGACCCGACGGTCGACACCGAACCCCGGTACGGCGACCTGTCGTTGGGCCCCGAGGGCCGGGTCGACCTGCGCGTCCTCGTCGACCACTCCGCACTGGAGATCTTCGCCAACGGGCGGCCCCTCACCGCCCGCATCTACCCCACCCGCCCGGACGAGGCCGTCGGCGTCGGTATCGGTGCCGACGGCGATGTGGCCCTGGAGCGGTTCGACGCCTGGCAGATGGCGTCGGCCTTGACCGACGGGCCCCGGCCGCTGTGGCCGTGACCGTCTTACACACGACCACGGCCCGCGGGGTGGACGTCCCCCCGGGCCGTGGCCCACCCTCCCCTGTTCTCATCAGGAGCTGCCATGAGCGTGTCCCGCCGTACCCTCCTGCTCGCCGGAGGAACCGCCGCCACCCTGCTGCCTCTCGGAGGCATCCTCCCCGCAGCACAGGCCGCCACCCCGAGCACCACCGGAGCGACCCCCGCCGCCACCCCGATCCCCGACCCCATCCCCGTCACCGGCACCTGGACCCGCACCTCCGACGGCGGCCAGACGGCGACCGCCGGCCGCCGCGGGCCCGCCCTCGCCCTGTCCGAGCAGCCACTCGCGGCCAAAGGCACGTACGCGGCCCGCGTCACGTCCCAATCCTCCTCCGTCGTAGGCGCGTTGGTGTTCCGGGCCGCCCTCGACGGCTCGACCGGATACGCGGTCGCCCTCGACCCCGGCCGCTCCCGCATACGGCTCTACGACCTGGCCGGCGGCGACACACTCGCCACCGCTCCACTTCCGGGCGCGCAGGCCGGAAAGCCCTACGACCTCGAAGTGGCGGTCGACGGACCCGAGCTGACGGTGCATGTCGACGGCAAGCGGCTTCTCCACACCGAGGACCACCGCCACGACACCGGCTCGGTGGGCCTGCTCGCCCAGGGCGGCAAGGTCACCTTCGGCCCGCCCTCCCTCTCCTCGGTCACCACCAACCTCACCGGCTGGACCACGAGCGGCGGCACCTGGACGGCGAGTCCGCTGGGCTGGCGCGCGGCCCCAACCCAGGGAGCCACCGCCCGCGCCATCACCACGACCAAGACGTACGACACCGCGCTCCAGGCCGACCTGCTCCTGCACGACGCTTCCGCCATCGCCTCACTGCTGGTGCGCACCGACGCCAAGGCCACGCGCGGCTACGGCGTCCAAGTCGACGCGGACCAGGACAGGCTGAGGCTCTACCGCATCGACGGCAACGTCACCCTCGGCACCTACGCGACCACCATCAAGGCCGACACGGTCTACCGTCTGCGCGTCGAAGCCGAACACGACGAACTGCGCGTGCACTGGCAGACCAACTTCCTCTCTCCCGACGGCTACAGCCCCGTCATCACCGCCCAGGACTCCACCCACACCAAGGGCCGACTCGCCGTCACGGCATCGGCCGGCGAGGTGTCCTTCGAGAACATCGCCGCGGCCGACCTCGCCACCGGCCTCCAGGGCTGGACGCCCCGCTCCGGCACCTGGAGCCCTGACCTGCGCGGCATCCGCGGCGAGAACGGCCTGCGCACGGCCCCCTTCACCGACGGCGACCTGGTGGCGAGGGCCGACATCACACCCGGCGACCGCTCCTCCTCGGCCGGCCTCGCCCTGCGCGCGTCCGCGAACGGCTCCGGCGGCTACGAAGCCCGCCTGGAAGCCGGCCGCAACGCCGTCACCCTGCTGGACCGCTCCTCCGGCACCCGCCTCGCCTCCGCCTCCGGCCCGGTCCGGCGCATCACGGCCGGAGGCACGTACCGCGTCGAGGCCCGCGCGACGGGCAGAACCATCGAGGTGTACGTGGACGGCGTACGCGCGCTCAAGACCCGCGTGTCCCGCACCAAGGGCGCCGCCTTCGGCACCGCGGCCGCGCACGGGACGTCGTACTTCCAGAACGTCGAGGTGCGCGGCACCGCCGACTACTTCACCGAGCCGTACCGCCCCACGTACCACTACTCCCAGCTCACCGGCTCCACCAGCGACCCCTGCGGCCTGCTGCACCACGACGGCGAGTACCACCTCTTCCACCAGGACGAGGGCCGCTGGGCGCACGCGGTCAGCACCGACCTCGTCCACTGGCAGCCCCTGCCGATCGCCCTGCCCTGGAACGCCTACGGCCACTGCTGGACCGGCTGCGCGGTCGTGGACGCCGACGACACCTCCGGTCTCTTCGACGGCGGCTCGGGCCTGATCGCCTATTACACGAGCTACCACCCGGACAAGTCGGGCGGGAACGCCAGCGTGCGCATCGCGTACAGCAAGGACAAGGGCCGATCGTGGCAGCTGCACGGCGGCTCGAGTCCGGCCGTGCAGAACCCGGGCGGCCCCGACGCCGACTGGACCTTCCGCGACCCGAAGGTCATCCGCGACGAGGCCCACGACCAGTGGCTGATGGTCGTCTCCGGCGGCGACCACATCCGCTTCTTCACCTCCACCGACCTCCTCACCTGGACCCACGTCAGCTCCTTCGGCTACGGCGACTGGGCCACACCCGGCGTCTGGGAGTGCCCCGACTTCTTCCCGCTCCCCGTCGACGGCGACAAGGACAAGGTGAAGTGGGTCCTCACCCTGAGCACCGGTGCCGTACGCGCCACGAACGGCTCGGCCGCCCAGTACTTCACGGGTGAGTGGAACGGCACCGGTTTCGCTCCCGACCAGAAGGCCGGCACGGTCCTGCGCGCCGACTCCGGCCGTGACTACTACGCCGCCATGTCCTTCTACGGCCTGACCGACGACCGCCGCGTCTGGCTCGGCTGGATGAGCAACTGGGACTACCCCTTCAGCGCCCCGACCGGCGGCTGGAACGGCCAGCTGAGCACCCCCCGCGAACTGACCCTCACGGACACCGCCGACGGCGTACGCCTGGCGCAGCGCCCGGTCCCGGAGCTGGCCACGCTGCGCACGTCCACCACGACCCGCAAGGGCCTCGCCGTCCGCCCCGACTCCGCGAACCCGCTCGCGGGAGTCCGGGGCATCGCCTACGAGATCGAGGCCGAGATCACCCTCGGCACCGCCACGGAGATCGGCTTCCGGCTCCGGACCGACGACGACCAGCACACGACCGTCGGATACGAAGCCGAGGCACAGGAGCTGTTCGTGGACCGCTCGGCATCGGGCCTGAGCGACTTCACGCAGTACTTCACGGGCCGCACGACCGCGCCGATGAAGACGACCGACGGCCGCGCGACCCTGCGCGTGTACGTCGACTCGTCCTCGGTCGAGGCATTCGGCGCGGACGGACAGGCCGCCGTGACCAGCCTGATCTTCCCCGGCCCGGACGCCGACGGCATGGCCTTCTACGCCAAGGGCGGCACCGCGCACATCGAGTCGCTCAAGGTGCACAGGCTCGACAGCACCTTCCGCCTGGTGGATCGGGTGAAGCCGCTGGTGGCCGCCCCGAGCGGCGGTGAATTCCGCTCGGACCTCGGCAAGTTGACGATCACCCCCGCCGGCCGCTGGTCGACGGACAGCGCGGGCCGCGCCGGAAGCTTCGACAAGGACTCCAACGCGATCTCGGCCCGCACGGCGACGGACTTGGACCTCACCACTCTGGTCCGGCTCGGCGGCCCCGCCCCGGACACGAGCGGCGCCCTCTCCCTCCTCTGGCGCGCCTCCTCCGACGGCGCCGACGCCTACTGCCTCAACATCGACCCCGACCTACGCGTGATCCGCCTGGTCGCCAAGGCCAACGGCTACTTCGACGACGGCGCCGCCCTCGCCCGCGTCCCGGCACTGGTCCGCCGCGGCACGAGCTACCCCGTCCGCATCCTCACCGAGGGCGACCGCATCCAGGTGTTCCTCAACGGCAAGCGGATCATCGACGTGACGGACACGACGTACACGAGCGGACACATCGGCCTGAACGTGTTCGGAGGGAGGGCGGCGTACCAGGACACCTACGCGAAGGAGCTGTGACCGCCGGCCAAGCCGACAAGCAACCGTGACCGCGGAGGCTCCGCCCCCGAGTATCCGGCGGGTGGAGCCTCCGCGAGCGCGAGGGTCAAAACGCTCAGGCGGAGACGGAGGCGCAAAAGCCCTGGCGGCTTGCGCCTCCTCGTCCGTCACCGACCGGGGCGAGCTACGTCAATCCAGAGCAGGACCAGCTAGGGCGGGACCACGTGGGCTGGGATTCGAACATGGACGACGTGGCCCTGTTCCGCGCCAATCGCGGGTGCTGGGTGCTCGGTGCTGGGTGCTCGGTGAGCGGGCCGACCGGGAGCTTGTCGCGCTGTTGTCGGCGCAGGGCATCGTGCGCCAGGCCCACCCGGCACCCCGGAGTGGAGCCTCTGCGCGTTGGAAGTCCACTGCGCGTGGGTTCGAATCCCGTCTTTCAGCTGGCGCGATCGTCCTTTTCGTCTTCAGTGCGATCCTGTCGGGCCTCGTTGAGGCCGAGTTGAGGCCGCAAGGGCAGGAACAGACTGACAAGGGCTGAGAAGCACTCACATGGATAGCCCCATCTGACCTGCGAAAACGTCAAGGACGAGCGTTGATCGGCAAGGATTGCCAAGATCCCCAAAGGACTCATAATCCGTCGGCCGTGGGTTCGAGTCCCACCCGCCCCACCAAGCACTACGCGTGCAGAAACCTTCTGGCCGGCCGCCGGACGTCAGCCCCCTCCAGGCGGAGGGGGTTTCCGAGTCCGTGGAGGCCGTCGGCCGGGGCCCGCGGGTTCAACCCGGGGGTGTGTTGCGCCGCTGGGCGGGTCAGGACTTGCAGGGGATCACGAACCCCCGCACAGGGCGTGCTTCCCGAGGGCCACGGGAGCCCGGCTGCCGTGTGCGTTTCCACACCGCCACCAGCTCCGCGTACTGCGGGTCGACCCCTCGGGCGACGTGGCCTCCCTTCACGGGCAGGCTGTGCCACACGCGGCTTCGGCCTCGGTGTGATGTCGACGGTGCACTCCGGCGCGTGCCGGCGCCTCGCGGCCACGGACGCCAGGGGTTTCGTCCGACGGCGGACCCCCCAGTTCCGAGTCGGCCTTCCGGCCCAGCTCTGTGATCTCTCGCGGGTCCGATCCGGTCCGATCCGGTCCGGGACGGCTTGGTTCCAGCCGTCCCGCGACTATGGCTCCGTCGAACGGGGCTGGGTCTTCGGGATCCGTGAGGTGAAGAACATCGCGAGCAGAGCGGTGAAGGCGAGGATGGCGAGTGCGGCGCGCAGACCGTCGATCCTGGCGTCGGTGTTCGCGTCGAGTGCCGCCTGAGCCACCTCCGTGCTCGTGCCCGCTTCGTCGAGGGCGGACTTGAGCTGGGCGTCCGACAGGAAGGGTGCGCCGCTCTGGAGTTCGACGGTCGCCTGGCTCTTGACCTCGGCCGGGATCGCCGGATTCTGGTCCACGCTGGTGAGGAAGGAAGTCGTCAGCGCAGCGATCATGAGCGACCCGGCGAGTGCCGTACCGATCGAGGCGCCGAGGTTGGTGACGGCGTTCTGGACGCCGCCGACCTCGGCGCTCTGTACTTCGGGCACCGCGGACACGGTGACCGAACCGAGCTGGGACGCCAGCGCGCCCATGCCGAATCCGATCAGCAGGAGGGGGAGGGTGACGATTTCCGCGCCGGCGTCCGCGTCGAGCGCGGCCATCAGGACCACCGCGCCCGCGAGCAACGCGAGGACCCCGAGCCGCACCACCCGCCGAGGCGAGACGTTCGGGAAGAAGCGGGGGATCAGGACGGCGGCCGCCAGCAGCGTCAAGGAGAGCGGCAGGATGCGGGCGCCGGTCGTGAGCGCGGACAGACCCAGGGCGACCGACAGGTAGAGCGGTACGACGAAGAACACGCCCATCTGAACGAGGTACTGGAAGAAGAACATCGTCAGCCCGCCGGTGAGCTGCCTGTTGTGCAGCATGGCCGGGTCGATGAGTGGTTCCCTGCGCCGCTCCACCCTGCGGGCCTCCCAGCGGAGGAAGAGCCAGACCAGCAGCAGACCGGCCAGCATCAGCCACACGACCAGCGAAACCCCGAGCCACGAGGGCGCGTCGGGCTTCGGCTGGAACCAGCCCCATTCGTCCGAGCGGAGTACGCCGTAGACGAAGATCCCGAGCCCGAGCGAGGACAGCACGGCACCGACGAGATCGATGCGAGGGCGTTCGCCGATCGGCGCGTCAGCGATGCGGCCGGCGAGCACCAGGATGCCGAGCACCATCACGACCTCACCGGCGAAGACCCACCGCCAGGAGAAGTACGTCGTCGCGACACCTCCGATGAGCGGCCCGGCCGCGATCGCCACAGCCCCCGCGGCCGCGACGAGACCGTAGGCGGCCGGACGGCGTTCAGCGGCGAAGTTGCTCGCCACGAGCGCCACGATCGCGGGCAGGATGAGCGCCGCCCCGATTCCCTCGAGCAGCGACCAGCCGAGCAGCAGCACCGGCAGGTTCGGCGCGAGCGCCGTGGTGAGGGAGCCGCAGCCGTAGATGAGGCAGCCGATCATGAACGCGCGTTTGCGGCCGATCAGCGCCCCTACCTTGCCGCCGAGGATCATGAACATCGCCATCACGAGGGTGTAGGCCGTGATGGCGCCCTGGATACCCGTCACCGTCGTGCCCAGGTCTTCGGCCACCGTCGCGATCGAGACGTTCATGACCGAGCTGTCGAGCGCCATCAGGAACTGCCCGGCCGCGAGGGTCGGCAGGACGATGCGCGTCGTTGCCGAACTCTCGGCAGTGCCTGTTCCTGGTGCCATGCGCGCATCGTCCCAGCCGCCCCGGAGGACGACCCGTGACCCGCCACGGAGGTCAACCGGTTGGTGGACCGAGGTCGGCGGAGTCACTCCGGGCGGGAGTCGCCCTGGTGCGAGAGGAACGGTCCCCTACGCCGCGGCAGTGCGAAGCGGATCACCGCCTCGCGGTACGAACGCACCGTGGAGCTCACGATGCGGGCGCGCTCGGCGTCGTCGACGCCGTTTGCCCGGCCCGCGATGACGAGACTCGCCGAGAGCCGCTCGACGTCCCACTCCCAGGCGGGGCCCGGCACGGCTTGTATGCGGCGCGGCCCGACCGCGGCGAGCGGCGCCGCGCAGGGGCCACGGTCGCTTCAGCAGCGGGCCGTACGGTGGAAGAGGATGCTGGAGCCAGGGACAACGTGTGATTGAGAGGCATCCCATGACTCGGACCAGCACACACCACAAGGAACACACGCCGTTCTTCTCCCGCCCTGGTGTCCGCCGCTTCGCACCGTTCTTTCTGATCACCGTGATCGCTCTGATCTTCATCTTCGAGAACCGCGCGAACGTCAAGATCCGCCTTCTCATTCCAGAGGTGACCATGCCGCTCTGGGGCGCCCTTCTGATCGCCTGGGGCCTCGGCATGCTCGCCTGCGTCTTCACGCTGCGCCGACGCTCCAGCCGACATACACGGTGACCGAGGTAAGGCGCCGTGCCGACCTGGAGCTGCCCACGCTTCGCCGGGGCACCGGGCGGTGGGTGTGGCGCCGTTCTCGCCGCCGGTAGCCGGCTGGCCCCGCTGTCACCTGCCTCCCTGAACCGTGGTCACCGGAAGCCCGGCCGCCACTCCGATCAGTAGGAGGTTCACCGTCACCTGCCCCGCGGTGAGCAGCCGGGCCTCTTCGCTGCGCGGGGTGATGTCTCCGAACCCGACCGTGCTAAACACGGGCATGGCGAAATGCGGCGCGTCGGTCCGCGACAGCGATTCGCTGAAGCTGTTCGACGCGCCGCGCTCCATCAGCCAATAAGGCAAGAGTCCGTCCCGATCGCTCCGCTGCGTCTGCTTCGATGCCAACCGATCGGGCAATCCGGGTGCTGCGCAGCAGGTGCACCACAGGGTCGCCGGCATGGCGGCACCCGTGTGTCGTCCCCGGGAAGCATCACGCAGTGATCGCAGGATTCCGTCACCGGAGGTGTTCAGCCGGAGGCTCGTCGGGAGCCGCACCTGCTAGGACTTGGCCAGAGGCTCCGTCTCGAGTAGAGGGTCGGAGCCTCGGCGCGTTCGAGGCACTCTCCCGAGCTGGCGGGATCGCCCTCCACGCCTTCGGCCGGGGCCCTTGGCGCCTCATTGAGGCTGCGTTGGGGCCGCAAGGACAGGAAAAGACTGACAAGGGCTGAGGAGCGCCGACATGATTCACCCCATCTGACCTGCTGAAACGTCATGGATGAGTGTTGATCGACAAGGGGCGTCAAGATCCCCAAAGGACTCATAATCCGTCGGCCGTGGGTTCGAGTCCCACCCGCCCCACTCACCGCACCACGGGAAACGTTCGCTCCGCCGCCAAGGGGCGAGCGGCATCCTCTCAGAGCCCCTCGGACTGCGATGAGCGTCAGCCAAGGAGGACCGCCACGCTGATGCGGGGGAGGCCGACCCAAAAGCTCTGTCGCCGACCTCCCCGGTCGCCCCTACTTCTTGTCGTTGATGGCCGGCAGCATGGTGGAGAGCAGCCATGCCGAGCCGTTTGCCTGTTCGCCGTCTCCGTGCGCTGCCTCTACCAGAGCGAGGAGCGCGGAAGCCGAGGTTCCGTCCAGGCGGTAGACCAGCACGGTGCGGTCCTGCCGCTTCGGGATGTCGAACGGCACGTGCCCGAAGCCACCGGCCCGGAGGCCCGCTGAGATCTGCTGCACCACGTTGCTCTTTGCGCGCTGAGCGCCGAAAGCGTTCCTCAGCGTCTTAACGGAGATAGCCGCGTAGCCGTTCCCGTCCTCCACGGCCTTGCTGACATCGGTCAGGTCCATGAGCCCCCCAGGCTTGTAGGCGATGGCGAGACGATAGCGACGGACACAGCCAAAGGGCAGGGTTCCGGCAAACCAACCGCAGGTTCCACCCCTCACTGCGAAGGAGTGTC